>CAZJZO010000089.1:0-15863 GCA_964550495.1 uncultured Porphyrobacter sp. | reverse complement strand
CACCCATCAGGATCATGTTCTCCATACGGCCCAGGCACTCGCGCGGGCTGTTGGCATGGAGCGTACACATCGAACCATCGTGGCCGGTGTTCATGGCGGCGAGAAGATCGAAACATTCGGCGCCACGAATCTCACCCAGAATGATCCGGTCCGGACGCATACGCAGGGCGTTCTTCACGAGGTCACCGATCGTGATGGCGCCTTGCCCTTCAAGGTTCGGCGGACGCGTTTCCAGCGGCAGCCAGTGCGGCTGTTGCAGTCGAAGTTCGGCGGCGTCCTCGATCGTCAACACGCGCTCTCCCGGATCGATCATTTTCGACAGGGCGTTGAGCATGGTCGTCTTACCGGAACCGGTACCGCCCGAGATGACGATGTTGAACCGGCAGGCACCGGCAATCTTTAGCGCGGTGCACATTTTCTCCGACATCGAACCGAATTCCTTGAGCATATCCAAGGTGATCGGCTTCTCGGAGAATTTACGAATGGAGATCGCGGTACCGCGCAATGACAAGGGCGGGACGATGACGTTCACACGCGAGCCGTCTTTCAAGCGGGCGTCGGCGAGCGGCGTGGTTTGGTCGACGCGGCGACCGACCTGGTTCACGATACGCTGGGCGATCTGGAACAGGTGCTGTTCGTCGCGGAACCGGATCGGGGCAAGCTGAAGCTTACCCTTTTTTTCGATGTAGGTCTGGTCCGGACCGTTGACCATAATGTCGGATACGTCGGGATCGTTCAGCAATTCTTCGAGCGGACCGAAGCCCAGAAGCTCGTCGATCAGAACTTTTTCGAGCGCGAATTGTTCGCGACGGTTCAGCGTGACCTTTAGCTCGGCCAGCACTTCCATGATGATCGGGCGGAACTCTTCCGACAGCTCTTCCTTGGAGAGCGTGGCAGCCGCTTCCGGATCGACACGTTCGAGCAGGCGCGGGAGCACCTGTTCCTTGATCTTGTGGACGCTGGCTTCGAAGCCGCCGGTTTCGGAATTGGCTTCGTTGATCGCATTGGCGCGCTCGGCCAGACGATCCATCGCATCGGAAGTAGCGTTCCCGCCGGATTTGGAACTCGCAGGAACGGGGTTCGGACTGGAAGGTTTCGCAGGCTCGCCTTCATCAGGCAGCGGCGGGAATTGCTCACCGCCATCGGCGTTTTCGCTGGAGCGAGCGCCAGACTTCATCGGACGGGCAACACCGAATGCAGGCCGCCCGCCTTTTACGCCGCTTGCCCCGCCTTTTTTGCCGAATGCGCTCATACCAAGCCCCCAAGGCCTCCCAAGAATTCATCCAGGCATGTCCGCAATAGAGCGAACACCGCCTCTCGATTTTTGGTGAATATTCGGGAAACCTTATTTTTTTCCTAAGGTCCAATCGGTCCCTCGCGGAGGTTTTGAGCGGCTCCTTCAGCAGCTTCGACAATGCCCTGCTTTTGCCGGATTGCTTGGTAGTTTTTGGTTAAGGCTTCCTTGATAGACCCCTTGAATACGGCATCCGCCAAGGGGACAATTCAATGCACATTATAAAGCGTCGCTACGTCGATACCATGCAGGGTCTGGGCGGTCTCGGCCCGTTCGCCGGTGACGCGAATGCGACGCGCGAGAACGATCCGTATGGCTGGCAGCGCTGGTTCGCATCGTTGTTCGCGATTTACGAGACGGACCGGATGATCGCGCTGGATCTGCCATGGTGGAATGTCGCCGCGACCCGCGAAATCGCCGAGTTCCTCCAGGCACGTGCGGGCAATGCACGGGTGTTCGAATATGGTTCCGGTGCGAGCACGGTGTGGCTCGCAAAGCGCTCCGGCGAAGTTGTAACGGTGGAGCACGACAAACCGTGGCTCGACAAGTTTCAGCGCCAGACCAAGGGACACGATAACGTCTCGCTGCTCTATCGTCCGATCGACAATGGTCCGGACAATTACGTATGCGCCATCGACGAATTTGATGGTGAGTTCGACATGATCGTGATCGACGGTCGTCACCGGTCCGCCTGCTTGAGGCACGCAGAAAGCCGGTTGAAGCGGGGCGGCGTCGTCCTGTTCGACGATTCAGGGCGCTCGCGCTACCGCGCGGCAATCGACGGTAGTGATCTGGTCGAAACCCGTCACTACGGGCGTTCCTATTGCGTGCCTTATCCAGATTACACCAGCCTGCTGCGTCATGGATAGGAAGCTTCCGTTCTCCAGTGGGGCCATGAAGGCCATTCGCTGGGGCGGATATGCGCTGCTGGTTGCAGCCCTGATCTATTGCGGCATGGCGCTCAGTCAGCTCGGAAGCGACGCGCTGGTAGAACGATTGTCGCAGACGGCCTGGATCACCACATTTGTCGTAGGTCTTGCCTATGGCGGAGCGCTGGCACTGCTTGCTGCGGGCTGGACTGCCATGGTGGTGCGCAAGGGGTTGCTGGATTTCTCGGCGACGATTGCGATCTACGGCCCTGCCGTAGTCGCCAAGTACATTCCTGGTTCGATCTTCCAGTATGGCTCACGGCAGCTTACCGGCGCCGAATTCGGCCTGTCGCAAAAGCCGATGGCCAAGGCGAGCCTGGCAGAAGCCGCGATCCACATTCCAGCTGCTCTTCTATGTGCCGCGATCCTGTATTTTGGCGGCGGCATGCTCGGGCTGCTTGTTTTGGCAATCGTCGGTTTGGCGATTGCAACCCATGTCGCCGCGCCGATCCTACGGGCTGCCGGTTTTCAGCTGGCATTCTTTGCTCTGTTCGCCGCCCTGATTACGGTGTTGGCTGGCGTTGCCCTTGCGAGCGCCGATCCCGAACGCCTTTCGGCCCTTTTCATGCTTGCCTGGGTCGCAGGGTTCCTGATCCCGGTTGCGCCTGGAGGCATCGGCGTGCGCGAGTCCGCATTGCTGGCATTGGCCGCCCCCGTCGAAGGTGCTGCAGTCATCGCTGCATTCGCGCTGCTCACACGGCTGGCGACCACTATCGGCGATGCCGCAATCGGCGTGGCGGGCTATTGGTTGCTGCTATCACGCCGCTGGAACAGGCACGCATCGGCGTAACATGTGGCGGTGCGCCACCGCGTATCGCCGACAAGACGCTTCTTTGTCACCTCATAGCCATCCGGAGCGAGGATGCGCGACAGGTATATCCACGTAATCTGATCGGGGACCGGCACATCTTCGCCATCAAAGAAACGCTTGGATTGATCGATATATGGGGCGGCCAGATTGAAGTCAGTCGCGCGCTCGCTGTTCAGTACCGCACGTCCGGCAATCGTTGCGGTCCAGCTGTCGTGGCCTCGATCGCGTGCCAGGATCGGCGGTTCGGGAAACTGCCAAACCAAATCCCCCGGACCGGACAACCTGCGCAGATCGGCCAGTGCCTCACGATCGTCGGCGGGAATTCGCGTCGTCCAGTCATCGGTAAGGTCGGTCATCCAGACCATGCGTAAATAGATTCCCGGCGCCGCGACCATGGTCATTGCCGCCAGGGCTGCGAACGCGGCATATCTGTATTTCGCTTCGGATATCATCGCGGTGGCGAATGCCCACGCTCCAATCACGCATGCACCAATCGCGGCTGGAATTACGGCACGGATCAAGGTTTCTGCGGCGAGGCGCTCTGGTGCGAGCGCCTGGGTTCCGACGACCGCGACAAACGCTGCCAGAATGAGGCAAAAGGCCACCGTTCTTGCGTAATTCTCAACCGCAACTTCGGGCTTCCACCGTACCAAAGCGACGACGGCCGCAAACAACGGGATACCGCAATAGCCAAACAACAACATGCCGCCATTCGACGCTCGTTCAAACCATGGCCGCATATCCTCCGGATTGTTGAGAAGAGGGCTTTCCAGTGCGGAGTCCGGGTTTCCGAGCTGGACAACATTGAGCAGAGCGGCCATCGCGCCGACCAAAACAACCATGATCGCGAGTTCCGGAACTGCTGCGAGCCGACGCCGGTAAAGCTCGATAAAGCCGTATCCGATCAACAAGGTTGCTCCGAGCAAGGTCGAGAGAGGAAGCAGTGCCGCCATCGCTGCCAATGCCAGATAATGGGGCGTATTGGCTCCTCGCTCAGGTCGATCGGCGGCGAGGACTGCCCATCCGACGAAGACTGTCGCTGCCAGTGAATGTTGCGGGATGAACTGCGCGATAGTCATCAGAGCCGGGCCTTTGGGTGCCTGTGGCACGTCGAGAAGTGCGTGCAAGCCGTCACCGAACAAGGCGAAGAAGAAGCCCATGGGCGCAACTATGAACAAGCCTAGCGCGGCGATCAGGAGCGCCCATCGGCGCGGTGCAACGATCCGGACAAGACCGTAAAAAACGAAACAGAACAAAGCGGTAATGATCGCATTTGCCGTCGCGAGCGCCGACCAGGCGTCGCCACCGATTGCTGCGCCGGCTCCTGGAAGCGTGTAACTCAGCCAATAGTAATAGAGCGCTTCGCCACCCCCGAAGATATCTCGCGCGGGCAGGCCCGAATTGGCGATCGCATGGACGTGGCCGATGTGCTTGAACCAATCTGCGTTATACCAGCTGTGGATCAAGAGGTCGCCATTCGGGGCCTCTGCAATCGCGAGTGACATGGAAAGAAACCCGAAGGCAATGAACCCGGTCGCGAGGGCAAACGCTTCCCATTCGATCACAAGCGGGGGAGATTCCGACTGATAGGCCGGTCCTTTGCGGGTGATTGCTCCCACCCAAACAATGCCAAGAACCGATATGCCTGCCATCGTGTAGGCGGGCATCTGACCACCTGTTGCAGCATTCCAGGCGGCGCCGACTAGCGCGGTGACAAGCATCACGACCGTCAGGGAAGCCGCCATGGCGGCACCGAACTGCCCCTGGCGGTCTGCTCGACTGTGCATCATCAGCCAGCCAGGAGCCATTGCAATCAGTGCCAGAGCTACCGTTGCAATCACGGAAATGAACATTGGCCCCAACCCTTACCAAACAGCATTAACCGTTTCTTTCCATTCGCTCCCTAGGCCCGGAATGCAATTTCCAGGGGGTAGCAATTCACATGTCTTTCGCAGGCAATATCGATCCGGTCGTGACAGACGCCGTCGAGTGCAGCTTTATCATTCCGTTCTTCAATGAGTGCGAAAGCCTGGAAATCCTCTACGGGGAAGTGGTTGAAGAGTGTAAAACGCTCGGCAAAAGCATCGAGCTGATTTTCGTCGATGACGGCAGCACCGACGGCGGAGAGAAAATCATTCGGCAGCTTGCCGCAAAGGATCCGCGCATCTCGCTTGTCCGGTTCCGTCGCAATTTCGGCAAGTCGGCGGCGCTGTCTGCGGGGTTTCGCGAAGCGCGCGGCGATATTGTCTTCACCATGGATGCCGACCTGCAGGACAACCCGACCGAGATCGGCAACTTCCTGAAAGCGATCGATGAAGGTCACGATTGCGTCACTGGCTGGAAGCAGATCCGCAACGATCCGCTCGACAAGACGCTGCCTTCGAAGCTGTTCAACGGTGCGGTCAACAAGGCATTTGGTCTCAAGATCAACGATCACAATTGCGGCTTCAAAGCCTATCGTCGGGAAATCCTCGCCGAGCTGGAAATGTATGGCGAGCTGCACCGCTTCGTGCCTGCGCTCCTGCATGCCCGCGGCTACAGCGTCGGTCAGATCCCTGTGCAGCACCGCGCACGCCGTTTTGGCGTGTCGAAGTTCGGGGCCAAGCGTCTTATCAAAGGGGCACTGGATCTTCTCACGGTTTGGCTAACGACGCGCTATGCCGCGCGCCCGCTGCACCTTTTTGGCGGAGGCGGTCTGGCTTTGTCGGCGCTCGGCGTTGCAATCCTTGCCTATCTCAGCGTGCTGTGGGTGCTGGGGCTCGGCCCGATCGGAAATCGCCCGCTGTTGATGCTCGGCATGCTGCTGGTGCTGTTCGGTGGTCAGATGGTCTCGGTCGGCCTTGTAGCCGAAATCGTGCTCAAGCGTTCGATTACCGAAAGTGACAAATACTCGATCGCCGAACGCTCAGGCGCGATCGTGGAGCGCGAACTGAACGAGCAGGTGACCCGCGAAATCGCTGCGCAGATCAAGGTTTGAGACCATAAGTCCCGCGCAGGGGCTTTCCTAACCCACCATCCCGCCATACGGGCCACGAATGACCCGAGACGAGCGATCAGGATTGGCATTGGCCGTGCTCGGCTTTTCGGTGCTGTCGGTGGGCGATGGCGTTATCAAGTCGATGGCAGGCGATTGGCCGGCCCATGCAGTCGCTGCCTTGCGGTTTTCGATCGGGGCGGTGGGCCTATCGCTGCTGTTGCTCAGAAGCGAAGGTCCAAAGGCCTTCGTGCCCCAGAATCCCTGGCTGCAACTGGGCCGAGGTGTCTGCTTGGCGATGGCATCGCTTTCATTCTTCTCGGCAATTTATATCATGCCGTTGGCCGAAGCGATGGCAATTGCGTTTCTGTCTCCGGTGCTGACCCAATTGCTTGCAGGGGCCTTGTTGGGGGAGAAAGTCCGCTCGGTGGTATGGGGTGTTTCCATCGTTGCCCTGGTCGGCGTCGCAATCATCCTGCGCCCTAATCTTGCAGAACTCGGTTGGGCCGCGCTGCTTCCACTTTTGGCGGCATTCTTCTTCGCACTCATGGTGGTGCTGAATCGCGCCAGTGCAGGGCAGGGGAGCGCCTTGTCGATGCAGGTCTTTATTGCCGGGGTCGCCGCGCCCATCTTGATTGTTGCAGCAACGGCATTCCAGTTTTCAGGAGTGCCGGAATTCGGGTTTGGCTGGCCCAGTTGGGATGTCGTTGCGCGCTGTGCGATTGTTGCAGTGACCGCGAGCACCGCACATTGGCTGGCTTATCTCGGTACTTCGCGAGCAGGAGCGGCGCAGGTCGCACCGGCGATCTATGTCCAGATGCTGGTGGTGATCGTGATCGGCTGGTGGTGGTTCGGCGACAAACCCGATCTCCTGACGTTGGCCGGAGCTGGCCTGATCATCGCCGCGGGCCTTTACCTTTGGCGCGACGGCTTGCGGCGGACGGCATAAGCGCTAGAGCGCAATTCAATGTTCACCTTGCGTGCTCTAGGGGCCCGCGAGGACAGGCAAACAACAGGGGCTTTTCCGGCATATGTGCGGCATTATTGGCATTGTAGGCAAAGAACAGGTCGCGGATCGGCTGGTCGATGGGCTGCGCCGGATGGAATATCGCGGCTATGACAGCGCGGGTCTTTGCACTCTGCACAATGAACAGCTCGTGCGGCGTAGGGCGGAAGGTAAACTTCTCAATCTCGTCGGCGTGCTGGACGTCGAACCGGCGGCCGGCGAAGTCGGCATTGCGCACACGCGCTGGGCCACGCATGGCGCGCCGACCACCACAAACGCTCACCCGCACGCGACCGGCGAAGTGGCGATCGTTCACAACGGCATCATCGAGAACTTCAAGGAGCTGCGGGCTGAACTCGCTGCGGAAGACCGGAAGTTCGAAAGCGAGACGGACAGCGAGGTTGTCGCGCATCTGATCTCGAGCCGCATCGAAAAGGGGATGAGCCCTGAAGAGGCTGTGCGCGAAGTGCTGCCGCGGCTGCGCGGCGCGTTTGGGCTGGCGATTGCTTTCCGCTCCTTTCCCGACCTCCTGATCGGCGCACGGCTCGGCTCGCCGCTGGTCGTGGGCCATGGCGACGGGGAAATGTACCTCGGCTCGGACGCATTGGCGCTCGCACCTCTGACCCAGCGAATTACCTATCTCGAAGAAGGTGACTGGGCGATCATCCGCCACGATCGCGTGCAGATCTTCGATGCCGAGGGTCGCGAGACTTTCCGTCCGGTACAGCCCTCGGGCGCATCCGCTGCTGCGGTCGAGAAGGGCAACTACCGCCATTTCATGCAGAAGGAGATCTTCGATCAGCCGACGGTGGTGGCGCAAACCCTGGGTTCGTATCTGCGGCGGGAGGACAACTCGGTCGCGCTGCCGCAATTCGACTTCGACCTGTCGGCCATTCGCCGACTGACGATCGTCGCTTGCGGCACGTCATACTACGCCGGGATGGTCGCAAAGTACTGGTTCGAGCAGTTTGCCCGCGTGCCGGTCGATATCGATGTCGCAAGCGAATTCCGCTACCGCGAGCCGGTTCTCGAAGATGGCGGTCTCGCGCTGTTCATTTCCCAGAGCGGCGAAACAGCCGATACGCTCGCCGCGCTGCGGCATTGCAAGGCCAACGGGCAAGTGATCGGGGTTGTGGTCAACGTGCCGACCAGCACCATGGCGCGCGAAGCAGACTTGCTGCTGCCGACCCATGCCGGGCCGGAAATCGGTGTCGCTTCAACCAAGGCATTTACCTGTCAGCTTGCTGTGCTTGCTGCCTTGGCCGCGCATATGGCGGTGAAGAAGGGGCTGATGAACCGCGAGGAAGAGCAGGAGGTGGTCAAGCACCTGCTCGAAGCACCCGCAGCGCTCAATGCGGCGCTCGCTCACGATGATGACATCGCCGCGATGGCACACCTGATCGCCCCGGCGCGCGATGTCCTGTACCTGGGTCGTGGACAGGATTACCCACTGGCTTTGGAGGGTGCCCTAAAACTGAAAGAAATTAGTTACATACATGCCGAAGGTTACGCTTCAGGCGAGATGAAGCACGGTCCGATTGCGTTGATCGACGATGATGTTCCGGTGGTCGTCATCGCTCCGTCCGGACCGCTGTTTGAGAAGACCGTTTCAAACATGGAGGAGGTTCGCGCGCGGGGCGGCAAAGTGGTGCTAATCTCCGATGCGGACGGGATCGAGAAAGCGGGCGAGGGCTGCCTTGCGACGATCGAGATGCCGGTGGTTCATCCGCTGATCGCTCCGCTGGTTTATGCGATTCCGGTGCAATTGCTCGCCTACCATGTCGCCGTGGTGAAGGGCACAGACGTGGACCAGCCGCGCAATCTTGCCAAATCGGTGACGGTCGAGTGAGCGGAACGGTTACAGTCGAAGGCGGCTGTCATTGCGGTGCAGTGCGATTTCGCGCTCAAGCGGATGCCAAGCCAAAGATGCTGCGATGCAATTGCTCGATCTGCTCCGCATCGGGCTATTTGCACCTGTTCATCCCTCACGAGCGCTTTCAGCTTTTGAGCGGCAAGGACGAGCTAACCTCATACCGGTTTGGCAGCGGCGAAGCCGAGCATCTCTTTTGCCGAATCTGTGGCGTCAAAAGCTTTTATCAGCCCAAGTCGCATCCCGAATGCTGGAGCGTTCATCTGGCATGCCTCGACGATGCATCGCGCTTAAGCCCCGAAATCACTGATTTCGACGGCAAAAACTGGGATCGGGCGGCAACACGGCTGAACAGCTAGTCCCATGAAATTATATCGAAATTTACCAACGGAATGACCGTACTTTACACGCACGTTAACCTTTACTGGGTAGCGCGGAAGTGTGAGCGACGCGGCAAGCCCCAAGCAGGTATCAACGTCTAGCCTGCCAATTTCGGCAATCCTGGGTCTGACCGACCGGGGAGAAGCCGACTGGGTGCGCCTGCGCGGGCTGCAATATGCTGCACTCGCAAGAGTGTCGCATTATCGAGCGCTCGCCAACGTGGTCTTCGCGCTGTTCGTTGTCAGAGTGTTTCTCGATTTTGTCGCTATCGAGTGGCTCGGACTGTGGTTCCTGGCGACCTGTGCGCTCCATGTTCGCGGGGTCATGATCGACAGGTCGCTGTCGGATGCCGATCATCGGCCGGTGTCGCGCAAAGAAGTGCTGAAACAGGCGTCCACTTCGCTCTTGAGCGGCATCTTGTGGTCTTCCGCAGTGGTGATGTTCGCCCCATTCGGCGGCACGGGAGAGATGATTGCGTTGCTGCTGGTGATCACGATCACCATCGCGGGCGCAGTCTATTTCAACACGGCGCCTCCCCTGGGCGTAGTCGCCTATGCCGGCGCACTGGGAATTGTGGTTTCCACCTATCTGGTTCTCAGTTCGCTCGCGGTCGCCGGAGTAGCATGGGGGCTGGCGACCCTGCTCGGTGTGTTTGGTTCGATCCAGGTTGCGCGCGCGCATCTGGCGGTCCGGATCGCCGAGAGTGGGGTTGCCGAGAAGGAAGAAGTTGTTTCGCTGTTGCTTCGCGAGTTCGAAGAAAACGAAGCCGATTGGCTATGGGAAGTCGATACGCTGCGGCGGTTGCGAAATGTCAGTCCGCGGTTCGCGTTCGCTCTCGCGACCAGTCAGACCAACGCCGAAGGAAGACCTTTGGTGGAACTTATTGCAGGCAAACACTGGGAAGAAGGCAGGTTCCCGGCGAGCCTTCATGATCTTGCCGAACGACTGAAGAATCGTGAGAATTTCTCCAATCTACTGGTGCAGGTAACGATCAGGGGAGAGGAACGGTGGTGGGAGCTGTCGGGCACTCCGATCCGCGACGAGAACAGCAAGTTCATTGGATTTCGAGGCGTCGGCTCCGATGTCACCGCGCAGCGTGAATCGTCCGAGAAGATTGAATATCTCGCGCGCTATGACACGTTGACCTCGCTCCCCAACCGTTTGCAGGTCACCGAAACTCTGGGTGAAGCGCTTCGCTTTGCCGGTCAGTGGCGCACGCGCTGCGCGCTGTTGATGGTCGATCTCGATCGGTTCAAGGCCGTTAACGATTCGCTGGGGCACCTGACCGGAGACAAGCTTCTCGCACAGGTTTCCGCGAGGCTCCGATCGTTGATGGACGACAATCAACTGTGCGGGCGTCTCGGAGGAGACGAATTCGCTGTTGTGATCCGGGACGCCAGCCAACCCGAACTGGTTCGCCGCGTCGCGAGCGACGTTATCGAAGCGCTGACAGAGCCATATCAGGTCGACAATCACACCCTGTATGTCGGGGCGAGCGTCGGCTCGGCAATCGGGCCGCGCGACGGCAGCACGGTCGAAGAACTCATGCGTAACGCCGACCTCGCCTTGTATCGGGCCAAGGATATTGGCGGTGGAGAGCATTTCTGCTTCGAACAGTCGCTGCATGCTTCGGCTGAAGAACGCCGCCAACTGGAAGTATCGCTGCGCAAAGCGCTGCCGCGTGAAGAATTGCTGTTGCACTACCAGCCGGTGGTGGACGCAAGGAGCGAGAGCATTGTCAGTTTTGAAGCCCTGGTCCGCTGGGAGAGCGCAGATCATGGCTTTGTCAGCCCGGGCAAGTTCATTCCTCTCGCCGAGGATACGCGGCTGATTGTACCGATCGGCAAGTGGGTGCTGCGGCAGGCTTGTCTCGAAGCGAGCCAATGGCCGGAACACATCAAGGTCAATGTAAACGTTTCGCCCGAGCAGTTGCTCGAACCCGACTTTACCGCCGAAGTCGTCGATGCGTTGTCGAGCAGCGGATTGCGACCGGATCGGTTGGAAGTCGAGGTCACGGAAAGCATCTTCGTGCGCGATGCCGATGTGGCACGCAACGCGCTCGAACAAGTGATGGCGCTGGGTTGCTCGGTGGCTCTGGACGATTTTGGCACCGGATATTCTTCGCTCGGATACCTGCGCAAGTTGCGGTTCTCGACCATCAAGGTCGATCGCATGTTCGTGCAAGGGGCCGCGCAGCAATCGCGCGAAAGCCTCGCAATTATCAATGCGGTGGTCGCCATGGCCAAGGCGATGCGGATGTCAACGACGGCCGAAGGGGTCGAGACCAGCGAGGAAGCCGAACTGATCCGCAACCTCGGTTGCGACAAGATCCAGGGATATTACTTCGGCAGGCCGATGCCTAGCGAGGACGCAAGGCGGCTATTCAATTCTCCCGCGCAGAAACGGGCATAGTGTTACGCGCTCACGAGCGCTCCCACCGCGCTTTCGAAAAGCAAACGACCATCCGAGCCGCCGAGCGAAGGATGGGCAGCTCGCTCGATCGCGCGTTCCGGATGCGGCATCATCCCGAGAACGTTGCCGCTGGCATTCAAGATGCCGGCAATGTTCCGACGCGATCCATTGCAATTGTCGGCATAGCGGAAGGCCACCCGGCCATCGCCCTCCAGAGTGTCTAACGTGGATTCATCGGCGAAATAGTTGCCATCGTGGTGAGCAACCGGAATGCGAATGCGCTGATCTTGCTGATACTGGCGGGTGAAGACCGATTCCGCATTGGCGACCTGCAGATCGACGGTCCGGCAGACGAATGTCTGCTGAGCGTTGCGCATGAGCACGCCGGGCAGCAAGCCGCTCTCGGTGAGCACCTGAAAGCCATTGCAAACCCCAAGCACGGGCACGCCGCGACCGGCCGCTTCGATGACTGCCCGCAGAATCGGACTCTTGGCTGCCATCGCCCCTGATCGCAGATAGTCCCCGTAAGAGAAGCCGCCCGGCAGAGCGATAAAATCAAGGCCGGGAGGCAACTCGGCATCGCCGTGCCAGATCCGGATCGCCGGTTCGCCCGAAACCGCTTCCAGCGCGACGGCCATGTCCCGATCGCAGTTCGAACCCGGAAAGGTGATCACCGCGGCCCGGAAATTGTTGGATGGGTGTGCCATCAGGCTGGCTCTCCGACGCTATCCAGTCGTTCGATCGCAAAGTCTTCGATCACCATATTTGCGAGCAACTGTTCGCACATCCTGCGAAGCGTCTCGTCGCTCGTCCCTTCGGCAACGTCCATCTCGATCATGCGTCCGATGCGGACTTCCTCAACCCCGTCGAAACCAAGCCCCTCGAGTGCGTGATGAACAGCGCGGCCCTGGGGATCGAGTACGCCGGGTTTCAAACGAACAAGGATGCGGACTTTCATGGGCGAGGTTCCTTGATTGAATTGGCTGCGACGAGCCTATAGCGCGCGTCGGGCACCGCGCAATGCGGCTCATCCCAATTGCCCACCGACCAATACTTCACTGGCTGATCGACCGTATTGTCACAATGCAGTCATGAAACCGCTATTTGTGTCACCTCACTGCAACATGTCGCCCAAGACTCGCACGGCGCTGCCGGATTCGGCACCAAAGCCTGGCTCTCGACCTCGTAGAATCGCGCCAAATCTGGCAGCGGAACCACAAGTCATTTCCTCCCAACGACTTGTCAAAAGGGGCCGACATGTCACATCCAACCCTCTCTGCCCGGGCATTCTGGGCCAGCTCTACCATCTTTACTGCCGCTGCTCTCGGAGTGGCGGCGCCTGCCGCAGCGCAAGATTCCGACACGGAAAATGAACCGCAAGCCGGCGAATTGCCGACAATTATCGTCACCGCCAACCGCCGTGAAGAAAACCTCCAGGATGTCGCCGTTTCGGCGGTCATCCTTAGCGAAGGGCGGGTCGACGCGCTGTTCAGTGCGGCAGGCGATACCACTGCACTGGCGGGCACTGCGCCGGGCCTCAATGTCGAGAGTTCGAATGGCCGCGTCGCGCCGCGCTTCTACATCCGCGGTCTGGGCAACACCGATTTCGATTTGGCGGCGTCGCAGCCGGTTTCGGTGATCATGGACGATGTCGTGCTTGAGAACGTGACACTCAAGAGTTTCCCGATCTTCGACGTCGAGCGTGTCGAGGTCTTGCGCGGACCCCAAGGCACCTTGTTCGGTCGCAACACGCCAGCCGGCATCGTCAAGATCGATACCAAGAAGCCGACACAGGAAGCGGACATTCAGGCGAGCCTTTCATACGCTTCGCTCGATACGGTTTCGTTCAGCGGTGCCGTGGGCGGGGCGATTGTCGACGACGTCCTCGCATTCCGTGTCGCCACGCAGTTTCAGCGCCGCGGCGACTGGATCAGCAACGGCTTCACCGGTGAAGAGGACGTGCTCGGCGGGTTCAGCGACTTCGCGGTTCGCGGCCAGTTGCTGCTGACGCCTGATGACCGGACGAGGATCCTGGGCTCGGTCCAGTTCCGCGATCTCGATGGCAGCTCGACGTTCTTCCGCGCCAACGTGCTGACCGCCGGAAGCAATCAGCTGAACGAAAACTATGACCGCGATGTCGTGTTCTACGACGCCGGCGGCGGCAACCCGGCCGAGTACCAGCAATTCGGCGCAACGCTTAACTTCAGCCATGAATTTGACGTCGCAACGCTGACGTCGATCACCAACTACAGCACGTCGGAAGGCTTTAGCCGTGGCGATATCGACGGTGGATTTGGCGCAGCGTTCCTGCCGTTCCAGGGGCCGGGCTTCATTCCATTCCCGGCTGACACGCAGGATTCGATCGACCTTGAGCAGTTCACGCAGGAAACACGGCTAGCCTCGAATACGGACGGGCCGTTCAGTTGGCAGGTTGGCGGGTTTATCTTCGTCAGCAACTTCAACGTGACGACCGAAGGGTTCACGTTCCCGCCGCCGACCACGGTCAATCACAAGAACGTCGCCTGGGCGATCTTCGGTCAGGGTACTTATGAGTTGTCCGACACGATTCGGCTGACGGCAGGCTTGCGATACACCGACGACGAGAAGGACTTTGTCAGGCTTGGCGGTCCGCCTTTGCCCGTCAGCGTGCAGGACGACCAGCTCAGCTGGGACGTCAGCCTGTTTGCCGACGTGTCGGACGATACCAGCGTCTATGCAAAGGTCGCCAACGCCTTCCGCGGGCCGACTATTCAGGGCCGCGACGTTGCGTTCTTCGCCAACCCTTCGGTTGCCCAGTCGGAAACGATCAATTCGTTCGAAGTCGGGTTCAAGAGCGAGCTGGCCGATCGCAGAGTTCGCCTGAACGGTGCCGTGTTCTATTACACGGTTGACGATCCGCAATTCACGGCGGTGGGTGGTGCAGGCAACCTCGTCCAGCTAATCAACGCCAATGAGGGCGAGGCGTGGGGCTTCGAGCTCGACACCGCGTTCCAGATCACGCCGGACTTCCTGGTTACCCTGGGCGTCGCCTACAACGACACACAGATCAACGACGATACGCTCGCTGTCGGGACTTGTGCGCAATGTACCGTCACCGACCCGCTCAACGGTGCCGGCTTCGCGCTGGTCGATGGCAACCCGTTTCCCAACGCACCGGAATGGAGCGGTGATTTCACCGCGCGATATGGCTTGCCAGTCGGGGACAGCGGCGAGTTCTTCATCTTCACCGACTGGGTCTTCCTCGGCGAAACCAACTTCTTCCTCTATGAAAGCCTCGAATACAATGCCGGCAGCCGCATCGAAGGCGGTCTGAAAGTCGGCTATTCGGGCAATGACGGACAGTGGGAACTTGCGGCCTTTGCGCGCAACATCACCGATGAGGACAACATCCTTGGTGGGATCGACTTCAACAACAACACCGCTTTCGTGAATGAACCGCGGGTGGTTGGCGTATCGTTCTCGGTTGACTACTAGGCGGTTGTCCTGATCGCGCGGCGTCGCTCGACGCTGGCGACAAGGAATGTGTTAAGAGGCTGGCAGGAGGCGACCTGTCAGCCTCTTTTTCATTCCGTTTCCGTGGCTTCGTCGTCCGAAGCGGGCTTTGCATTTTCACCGGGCAGGACATGGATTTCTACCGCTGCTGCCGGGTCGAGATACTGTAGCGCTATCGCTTGCATGTCTTCGGACGTCAGGCCTTTCAACATCTCAGGCGCGGCGAAATAGCGGTTGATCCGGCGCGGCTTGGCCTGTGCAAGTCCGGTCAGACTCATCCATCCGCCAAGCCCCTTCAACATGTTGTCGTAGCTTTCGAGGATCGGTTTCCGCGCTCGCTCGATCAAGTCGGGGTCTATCGGGCCGTTGCGCAAATCCTTGATCAGATCGACGATTGCCGCACGTGTGGGTTCGACCTGGCTGACATCGACCGAGGCCTGAACCCTGAAGGTACCATAGTCGGGGTACACCGAAGAACTGCTGCTACCGGCTGAAGGCGAGTAGGCCTGACCAAGCTCCTCTCGCAGCCGGTCGGTCAGTTCCAGCCGAACGATCCGAGCAAGCAGTGTCAGCTTCATTTCCTCGGAGAAATCTTCGTCGTCATTGGTTGGCCATGTCAGCCGCACCAGAGCCTGATCGGCTTCGCCGCTATGGGTCAGGGTGGTGAGCCCGCGTTTGTCGGTGAAGCTGCGAA
>CAZJZO010000088.1:0-15876 GCA_964550495.1 uncultured Porphyrobacter sp. | reverse complement strand
GCAAGCGATCCTTGATGAAAGCAGTGAGCGAACGGTCATTGCAGCCGGAAATCCACCGTCTGGCGATTCCACCCGTGATCTTCCGCAACAGGTGGAACTCGCGCGGCGTCTGGCCGCATCCCAGCCCGATCGCGCGGTCGAAGCGCTCCAGCGCATGCTCGAGCCACCGACTAAACCTGCCGGTGAAGGGACTGCGTGATGCACGAGATTGACGCAATTACGAGTGAGGACTTCGACCAGGCCCACACAGCTCCACCGCTGAGCCGGATCGATCGAGCTGCCGTGTTCCTGATGCTGTTGGGAGACGAGGAAGCCGCCACCCTGCTATCGCGATTGGAGCCCACCGAGCTCGAACGGATCGGGAGCGCCATGGTCGCCATGGGCGATATCGATCAGGATCGCATCGCGGAATCCCTGCAGGACTTCGTCGCGGAGGCCGAACGCGAAATCCTCCCGGCGAAGGACCGCAGCCACCAGGTTCGGGTGATGCTCGAACGTTCGCTCGGTAGCACCAAAGCGGAAAGCATGATGCAGCGGATCGAGCCGGAAGCGCGACCGCGGAGTATCGAAATGGCGCGATGGCTGGCGCCTAGCGTGCTGCTGAAGCTGGTTGAAGATGAACACCCGCAAGTGATCGCTGCACTGCTCTTGATGCTGGAGCCGGAGCCTGCCGCAGAAGTGCTGTCTGCCTTGCCGGAAGAGGTGCAGTCGGCGGTTGTGACGCGTGTCGCGCAGATTGGTCCAGTCTCCTCGCAAGCGATCGGCATGATCGATAATCTGCTGTCGCAGCGCATCGGAGCGAGCTTTGGTGCGAACACTTTGACTCTTGGCGGACCGCGCGAAGCGGCGAACCTGATCAACCTCGCCGAAGGCGAACTGGCGCGGACCGTGCTGCCGAGCATTGCGCAGCTCGATCCCTCGCTCGCCGAAGCGATCGAAGAAGAGATGTTCACGTTCGAAATGCTGCTCGAACTCGATCGTCAGGCGATGGGCCGTTTGCTGCGCGATGTCGACAACGATGCGCTGGTGGATGCGCTCAAGGGCCTCAAGGAGCCGCAACGCGAGCCGTTCTTTGCGTCGATGTCGAGCCGTGCCGCGGATGGCATCAAAGACGATATCGAGATGCGCGGGCGGCTGGCCAAGAGCGACGTCGAAGCCGCTCAGCGCAAGATTGTCGAAGTGGCTCGCTCGCTCGCCGATCAGGGTGAAATCGTGCTTGGAAGCGATGATGGCGAATTCGTCTGAGTGGATTGCCGAAGTCGGGGCGGGCCAGCCAGCCCAGCCGGACTGGATCGCGGCGCTGAGCGCGCGTGGCGGATTCGAACCGAAATCGCCTTTCGTCGAGGCGCCCTCGGCGCACCCGACCGAGCCAGGTCTTGCCGCTGGCGAACAGGATGCGCCAGAAGATCAGGTGGCTCGCGCCTTTGCCGAGGGTGAAGCTGCCGGGCGCGCAACCGCTGCTGCAGAGGCTCAGGACAGCCTCGATCGGCAGCGAGCATTGCGACTGGCATTTCGCGCTTTCGACCAGGCTGCAATGGACAGCCTGGCAGCTGAACTGGCGGAAACTGTCGTGCAACTCTGCTCACAAGTGATCGCCGCCAGCGCTATCGATCGCGACGATCTGATAAAGCGCTGCGAGGCTGCCTCCGCCCGCATTGGCGAGACTGCGAGCGCGTGCAGGTTGCATCTCCATCCTGACGATATCGAGCTTGCCGGAGAAAGTGCTTTGGAAGGCTGGCTCATCGAACCTGATGCCGCCCTCGAACGGGGCTCATTGTTGCTCGAAGGTTCCGACGGCACTGTGCGCGACGGGCCAACCGAATGGCGCCGGGCGATCGCCGAGGCCGTGAAGGGATGATCGCCGAATTGCAGCTTGAACTGGCCCGCATGCGGACGTCGCGCGTTGCCGCAGCGCCGGTCCTGGCTGGCCGCGTGGTGGCTTGCGACGGGGGCCTGGTCGAAGTGGCGGGCCTGCCGCTGCCGATCGGATCGCTGGGCGCAGTGGAGACTGATGATGGCGGCGAAAGCCTCGCCGAAGTGATCGGCTTCCGCGCCGGGCACTCGCTGATGATGCTGCTGGGAGATACCGTGCTGCTGCGGCCCGACGCGGCGGTTAGAGCCTGCGGGGATCCTGGTACGGTCCGGGTCGGCGACGCCATGCTCGGCCGGGCATTGGACGGGCTTGGAGAGCCGATCGATGGTGGTCCGGCATTGGATTGCAAGGCGCAATGGCCGCTGGCTGGCAAACGCGAAGGCGCGCTGGAACGGGCGCCGGTTCGTGTGCCGTTCGACTGTGGGATCAGAGCGATCAATGCACTGGCGACGATGGGTATCGGTCAACGGCTTGGCGTAATCGCCGGATCGGGGGTCGGTAAATCGGTCCTGATCGATACGATTGCCGGCCAGGCGGTGGCCGACATTACGGTCATCGCGTTGATCGGGGAGCGCGCACGCGAAGTCTCCGATTTTGTCGCCCGGCATATGGCCGGGACACGCCGCGGACGAATGGTGGTTATCGCTGTTCCCGCCGATCACGCGCCAAACCTGCGGCTGCGGGCCGCCCAGTACGCCACCTGCGTCGCCGAATATTTTCGCGAACAAGGCAAGAGCGTCTTGCTGGTGCTGGATAGCCTCACCCGCGTTGCTCATGCGGCGCGCGAACTCGCCTTGGTTCTGGGTGAGCCGGGGGCGGCACGCGGATATCCCCCCTCCGCGCTGGCGGCGATCACCAAGCTGGTCGAACGCGCTGGCAATTCCGGGCGCACAGGCGGCGCCGTAACCGGTCTCTACACGGTCCTCGCGGATGGCGACGATGCCCAGGATCCCGTGGTCGATACCGCGCGCGCAATCCTCGACGGGCACATCCTGCTGTCGCGCGACCTCGCCCAGCGCGGGCACTATCCGGCAATCGATATTCCCGCTTCACTGAGCAGGGTCATGGACGACCTAGTTTCACCCGACATCGCGGCTGCCGCGCAAGGACTGCGTGCGCTGATCGCCACTCGCGAGGACAATCGCGATCTGGTCATGATGGGAGCATACCGGGCCGGTTCGGATCCGGTGCTCGACCGAGCGCTGGAATTGTCCCCTGCAATCGATGCCTTCTTGCGGCAGCCGCGTGGGGAAGCGGTGAACCTCGATCGGGCACTGTCGCAGCTGGCCGAAATTGCTTCGCATGCGTGAGAAGCGCCGATTGAAGTTGATGCAGCGGCAGGCAACGCTTGCGAAGATCGCGCGGCAGGAGACAATGATTTCGCTTGCCGGAACGCTCGATGAAGAAAGCAAGAGCGCCGCCCTCGCAAAGCGAAGCCGCGATCTTGCCAGCGACTATGGACAACGGCCTGTCACCGGACTGGCAGCGGACCTTTACCAGTTGAGCACAATCGCCAGGGGTTTGGCGATATTGGCGAAGGACGCCGAGAGCGCGCGCAAGGACGCTCGTGCGCAAGCTGATTGGCAGATCGGAGAGCTGGCCAGAACCGAAGATCGGCTCAAACGGCTGGAGCAACGAGCCAAACAAGCACAGCAGGCACTGAAGCAAGCAAGCTCTGCCCGCGACGAGCCGGTCGAGTCCCGCATGGCACGCAAATTGCTGAATTCAGTCCAAGATACTGATTCCAAACACAGCAGGACATCCCAATGATCGCAGCTCTGTCAGAAATTCTTCCTATGCCAAGCCCGATCAAAAACGAGGTTGGCGACGGAGCGCAGGGCGGTGCACTGGCGGGCATTGCTCTTAATACACTGAATATTCGAGATAATTCTCTCACATTCGATGATCTGGTAGCCGCCAACCTGGCGCCCGAGCAGACTGGTAAGGACGTGCTGCCGGCGAAAGCAATAGATCCATCTTTGGCGCCTGCAGAACCAGTCCCGCGGGAGCCTTTCGGCAAGGAGTTGCCTCTAAGCGGCAGCTACGTGCCGAGTCCGATCGAACCGAAGGAAGGCTCGGTCGAACCGAGGCAACCCAAAATTCTCCGCGCCGATTTTGCTGCAGAACTGGCTCCTGACCAAGCTGTAACGCACCGTGATGAAGCAGACAGCTCCGACCTCAATATCGTGCCGGCGATCACCGCTGCCAAGCCGGCGGCGGAGCAGGCGACAAGCGAGGATTCAGTCGAGCGAACGCTGTCCCGCGTTGATGCCGAACCAGCCACTGTCGCTGAACCGAGCACAAAACGGATCGACTACGGACAACCTGACTTGGGCGCCCCCGACCACACTACGGGAAAGGGCGAGGTTCCAACCGAACCGGCGCCGTCGGCACCGCCTGAGCTTGCCGAACCAGAGCCCATTCCGATGGGCTTGCCGGTCCCGGCTCGAAACCAGCGGTCAGACCAGCCGATTGCAGCTGTTTCGCGCCCGGTCGCGTCTCGAGACAATACGGCTAGGGTTTCACAATCACTGCCTTCACTAGATGCAGCCGTTGAACCGAATACTGGTATCGATCCCAAGCCAGCCCTTCCAGAGAAGGTGGTTGAGTCTGGCACAACCGCTTCGACCATCTCTTCCACTCCGACTACGACCGCTTCCTTCCAGATCGCGAACCATTCTTCGCTCGAAACCGCTCAGCCCGCGACGCTGCAGAACTCCTCGCCGCAAACAGCTCCGGTGATACAGCCCAACACCGGTCAACAGCCGACGGTTAGCGAGGTCCGCGTCGAGGGACGGGTTCCGGCCCAGGTCGAACAAGCGATCGAAGCGCTTGGCGAAGCACGCGATGCCGGCCGCGTGGCGCGACCGGAAGTGCTTGTAAGGCACTCCGAATTCGGTCTTGTCAGCATGCGCCTGGAAGCGGCCAGTGGCGATTTGCGAGCCACTTTGTCGAGCCGCGACCCCGGTTTCATACCGGCGATACAATCCGCATTGAACGAACGTGCCGTCGCCGCATCGAGCGAGGCCGCCACCAGCCACAACAATCCGCGCGGACAAGATCAGGGTTCGACCGGGCAGCCGAGTTCCACTTTTTCGGGTTCTTCAGCAGGATTTGGCGCCAACTACGGGTCTTCCCCAGGGTCGTCGCAAGGGGGGCTTCAACCACGAATGGCGCAGCAGGAAGACACAACGCGCGGCCAGGCTGGAGAGCAGCATGGCAACGTGACTGAGACATCACAGTCGGACGGTGGTGCGCGGGGCCTGTTTGCCTGACGCAGCATCGCCGATGCGAGGAGATAGAGGTTCATGGCCAAGGCGAAAGACAAGGCCGAAGGCGGTTCGGAAGAGGCCAAGCCCAAAGGCGGGATGATGAAGATGGCCATCGTCGCGGTTCTGATGCTCGTTGTCGGCGCTGGCGGGGCCTATGGCGCGTTTGCCGCCGGGTTGCTGGGTGGCGAGGAGGAGAGCGGGCCTGACGTTCCCAAGCTGGTGCGCAAAGGCGATGCCGATCCCTTCGCTTCGGCGGACGATAGCAAGGACAAAGACGCAGGCGACCCGATCTACGGAGAAGGGGGCAGCGAATATCGCACGGCCTATTACAGCTTTGAAGAAAGCTTCACCTCCAACCTGTCAGACTCGCCGGGCCTGATTCAGGTCGATCTTGCCGTTTCAACCCAGCGCGATGGACGGGTTCTGCAATGGGTCAAGAACCATGAGCTTGCGATCCGTTCTGCGCTGCTGGTGCAGCTTGCGGCGACGCCGGAGGAAGACGTCTATACTCCTGAAGGCAGGGAAAAACTCTCCAAGCGCCTGACCGATGCAGTCAATGCGGTGTTGGAGAAGCAAGAGGGCTTTGGCGGGATCGATGCGGTCCATTTCGAAGCGTTTCTGGTCCAATGAAGATGTCTCAATCCTTCGAAGCTGCCCGGCCCGCGGCGCAGCATTGCCCGGAACTGATCGCGCGCGGTCCGCGACCCGAGGAACAAGCCGAAACGCTTGCAGCGTGGCGCCGCGATGTCGCCAAATCGCTTTCCGAGAATCTTGGCGGGCTTTTGTCCGGCGGCAAATTGAGCGTGGAAGTCGGTGAACCCGAATTGCTCTCCGGCGAGGAGATCTTTCAGAAGATCGGCGCTACCGCGGCGAACTGCCTGTTGCGCTGCGGCGACGCGTCGCAAACGATGCTGCTGTCGGTCGATCTGGCTACCGCGATTGCATTGACCGACCGATCGTTCGGCGGGAGCGGAGCCATTCCCGAACACGTCGCGGAACAATTGCCGCGCTCGGCCGGCCTGCTGATCGAGCAGGCAGCGGCGATCGTTGCCGATGTCGTCGCGGAAGCAAGCGGCGTTTCCGTTCGCGACGGGGGTGAGGTGATCATCCGGAGCGAGAGCGCTTCGCGGCTCAAGCCGTTCGACCATCTCGAACCGTGTTCGGCCATAACCATTACTTTAGCCGAGCTTGAAGGCCAGACTTGGAAAATGCTCCTTGCGGGCCCGAAAGCCACGCTGGACTCTCTGCTTCCCGGCCCGGGTGTCCTCGCTCAGACCACAGAAAACCCATCAGCCGCGGCTGCGTCGGATGCAGCGCCGTTCGACTGCATTCCCCTACCGCTTGAAGCTGTTCTGGCCGAGTTCGACTTGTCGCTCGGCAAGCTTGACCGTCTTGCACCGGGAGACTGCATCCCGATCGCAATGCCGCGCGAAGTTCCCATGAAGGTCGGGTCGCAGGTCTTTGCCCGCGGCAGCATCGGCACGTTCGAAGATCGTATGGCGCTGCGTCTGTCGCGGGTCCAAAACGAAGGATCGGTTCAATGACTGCTTTCAATCCAGCGCTGCATCGCTTCGGCGATGTGACTGTCCGGCTGTCGGTCGAACTGGGCCGAACGGACATGCCACTGAGGGATGTTCTGGCCCTGGAAGAAGGCAGTGTCGTGCCGCTCAACCGGCTCACGGACGAATTGCTCGACGTCACAGCCAATGGACGCGTGATCGCGCATGGCGAGGTCGTCGCGGAAGATGGGCGGTTTGCGCTCCGGATTGTCAGTCTGGCGGGTGGTGATACGCCGGCTGCACCGAAGCCCGATGCCGAGCCGTCCCCCGCAGTACCGACTCTGGACGAGGCAGACACGGCCCCATGATGGCCGAGTATTTTCTTCGGCTGGCGTTGCTGTTGCCGCTGTTGGCGTTGCTGATCTGGGGCAGCCTTAACCTGACGCGCTTCCTGCAAGGCCGGATGGTCGGGATGCAAGGGAAGTCGCGCTCAGTGCGACTGCTCGAGACGACACTGCTCTCGCCCGGTCTGAAGCTCGCGGTGGTGCGATTTCACGATCGCGAGATTCTGCTCGGCTGCACGCGGCAGGGGCTGGTTCGATTGAGCGAAGCCGACGCGCGCACTGAGTCCGACAATTCCGGGCCGGAGCAGGCATAATGGGCCGCATGCTTTCAGTCTCATGCGCCTTGGCGCTGCTTGCGTTAACCATGTTCGGCCTCTCCGATGCTGCACTGGCCGCACCCGTCGCTGCGCCATTGGAAGATGCTCCGGGGATCGGCGGCGCGATTGAGCGGGCCTTGGGAGGCGACACTCCATCCGGCGAGGGTACGCCACTGAGCTTCTCGTTGCAGTTGCTCCTGGTGATGAGCCTGCTCACCATCCTGCCGGGTCTGGTGCTGATGATGACCAGCTTCCTGCGCATTCTGGTCGTGCTGTCGATCCTGCGGCAAGCCCTGGGCCTGCAAGGATCGCCGCCCACTCAAGTGCTGGTTGGCCTGTCGCTGTTTCTCTCGTTGTTCGTCATGGCACCTACTCTGGCCGATGTGAACGCGATGGCGATCGAGCCCTATGCTGCCGGAGCCCTCACCGCCGATGCCGCGATCTCGAGCGCGGGCGAAGCGTTTCATGCCTTCATGGTTCGGCAGACCCGCGAAGCCAATCTGCTGATGTTTACCGATCTTGCGGGTGCGGGGCAGTTCGCCAACCCATCCGACATCCCCTTTTCGATCCTGATGCCGGCTTTCGTCACCAGCGAACTCGAGACCGCGTTCCAGATCGGCTTCATGCTGTTCCTGCCCTTTCTCGTGATCGATCTGGTGGTTGCCAGTGTGTTGATGAGTCTCGGGATGATGATGCTGTCGCCGACGATCGTATCGCTGCCCTTCAAACTGCTGCTGTTCGTCCTCGTCGATGGCTGGTCGCTGCTGATGGGCAGCCTCGCAATGAGCTTTGCCTGACGATGCGGGAGGACGCACAATTGCTTGCGCTGGCCGACCAGACGCTGTGGGTGACCGCGCTTATCGCCGGGCCGGTTCTGATCGCTGCGCTGACTATCGGGCTGCTTGTCGGCATCATCCAGGCGGCGACCTCGGTCAATGAGCAGACACTGACCTTCGTCCCCAAGCTTGCGATCGTCGCCTTGGTGTTTGTCGTTCTCGGCGGCACGATGATGGCCCTGCTGGGCGATTTCCTACGAGAGATATTCGCGCAGATTTCGACTGTCGCGTTCTAGCGATCCGATGAATGTTCTTGATCCCGGGTTCGGACCGCTCGACCAGCAGCTCTGGCAGGTGTTGTTTCTGTCGGTCAGAATCGGCGCCGCATTGCTGGCTGCGCCGGTGCTGGGCGGGATGACGGTGCCGTTGCAAGTGCGCGCCCTGCTCGCCCTCGCCTTCGGATTGTTCATCGCGATCTGGGCACCATTGCCGCCAGCGCCCGCCATGATGAGCTTCGCGGCCGTCCTCGCGGTCGTCCAGGAAGTGGTGATCGGGGCGGCGCTCGGTTTCGTTCTTCAGATCGCTTTCGCCGTGCCCTTGATCGCCGCCGAACAGATTGCCGGGACAATGGGTCTGGCGATCGCGACCTCGATCGATCCCAGCAGCGGCGCGCAATCGGGAGCGCTCGGAAGCTATTTCAGCCTGCTGCTGACCTTGCTGTTCTTCGCCATTGGCGGACACCTGCTGTGGTTCGAGCTAGTGATCGAAAGCTATCGCCTGCTGCCGGCCGGTGCGTTGGCCGATACCGAAGCGCTAGGACGCAACATGGTGAGCTTCATGGGGCTCGGATTGGCCACTGCCGCAGCCATCGCGCTCCCGGTGGTCGTGGTGCTGTTACTGGTGCAGACAGTTACGGGCGTAATCTCCCGATCTGCTCCGGCGCTGAACCTGTTTGCGCTCGGTTTGCCCGCTGGCGTACTGGCCGGGATCACCGCGCTGATCATCGTCATGCCAATCGTGATCGAGCAGTTCACGTTCTTGCTCGAAACGGCCTTGCTGCAATCGGCCGAACTCGTCTCGATCGGGGGTACGGCGACATGAGCGAAGAGACGTCCGGCGAAAAAACGTTCGAGCCGACAGAAAAGAAGAAGAAGGATTCCGCCAAGAAGGGCGATGTCCTTCGCTCCAAGGAGGTGGCGACCGCTGCCGCAATCGCGACAGGCGGGTTGGTCTTGCTTGGGGCGGGACCGTGGCTGTTCGAGGGGCTGTCACGGGTAGCCTTCGCCAGCCTGCGGTTCGACCATTCGACCCTTGAGAACTTCGTCCCCGGCAAGCTGTTCGGCTTCGCGGCGCAGGCGGTTCTGCCGCCGATCTTTGCGATTGGGGTCGCGGTCATTGTCGTCACGACCACGGCACAATTGCTGCTTGGCGAAGGGCGGTTCGTGACAGAAAACCTGAACTTCAAGGGCAAGCGGATCAATCCGATTTCGGGATTGAAGCGGATATTCGGCATCCAGGGCCTGATCGAGCTCGGCAAGAGCATCCTGAAGCTCGTGCTGCTCGGTGGGATTGCGGCCTATTGGGCTCTGGCGAACCTTGCCGAATTGCTAGGATTGGGGCGCGGCTCGCTGGAAGCGCAGCTCGCTTTCGCCTGGGATGCAGGGGTGACGCTGACCGGCTTGCTGGTGCTGGGCCTGATCATGATCGCGCTGGTCGATTATCCGCTCCAGCAATTCCAGCGCAACAAGCGGCTCAAGATGAGCCACAAGGAAATGCGCGATGAAACCAAGCAGACGGAAGGGTCGCCCGAAGTCAAGATGGCCCGGCGCCAGCGTCAGCGCGATCTCGCGCGCGGTAGCGTCGGCAAGGCGATGAAGGATGCGCAGTTCGTCATCGTCAACCCGATGCATTTCGCCGTCGCGCTGACCTACGATCCGGCCCTCGCGCCTGCGCCGGTCGTCCTCGCCAAAGGACGCGGAGAAACCGCGCTGGCGATGCGTGATCTGGCGAACGAGGCCGATCTTCCCGTTCTGCAATATCCGCAGCTTGCTCGCGCGGTCTACTTTACCACGCGAGCCAACCAGATGGTTCGCGAAGAACTGTACATAGCGATAGCAGCGCTGGTCGCATTCGTGCTGTCGCTGAAGCGCGGCGAGCATCCGGAAATGCCGATCGTCGACGTGCCGAGCGAGCTGCGATTCGACGCGGATGGCAGGCAGGAATCGCCCTGAACGGACTGCTTAAGCATCGGCGCGCACAGCCGTTCTTCGAGCCATGGAAAATGATGGCTCCAATATCATTGCCGCCTTGGGCGCGGGCAGCGGGATCAACTTCACGCAGCTTGCCCGCGACCTGTCCGATGCCTCATTCGGGTTTCAGCGTGGGACGTTGGAGAATCGCAATGAGACCCTTGAGGCGCGGATTTCGGCTGCGTCGCTGCTGCGCAATTCGGTCAACGACCTGGCCAGCGCACTTGGCGATCGAATCCGCACCGGCGATCTTGCTCCAACCGCCAGCGTAGGCAATCCGGCGATCGCCAGTGTGACCACTCCGGTCGGCAGCAATCCCTCCGGAACCTATTCGCTGGAAGTCACGCAGCTCGCGCAAAGCCAGACGCTGGTGATGCAGAGCTATTCCAGCGCCGAGGATCTGGTCGGGGAGGGCAATCTCACAATCCGGTTCGGGACTGTGTCGGGCGGAACGTTCACGCAGGACACAGGGCAGACCGCGCTCGATATCGCTGTCGAGGCGACCGACACGCTGCAGTCGCTTGCCAACAAGATCACGAGTTCGAGCGACGGTGCTCTCGAAGCCTATGTCGCGAACGGCACCAACGGCGCGCAATTGGTGATCAAGGGTCAGGAAGGGGCTGTAAACGGCTTCGTTCTCGAACCGACCAGCAGCGCGGCTTCGCCAAGCGCAACGCCGGGGGATCTCAGCTATCTCGCGTGGAACCCTGCGAGCGACAATGGCGAACTGCGTCAGGCCTCGCAGGACGCGCTGTTTTCGCTCGATACGGTCCAGATCGCCAGCGCTAGCAACATTGTCACCGGCTTGCCCGAAGGAATGACGCTGGAACTGTCCGCAACCAACGCGGGCGCTCCGACCACGATCTCCTTTGCCAATGACAGCGCGGCGATCACCGATGTGATGAACGATTTCGTCGCCGCGCTGAACGACATTTCCCGGTTGATAGATGAGAATGCGGCCGCGCAGGGCGGTGCGCTGGGCAACGATCCGGGCGCACGAGAGCTGAAACGCGACCTCGCGCGGCTGACAAGCGAAGTGGTGATGCCGAATGCCGATGAAGGAGAGCCAAGCACGCTTGCCGATCTCGGTCTCTCGCTCAATCGCGATGGCAGTTTCCGGCTCGATACGGCCCGGCTCGATCAGACACTGTCGGACAGTCCGGAAGCCGCCGCAGCGATGTTCACTACCGGCGTATTCGGAGTGTTTGCGACGATCGACAATCTTGCGCGCGACAGTTCGAGTGTCAGCGATCCGGGGTCGCTGGGGGGTTCGATAGAGCGCTATCAGGATCAGATCGACCGCAACGATGTGCGATTGGAACGGATCGCCAATCAACAAGAGAACCTGCGTTTGCGCCTGACCCGCAACCTGATCCGCGCCGAGCAGAATATTGCTGCGTCGCAATCGACCTTGAGTTTCCTCGAGCAGCAGGTCGAGCAGTTCAACAACCGCGGGTAAAAGGTGATGCAAATGCTCTCGCGAAACCCGGTGGCCGCCTATCGCAAGGTCGATCTCGATGCCCGGATCGAGGCTTCGTCGGGTGAAGACCTCACGCGGATTTGCCTGGAAGAAGCGGTAGCGACCCTTGGGCAGGCGCTTGTATCGCTCGAGCGGAACCCGCAATCGCCTCCTCGCGAACCCTTGGCTCGGGCGCATGGGATTGCATTGTGGCTGGCGCAATCGGTCGCACCGGAAAACCCGCTGAGAGAGCAATTGACGCAATTCTATGGCGGGCTCGGCACGCTGATACGGCGCAACATGAACGAGCCGCGCGTTGCAGAAATTCAGCGCATCCGCGGCGACTTCACGGATCTCCTCGAAGCGACGAAAAATCTCACGGCCTAGCTGTCCATCGCGTCGCGGATTATCCGTGCGGCGTCGGCCGGATCCTCAAACGGATGGAAATGCGTGCGGTCGGGGCGATGGAGGTCGAAACCCTGCGGCATGACCGACGCCAATTCGGGCCAAGTCGGCGAGCCCTTGAAGTCCTGAAAATCGAGCTGCTTGGCGCGCACCACATGCACCGGAATGTCCACTGCCTTTGCGGTTTCGAGAATGCTCGCATTGCTGCGGCTTGAGGCATAGACGCTGGCTTCTACCTCTGGTGGACAGGCGAGTTCGTATCCGTCGCCATCGGGCGCAGGCAGCAGGCCGAAGCGGCAATAATCTTCGAACACACGCGGATCGAACAGATCGTATGGGTCGCGGTCCCTGAAGCGCTCCATCATCTCTTCGGGTGACGCAAATTCGCGCTTGCGTCGGCTCGCGGGATGCGGGTTGTCGGCGGTAAAAAGCGGCTCGCTGGGCGCGTAAAATTCCGGAGCGAGGATCACTGGATCGAACAAGACCAGTTGGGCGAAGACGCCCGGCCGATCATGGGCGGCCTGAAGCAGCGTGTGCGCACCCATCGAATGTCCGATCCCGATAGCATCGCGAACACCAAGCCGCTGCGTGAACGCGTCGATATCGCGCGCCATCTCGCCCCAATGTTCGACGGGGCCGCCGCTGGAGCGCCCATGCCCGCGCATGTCGAGCGAGTATATGTGGCGCGTGGGGAACAGTTCGATCACGGCGTCGAACACCCGGGCGTGAAAACCTGTCGCGTGGGCGAATAGCAGCGGGGGCTCGACGCCTGGTTGCGAGCCGGTCCATTCGAAATAGGATAGTTCGATCCCGTTGGCCGGGATGCTGTGCGCTAGGGGTTCACTCCGCGTAAGCAGGGGCTGCGTCCTTATCGTCTTTCTCGTTGGCGGGCGTGTCGGGCAATGCCGCTTTCAGCATGAAAAAGCCAGCGAATGCCGCGATCAGCGAACCCGACAGCACGCCCAGCTTCACCGCATCGACTTGCGCCTGATCGGTGAAGGCGAGGTTGCCGATAAACAGGCTCATGGTGAAGCCGATTGCGGCCAGCAACGACAGCCCATGGATCTTGCGCCAGCCGACATTCTCGGGGAGCTTGGCGATGCCTGCCTTCACCGCAAGGAAAGCGAAGCCGACAATCCCGACCTGCTTGCCGATCAGCAGGCCCAGCGCAATGCCAAGCGGCAACGGCTCGAGCAAGTCGGCCGGAGACAGACCGATCAGGGTTACGCCGGCATTCGCAAAGCCGAAAATCGGTATGATCACGAACGCCACCCATTTGTGCAGCGCATGCTCCATATGTTCGAGCAGACGGGTGTCGTTGCGCGCGATCATCGGCACCATCATCGCAGCGGTGACGCCGGCGAGCGTCGCGTGGACGCCCGACTTGAGCACGAACACCCACATAACGATGGTTAGCAGCACATAGGGGATCGCCGATCCGATCCGCAGCCGATTGAGCCCGAACAGCAGGCCGAGCATCACCGCACCGCCGATCAGCATGTCGATCTTGATTTCGCCCGAATAGAACAGGGCGATAACGGTGATCGCGCCGATATCGTCGATGACGGCGATCGCGAGCAGCAACGCCTTCAGCGCGACGGGTACGCGCGGCCCCAACAGCGAGAGAATACCAAGCGCGAAGGCAATGTCGGTCGCGGCCGGGATCGCCCAACCATTGATGCTTTCGGGCGAGTTCCAGTTGAATGCGACAAAAATCGCTGCCGGGATTGCCATCCCGCCGACTGCAGCCGCCAGAGGAAGCGAGGCCTTGTCCCAGCTCGACAATTGGCCGTCGATTATCTCGCGCTTCACCTCCAACCCGATCAGGAAGAAGAAGATCGCCATCAGGCCGTCATTGATCCACAGGATCAGGCCCTTGTTGATCTCGAAATTGCCGAAAGAGACGTTGAGCTTGGTGTTCAGCGTGCCGAAATAGGCGTCGGCAAGCGGGCTGTTGGCCACGATCAGTGCCAGCAGCGCCGACACGATCAGCACTATCCCGCCGGCGCTCTCCTGCTTCAGAAAGTCCTTGAGAGCTTTCTCAACCCGATCAATCATTTGCTTACCCTGTGATCCAATCCTGCGCCGCTGCGCGGCGGTGTCCGACCAAACAACGTGCAAACCGCTGTAGAGTGCCCGAAAATCGGTCGACCCAGATCGCTTTTTGCATTGCGGCTATGGCGGTCTCGGCACCGAACCCTATATCGCGCGTTCGATTGACAAGCGGCGCCGGTTGAAGGAACGCGGTCGCTGCACTCGCAACAAACCCGGAGACCGACTTGCGTGAAACAGTTTCGACAGATCGCGTCGACGCAGCCGCATTTCGGCAGGTTATGGGGCTATTTTCGACCGGCGTCTGCATAGTTTCGCGCGCGCGGGCGGATGGAGCGCCGAGCGGTATCACCGCCAATTCCTTCGTTTCGGTTTCGCTCAATCCGATGTTGGTGTGCTGGAGCATCCAGAACACTTCGAGCCAGTTCGAAGCGTTTGCAAAGGCGGAAGATTTTGCGATCAGCATCCTCAACCAAGACCAACAGCATCTGGCACAACGCTACGCCTCGCGCGGAGACGCGCTGATGAAGCCCGACGATTTTTCCTGGACCGAGTCCGGCCTTCCCGTGATCGCCGACGCGATTGGGCATATTGAATGCCGACACTGGTCGAGTTACCCTGCCGGCGATCACACCATGATTTTTGGCGAAGTGTCGGCGCTGGAGGCGCGCAACGACCTGCGCCCGCTTGGCTTCTATGCCGGGCGTTTTTGCCGGATCGAGGACTGATCCGGTGACTGTGTGCGGTCCGGCTGCCGGATCAGGCTGAATTTGCGACGGACAAAGACGCCGATCCGCAACAAGAAATAGAGACCGCGCAGGGTGCGTGGCATCTTGAAGCGTTCAAGAATTTCGCGGTCGTACAAGAATTCCGCCGACTGTGCCCGTCGGTAGGCAGCGTCATCGCGGAGCTGGATGAGATGCCGTCGCTGCAAACTGTTGGCCAGACTGCTGTGATGCCGCTCAGGGCCGCGCAGACGCTGCCACGATGCCTCTACCAGCCGCGCGATCTGTGGATCGTCCCTGGCCCTTGTTTGGAGCGATTGCGGCACTTGCTGGTCCCAGATTCGATGGCACAACAGCAGTCCCAGCGCGGTGCAACGCTCGATGCCCAGGCGTGCTGCATGGTCCTGCCAGTCCTCGATTTCGTCCAGGCTTCGCTCCGATAGCAGAGCGCGCAGGTCGGCTAGCCACTTCAGTCGGTCCCACATCGATGTCGCTGCATGGGCGCAGAGATAGGCGAACAGATCTTCGGGCGGGAACGCGGCAAGCGACTTGCCGAAAAATGAAATCCTCTGGGTGGCTTGCTCGATCCCAAGGCCGGGAAGCAATTCAGCGGGAGACTTCAACCGATGGTGCAGTTCCAGCGCAATCCGCTTCGCCGGGTTTACCAGCGTCACATCCTTGGCCATCCGGCGCCAGGGTTCGATCCGCCAGTCGTTCCAGGGCGGTTCGCCGCCGTGCAATACATATCCGGCGTCCTGCAGCAGGCTGATCGAGCGTTGGAAATCCGCCCAATCGACCAGCAGATCGAGGTCGATGCTCTGCCGCATTGTTGGGTCGCCGTAGAGCGTTTGCGACAGCACCGGTCCCTTGAGCAGCATCGCATCGATGCCTGCGGTCTCCAAGCG
>CAZJZO010000087.1:0-15969 GCA_964550495.1 uncultured Porphyrobacter sp. | reverse complement strand
GAGCGATCAGCGAAGCGGAAGTCTTGGACGCCGTTCTGTCCCGACACAGTGCCTCTGCTGCGGAAAAGTTCATCGCGGAGGTCTTCTGGCGGATCTACTTCAAAGGCTATCTCGAACAGCGCCCAGAGATCTGGGCTGATTACTGCGAGGCTCGCAACACCGCTTTGTCGTCACTCGATGAGAATTCCGGCCGGCACACCGCCTATGCAGAGGCTGTCGAAGGCCGCACCGGAATAGCCGCTTTCGACCATTGGGCGCGCGAGCTGGTCGAGACCGGCTACCTCCACAACCATGCCCGCATGTGGTTCGCCAGCATTTGGATTTTCACCCTAAAGCTCGACTGGCAACTGGGCGCAGACTTCTTCCTTCGCCATCTGATCGACGGTGATGCAGCGTCAAACACGCTGAGCTGGCGGTGGGTTGGCGGCCTGCACACCAAAGGCAAGACCTATTTGGCTCGGCGTAGCAACATCGCTCGCTATACGGCCAACCAACCCGGTGGTCCCCTGGATGCCGCCGGACTGGCGGGAGCAGCGGAGCGACTTGAAGAATCTCGCGATTACCGGTGCAAGCCGCTCGATCTTCCAAGAGCCGCACTCCCGGCGCAGTTCGAACAGCCGTTCGCATTGCTGTTGCACGACGAAGCGGCGAGCCACGATCCGCTCCGCCTGAACCGGCCTCCCGCGCTTGTGATCGGAGCCGCGCGGCCCGGCGCACGATCTCCTCGCGCAATTGGCGCGAAATCAGCCCGTTTCGCCAGCGAGGTCGTCAGCAATGGTCTGAAAGAGGCTGCCTCCGCCTTTTCCTGTCCGACAGAGGATTGGTCCGCGCACGGCGAAAGCCTGACCGATATTCTCGATCGAAACAGGATCAGCGCGATCGCCGTTCCCTATCTCCCGACCGGATGGACCCGAGATGCGCTACTGCCGGAGATTGATCGAATTGCCGAAAGCGGGCGCGCGACCTTCCTGCTGGACGAACTCAACCGCGCGACCTGGCCTTACGCCAAGGCCGGCTTCTTCGGCGTCAAGAAGAAGATCGGCACGATTCTGCGGGAATTGAACATTTCCGGCGTGGACGAGAACGCACAGGCAGAGCTGCCGCTGTCCTAATCGATGCTGACCGGGGCCCCGCCTGCTCCGCCACACGCCGTGTGCTGCTTCAGGAGCGCCGCTTCGTTCGGCACTGAGGGAGCCGACAGCGTGTACTGAAAGCCCGAGAAACTGTTGACCTGCAGCATGTCGCCGCCCGGCGCCCGATAGCGTGACGTGAACGACCGGTAGCGCTCTTCCAATTGGGATTTGGCAGCATCGCGAGCGGCGCCGACAGCGTTGGGGACTTTGCGACTTATGCGCCGAATCTCCCAGCGATGAACGTTGGGATTGCCGGGATCGGCCACCATCGAGACCAGCACGGTCGTGGGATTGCCGCCGCCAGAAGTGAATGTGCCCTGCATGCTCTGGGTCTCGCACGCAGCTGTTACCCCTTTCATGCCAGCCAGTGCGCCATTGTCGAACCTGCCGTCTGCCAGGTAGCCGATGATGCCCGCAAACGAGCCGCGATACCGATTGTTGATCCGATTGGTTTCGCCACGCCCGAGGCTGCGGCTTTTGGAAGGCTCTGGATTGCGTTCAGTGCCTGGCTTTACCGCGGTATCCCACTGCACTCCTTCGAGCGCCTCCACACCGTCGCCCAGACACAGACTATCGACGCACGCCCGACCATCTTTTTCGTACTGTGCGGCCAGCGGCGCAGCCACAAAACCGGTCGCGAGCGCGGTCGCGCCAAGAATCGCAATCCTTCCAGACATATTTCCCCCTGTTCTTGCCCTGCTCACCCTAATGGTCTGTTCCTTCGCCAACGCATTGTAATAATGCGCCACGCACACGGTTAACCATCCGATTACGCCTTTGACCTATGGTTTCGACTGGTAATTTTCAGGGTCGAAACCATGCAATATCCCAATCGGATACAGGCCTGTCTGATCTTCGACGAACGGACTGACATTCTCGAAGCTGCGGTGCGCGATTTTGCTAGGGTCGAGGACATGAAGACCGGGACGGTCTTCAACGTGCCCGAGAGCAATCCAGGCGCCTTCTACCGGTTGTTCAACGCTTCTGAAGAATTGATGCTGACTTTCGAATATATCGAGGGGCCCGCCAATCCGGAGGTGTTCCGCGGCCCGCTCTCCTCGGCCGTCACTGGCATTCTGTGCCCGGATATTCGCCAGAGGATTGAACGATCCAGGAGCCATATTCTGGTCGAAGCCTCCCACGGGGTGATGGGCGGTGTCGCGGATGATCCCAAGATCGCATCGTTTCTCAAGCAGCTTGAGGTCGGCCAGGATGGTGCGTCGCAAGCCCAGTTCCATCGCCGGCTCGAGATCCTGGCGCTGATGAGCCGGATCGTGACCGATCATGCGATGCCGAGCGCCGTGCATTGGACCCAGTCCGATCAACTGATCGGAGGGGAGCAGTTTGACGGATTTGCTTCGGCCGCGGCACCCAGTCCGCTCCACATTCATCCCTACCTGTTTGGGCCACCACAGCAGCCCGGCAAAGACCAGACGGTCGGCATACGTACCTATGGTGCGCGACACTGGCTCGGGCGGGAGATCGTGATCGAACCGAGCACGCTGCCATGGGCTGCGAACTATGAGACCATTCTGGCATTCCTTCGCGTCGCCACGGTCGAGAATGGTTACGTCATTCCAGACGGTGACACATTCGGCCCAGAGGACCGGAGCCAGTCATACCGCGTAACGTATCATGAGGCGGGGGAAACGGATGACGACCTTGCGGCCGACGAGGGCGGAGTGCCCCTGTACAAGCTACAGCCGCTCAAACATGTCGACTTTGACTTCCTCGATCCGAGCCATGTGCCCGACGAGAATGTGATCGACGATCGGGCCTTTCCAGCGGAGCTGATGCCTGGCGATCAGGATGCCAAGATGGCAGAGGCCAATCACTGGCGCGAGAGCCGCAAGCTGGCCGAGGCGATAGGCGGGTCATTCGAAGTCCGCGCGCGAGATCTCGATGCCGCGCCGGAGCCGCCCGAACCGCCAGCACCCAGACCGGTTCAGGTCAGCGCACCGTCCCCAAGCAATCCCGGTCTCCCAAGTGTTTCAGGTCGCGGATTGCGGGCCAAGGTGTTTGGTCGAAAGCAGGCTTGAGGAAGACTTCTTACAACAGGCCATGCTGTCGCCCGACAAACGCCAGCCAGCGTTCGAAGGCCGTTATCAGCATCTCGGCATATTCCTGTTTCCGATCGAGTGCGAGCGCCGCTTCTCTGGGATTATCACCAAAGAACGGTTCGAGCAGCAGCGAAGGAAAAAGCCGCGTTTGGTTGACATTATGCCAGCCGCGCTCGCGGGTGGTTCGGGGCCGCTCTTTCAGCCCGCGATCTTGGCGGCCCAGGCGCCCGAAGACATCCATCATGCCATCCTGCACCAGCCGTGCGAGTTCGATCTCCTCGCCGGGATTGATATCGCCCGCCGAAGCCAGGAGCGTTTCCGACCCGCGCACTCTTCCGTTGAAGGCGTTGAAGTGCAATTCAAGCGCACATTCGGGTTCGAAATCATTGACCTCTTCATAGGCCGCGCGAATTCCGGAGAAGCCCCGGTGCGGGCGGTAGAAGACTTCAACTTCGTGCCCGCGCGCGTCGCCGAATGCCTTGGCGCGTTGGGCGATATCGTCGTTGTAGTCGAATTCGGATTGACTGAGCGGGGCAACGGCCACAGCGCCGCCGCCTCCGTCACCAACATGCCCGATCACCAGGGCAATTCTTCCAGTCAGCGGCATTGGACCCTCCTCCAGAAATGCAGTCTGGAAGGGAGCTTATGATCAATCGCGATCTCGGCGTGTGATGCCGATCACGCGGCAGGTGCATCTACATCACCTTGTCGGGGCGCTCATCGTGCTTGTGCTTTTTCTCCTTGCCGAAGATGCGCTCAAGCCGTTGAGCCAGCGTGTTGGCGGCCTTGCGTGCAGCAGTGTCGACATCGGCGGCATGCTCTGTGACTCCGACTGGCTTGCCGCCGCGAGGACGCGCTTCGATCATGCAGGTCTTGTCGTCGGCGCCGCCCTTGCGAGCATTCTCATCCGATACATGCACTTCCAGCCGCGTCAGCCGGTCCTCAAATCGCGCCAGCTTATGGCGCACGGCCGCTTCAATCCGTTCGGCCACGTTTTGCGTGCCCATGACCGAGCTATCGGAATTGAACTGAAACTGCATGTCGGACATGAATTCTCTCCCTTCTCAAGCGCGGTAGCGTCACAATCGAGATGGGAATGAACGGCTGGATTGCCAGCAAAATCGGAGATGTATTTGCATCCCGTTCTCCGATGCCGGGAAGGCCGATCAGGAGTGGCGAATTTGCGTCGCCGCTCCGATACAAAATTGGGTTATTGATTTTTGGTCGATGACTCGGCGGCACCAACCCGAAGCAGGACTGGCTAGACTACTCGGCGTCCACGTCTGCGTCGCCATCGTCGCTATCGACATCAGGCGCGTCGTCGCGGTTGTGTTCCCACGGATAGCGAACCGGATCGGGTCCGGATGGCGCGTACCCTGCTCCGCCTTCTGGCGACGCTGAAATCATGCCCATAAATTCCCCCGTTGAAGCGCCTTCTGTAGCGAGATCAATAATCATTGTATCACTCAACCGAAATTTCGGAGTCCTTTCAAGTAACACAATTCTGACATAAAGTCACCTAACAAATCGTCAAAGCTCACCTAAGTCCCTGTTTGTCATGACCAAATAGGCCTCCCGGACAATCCTTTGCGTGTCCCATTGCCGGTAGGGCGTAATGTTGCGAACCGGGTCTTGTCCATGGTGCTTGTCAAAAATCAAACCGGCCTGCGCTTTGGCCTGTTCCCGTTTCATTTTGGCGGCTTTCGAACTGACCACTTCATTGCCTTCCAACACCAACAGGCACCGCATCAATGTGTGGCGATAATTGATCGGGGGATCCTCCTCCATCAAATCGATGCTGGACTGCAGCTTGTCGGTCAATTCCTCCAACCGACTCAAATCAGGAAATCCATGCGATTCAATCCCGAGCTTGTGAGCGAGGTTATAGCCGTCGAAGATGAAGTACAGCGCGGTATTGTAGATATCCATCGCATGCTTGGTTTCAGCCAGCTTCTCGGCAGGTATCCCCCAATTCAGCTCGGCGAGTTCTCTGATGGTCTCCCAAGCGCGCGTCACATGCTCGAAGTCCTCTTGGATAGGTTCAAGCGGACTTCGCCTTGGGTCAGGCCGCCGCCGGATATCGCTTAACCGCCAAAAGACGAGAGACTGAAGCCGAATGGTGTTTTGTCTCAGGTAATCGATTTGCGGTCTTGATATCTGGCCAATCAGGCCTCGATCCTGGAGCAGTTCGAAATTCTTCTGAGCGATCGTGAATTTTTCGAATGCCTCTTCGGCTCGGTTGGCCCGCACTTTCGGATCTTTGCTCGCTTCGATCTGGAACGCGTTTGCTTGCGCGAGGCGAAACCAGGCTGTTGGAAACTGTCGGAAATCGAAACCGCCGGGCTCGATCGACTCGCTTTCCGCCAGCCGCCGGTACCTCTTCTTCGCTTCTTTGACTTCGGCCTCTTCGCCGGTCAGGAGCCGGCATAGAGCGCCTTCCTGATAGACGACGTAAGCAACTCGCCTGAGCCGAGCCATCTTCTTGTCGTCCATCTCATCGCGCTCAAGCCGTGAATTAAACCGCCTTTCCAATGCATCGAAGCGCTCTGCCAGTAGCTTGTATTCTCCTGGTTCGGCGCTCTCATCATCGTCGATCTTCGCTTTTCCGTCCAACAGCTCGGTAAAGGCACTCAATACGTCTTCATACTCCTCGCCAGCGGACAGAGCGAGGTGTTCGAACCAGTTGGCATCGTCAAGATTGGCCGCAATATCTGGTTTACCGACGGATTCGGTAGGGCTTTGGCGTCGGCGTATGATATCCGCAAGTTTTGAAGCGTTGTCGAGCATCGAGCGCAACAAGTGGAGCTCTTCGCGGACGCGCCGTCGTCGCCCGGCCCCCAATTCATCTTCGCGGTCGAGTTCATAGAAGATCTTGTGATCGATCTCTGCATACGCGTCTTCAAAGATGGAACGGACCTGGATTTCGACCGGCATGGTCTTCCCGTCATTCGGGTCGCCATATGGCCAATCGGCGACCAAGTGGATGCTCGAGTAATTCCCCCTCTTGGGGTCTTCCAATATGACCGGTTCGACCCCGCTTCGATCATTGTAATTGTCGACGAGTCTCGTCAGCACACTATGGTTTTGGCTAAAGGCGTCTTTTTCCGTGCTGTCCGGGGTAAGCTGACTGTGCGCCCAATACAGCTTCGCTTTCGCTAGCCGAATGTTCCGCTCGCCCATCCCCCCTTCTCCGTCTTCGAAGAAGCGGAAGATCGTCTTGGCTACGTCAGCGTTGTCTTCGCTGTAGAGCGTGACGATCCGTATGCCGATAACATCGGTTACGTCCTTGAGCCCGTAGTCGGGGTTCTCTTTCCTTTCACGCTGAACCTTGCTCTTGATCCTCTTGGTCTCCTTGATGCGATGCTTGATCGTCATCGGAGGACCGAAGAGCCGATGCTTCTTCAACATCAGCGACAGTATTGAATCGAGCAAGTGCGTCGCGTTTTCGCGCAGTTCCGAGATCGCCTCTGCGGAGATATCTTCCATCGTCGCCCCTATTTCGCCGCGCGCCCCCACGACATTCACAATCAACTTTCGGATTTCAGTTCAGAACTTTCCGACAAATACTGAGAGCTTCGACTGTCCAAGTCAATTGTCCACTCGCCGGTACAGCCGGCTTCGGTATTGCTCGACGCGAGCGCCTCATTCCAAGTCTTGCGATAGCGTTTTACATTTGCTGTTCTTTGCTTCAGGTACGCCGAACCGACAACAGAGGGGGACAATACAGCATGCCACACTGGTATCTCGGCAGCGAGCCTGACGACGAGGGTAACCGCGAACTGATCATGGACGTAAACACCAATGACGCGGTCGGCACCTTGGAAGGGTCGCTGACATTCCAGGACGTGAAGTACAGCGTGACCGGGCATTGGGCCGCATCGGGCTCGAGTCCGGGTCGCAACTATTCCTGCCTTGCCATGTGCGGGCCCAGCGGTGCGACTGCCCCGGAAATGGTATCGCTGTGCGGGATCATGACCGGGCCCGGCTATTCTCCGGAATCCATCGAGGCCAATTTGACGCGGACCGATTCCACTGACGGCCTGCAATACGGCTATGGCGCGACACTCAAACCGATGAGCTGAACGCTGCGAATGGCAGGTTTTCCAACCATGGAGAACCTGCCCCGTTCCTGACGATCGAGACGTCGCAGCTCGATGACCAAGGGTCGTTCTTTTCCAATGGCTTAGTCGAGACATGGACCGCATGTTACACGGTCCAGAACGAAAAAGTCCGCGTTCCTGTCGAAGGCGCATGGATGCGCCGATCCGTGACCGTTTGCGGTGTGAGACTGAAGACGCGACCATCGCTCAAAATAGGCCAGATTAATGCCGAGTAGGAAAGCTCTGGCGCCCCGGGCAGGATTCGAACCTGCAACCTTCCGCTTCGTAGGCGGACGCTCTGTCCAGTTGAGCTACCGGGGCTGAAAGAATCAAAGTTGGGAGTTGGTTGCAGCGGCCGGACTTGAACCGGCGACCTCGGCTTTATGAGAACCGCGCTCTAACCACTGAGCTACGCTGCACCATCGGGCAGCGCACGAAATCGCTTACCCTCGTCGCAGGACGGGGCGCATTCGTGGAACAGTGAAGAGCAATGCGTATGCCATGCGCGGGCCGATAGGCGGCGGCGAGCGACTTGGCAAGCGAGAAGATCCGACCAGCGCAGGAATTCTACGCTGGCCAATTGCCGAGTTCGTTCGACTAGCGACTATGCTTGGCGGGAAAGCGACAGGAGCCAATCCCGGATCACCGGATAGACCCGGCCAGGCTCCTGAAGTTCGGGAAAGTGACCCAGATCCTCGAACTTCCGCTCGGTGATAGTGTGGGCAAGATTCCGCGTGGATGCGTGGTGTTCTGGTGGATGCGACCCGTCCGTTTCGCCCCACAGCGACAAGACCGGCTGCCCGACTGGCGCCAGGTTGAGATCAGGCCTGAGATAGACCTGGTACGCGCTTGCGAGCGACCAAAGCGCCCCTTCGTCCATTGCCTGGCCGGAACATCCGCAAAAGCTCGGTTCGTGATCGCTCCGCCCCAGAGCGAGTTTGAACCAGTCCGGCATTCGATCGCGCGCGATCCGGCGCATCGCATATTGTCCTACGATCGGCTTTGCCAGCACGCCCTTGGGGTCGCGATCTTGCTTCCATCGGGCGAACGAGGCGACATCCGCAGTCTGGATCAGCACCAGCGAACCGGCGAGATCGGAATGGCGATTGGCAATATCGACTGCCGCCAGACCGGCTCCGCATGAAAAAGCGAGGCACGCGTCTTGACCCGCAATCTCGCGGAGGAACTTGGCAACCTCGTCGTTGGTTTCCTCGAACCCGAACCGAAATCGCCGCTTGCCGGGTGAAAAACCCATGCCTGGCAGTTCAAAAACGACGACTCGAAAATCCCGCGATGCAAGCTCCAACAGGTCATCATACTGTTCGAGCGAAACCGGGGGATCCGCCGAGAATACTATGGTTGACGCTCCCGCTGGCCCATCGACCAGACGGTAACGGAACAACACCCGATCGGTCTCGAAGAACGACACATCGTCGCGCGAAGTCGCGGCCCAGCCGCGCTTGAACGGTTCTGCATGCTTGGCATTGAAACTCGCATCAAGCCTTAGCGCGAGCCTTTGCAACAGGCCGCTCATGATCCGTCTGCCATGCGGCTGGCACGGAACAGCATGAGCGACGTAAAGCCGAGAAAGGCGGCGATCCCGAGATGGCGAATAACGATTGCCTGCGGTGCTCCCGCTTGAGCGCTCAGCCAGGCATCCCCCAACGGGAGGATCAGCGCCACCAACGAGATGACCGCCAATGCTCTCAGTCGCCCGGATATCGCAAGGTAAGCGGCAAGGAACGCAATAAGGGTGGTGCGCAAGGCGTATACCAGGACGAAGCCCTGCGAAGTGCCGCTACCGCCCATCGGCAAGCCCATGTAATCGGCAAATGCCGAAGGGTCGACAAAGGCGCGGACGGCACTCGTTGCCTGCGCAGCCGCCATAATGATTGCGCACCAGAATCCGACCGTTCTGAGCGGCACGACCTTGGCTCTCTCAGCCATATTGGCTCTCCCTTTCATCATCTTTATGCGGATGGCAGTGGCGTTGACGCTATTGCGAAAGCGCAATTCAGTGTTCTAAATTCGCAAAATGAATGCACCGGACTGGGAAGCACTGCATACGCTAAGGCGCGTCGCCCGGAGCGGATCGATGGCGCGCGCAGCCGAGGAGTTGAGCTGCGCGGTCAGCACGGTTGCACGCCGGATCGACGGGCTAGAGCAAACGCTAGGGCTGACCTTGCTCCATCGAGCGAGAGGAGGCGCCACCCCAACAGATGCAGGTGAAGCCATAATCCGTTCGATCGATTTCGCGGCCAAACACCTCGACCAGATCCCGCGCCAGGCAAAGAATCACCGCCAATTCAAGCGACGCCGACCGGTGCGCATCTCTGCAACGGAAACGGCGATCAACGATATACTGCTCCCGCATGTCAGTCGTCTGCGACACGCTTGTCCCGAGCTGCTGGTGGAGTTCGAATCCACCAATGCGATTTCAAGTCTGGAGTTTGGCCAGACCGATCTTGCGATCCGGCTCGTCCAGCCAGAGCCGGCCGATCTGATCATGCGGAAACTGGTACCCGTAAAGCTGTCGTTCTTCGTCAGCGCCAGCCAACTGGGTAACCGCGACCCGAGCTCCGTTTCGTTGCAGCAAGATGACCTCGTCTGGATCGATAGCGGCTTGGGCGACATTGCCGAGAACCGCATGATCGATCAGCTCGAAATCGGCGACCGCATCGTTCTCCGTGCGACGAGCGTCCGAGCTCTGGCTCTGGCATGCGAGGCAGGTCAGGGCGTTGCGCTGCTGCCGAACTATATGGGCCGGGAGTTTGGCCTGATCGGCCTTGACCACATCGATGGATCGTCTCGCCAACCGTGGCTTGTCTATCACCCGGAAACTCGCAGAGATCCGATCATGCGCAGCGTGAGACGATGGGTAATCGAATGCTTCGGCAAGCTGGCGAATTAGCCTAGCCGGCTGGCTCAAGCACTCTCGGTGTCGCCACAAACGGCCGCTCATCGATCACCCGAAGGCAAGAGGCGATCCGGGTGCGGTCGCTGATCAGGCGGACGAATTGCGCATCGCAGCCCGAGATCGGCTGCGGATAGTCGGTGATTTCCGCCGCAAGCAATTCGCGCGCACGTTGCAGCGCCTGCTCGGCGGCTTCAAGTTCGGCTTCGTAGGGCAGCTGGCTCATCACTCATCCTCCGCTTTGGGCGTCACGCGCGCGACAATCTTGATCTCGACCAGCCCTTCAGGCGCGAATAGGCGATCGACATCGATCGCGGTCCAGGCCGGGAACGGTGCCTTGACATAGCGATTCTTGGCTTCGCTCAGCGGCCCGATCGATTGGTCGATATCGACATGATAGGTGGTGATGTCGAGGACGTCGTCCCAACTCGATCCGGCGCGTTCGAGGATCTCGCCGATCCGCGCGAAGCTGGCGGCATACATTTCGACCTCGTCCATGCCCTCCGGCGCGGGGCCGAGGATAATGCCGGAAAGCCAGACGGTGCCATTGTGAATCACCGCTTCGGAAAAACCGAACTGCTCCAGGAATGCCCGCGCCTGAGGATTGTCAGGCATGGTTGTTTGCTTGGTGCTCGATGCGTCGCTTGACTGGTGATCATCCGCCAGCGCGGGAGTGGTCGCAAGGCACAGCATTGCGCTTGCCGCGATCCAACTACAAACATTCTTCACTGCGCGTCTCCTGCTCGGCTTTTCATTTCCGCTGGCACGTCCCCAACGTGTCGAACACCGTTTTGGTCGCCTCTGCCTCGCCGTTCAAGAACCCTTGTAGCAGCTTGATCGCTGCAATCGCCTCGTCGAGATGGCGAGCGTCGAGCGCATTCTTCTTGTCGAGGTCGAGCTTGAACCCGGCCTTGTTGATCAGGATGCCGGCTTCGCTGAAATCGTCTCCCAATGCGGCCCAGTCGGCGTTCGCAACATAGGTGCCCTTGCGCACCCGCGACATGGCCTCCCAGTACCCCGCACACCGGTTCAGTTCTCCGGTCGTTTGCGGACGGATGCCGCTGGCCTTTGCCGTTTCGTAGGATGTCTTGGCCAGCGCAATGTCGTAGCGCGACTGGGCGTGCGCTGGCGGCACCATCAGGAACGCGCCCAATAGGCCCAGAACTAAAACCTTGCTTCCCCGGTTCATCTGCCCCCCTTTGTCGGCGAGAACTGGCAATCGTCTCTACCGCTCGTCGTCGAGCCTAGTCGAAGATTATCTCGCTTGCATCCCTGACATCGGCAAAGTGTCCGCTCGCCAAGGTATGGTTGTGATGCGCGATAATCTGCGCGGCAGGCAATGCGGGCGTGTCGAAAGTCGTGTGCCCATCGGCAATCAGCGAAACCGCAAAGCCGCGCTCGAACGCTCCACGCACAGCGGTATCGACGCAGAATTCGGTCTGCATGCCGCCGATCACAACTTCCTCGATGCCGGCGGCGCGTAGCTTGTCGCCGAGGTCGGTATCGTGAAACGCGCTGCATTGGCGTTTGAGCGTCACATCTTCGCCTGCGCGCGGGGTGAGTTCATCGACGAAGGCGAAGCCCTTGCCATCGCTCGCGAGCGGACTGCCCTCCCCACCATCGTGCTGGACGAAGAACACTGGCACATTGCCCGCACGGGCGCGCGACAGGGTTTGCGCAAGCGTATCGACCAAGTCCGGGCCCTGGTAGGGGGTGGCGTAGTCGAACATGCCCTTCTGGACATCGATGATCAGGAGCGCTTGCTTCACCTTTGTTCTCCCACGATTAGAGGCGCTCGCGCATATCCCTACTCTTGCGGGTTCCAGGCGACGCACTCGATCTCGACCGCCGCGCCGATCGCAAGCTCCTTCACCGCCATGGTCGAGCGGGTCGGATAGCGGCCCGGATTGAAATAGGAGCGGTAGACCGCGTTGAAAGCGCGGAAATCGTCCATATCCGCCAGCCACACGGTGCATTTGAACAACGCATCGTGCGTGAGATCATATTTGGCAAGCGTTTCGCCGATCCTGTCCATCGCTCGGCGCGCCTGCGGCTCGATCCCTCCAGGAACCAGCCCGCTGCCATCGGCGGCTGTCCCGAGTTTCCCGGCCAGATAAAGGACATCTCCAACCTGCACCGCTTCGGAAAAAGGCGCGGAGCTGTTTTCGAGCGGGAGGTATTGGGGTGCGGATTGGGCGCTTGCGGGCATAGCGCAGATTGAAAAGGTCGCGGCCAGAAGGGTTGCTGTTCTCATGTGAGGGAACTCCTTGCGGAATTAGGCGCCGCCACCTTGGCACAGCGCCGACATTCTCAGCAACCTGACCTTAAGAGCGTTGCAGCAAGCAACCGGAGGATTTGGTTAGTCACACCTGCCAGCAAGACGCGCCGCTAATTCAGAGACGGTGTGTTAGCTCATTTCCCAAAGTAGGAATAATGGTCAGGCCATTGCTCGCCATTACTTGGAAAAACCTTTACATAGGAACATACCAGCAGTGCCAAACCCGATTCTCTCATTACTCTATACGAACGCTATTTGACGTGATCTGTATATGTGCAATGATAAATTTTCGCAGGGGTATGAACATTCCAACTATCTGGGGGCACTATGGGACAAGATTTTTGGCTAGCTGTCACTGCATTCGCAACCGCATTTGCAGCCCTTGCGGCCATAGTAGCTGTCATTATCGCACGGATAAATCTCAAACGGCTAGCTAGCAACTCTCTGTTTATCAAAACAATTGATGTTACTATTTCATTCAGCGAACGATATGAGAAAATCAACGCCCTCAGATTCTCAGAGAATCAGAACGACGCATCGACAAAGGACTTCTTTAAGCGGTTCTGGAATCTCCAATCGGAACAGTTTGATCTATTCCTGAAGGGAGTTATTGACCCTGTCACCTATGCTACCTGGCTACAACAAAAGATATCACTGTTTTCCAATTCAGACCTAATAGGAGGCACATCAGCCTGGCAAGGTTGGGTTCTCTATGGAAGAAGATCATACAGCGAAAACCGACTCTTTGTTTACCTAATGGATGCGATTTTTGCTTACTCACATACTCGTGCGACAGGTTTATTGACAGAAGAGCCTGACTTCATAATGAGGAAAGTGCGAGAACTGTACGAAAATGAACGCGCTCAGAAATTCCGCTCAATTATGCTCCGAGTTGATCACGATTGGGCTTGGGAGAAATTCGAAAGCCTGTATTCAAAACCGCATAGACAAAGTACAAGTTTCTTGAAATTCGAAGATCCACAGCAGTTTTCCAGTGCTATTGATCACGAAAAACGTGAAATTCTCATACCCGCCATAACAAATGAAATAAGATCGATTGTCGAGCAATACAGGCCCGTCAAGCCAGTCAACATACTCGATTTCGGATGTGGTGACTTCGTAATCGGTCGAATGATTCAGTCGGAAGAGCAAACTGTATTGGGATTCGATCCCGACCGAGAGATGCTCTTTGTTGGACATTCCGCCGACGATCTCGAACCATCGAAGTTATTCCATTCACTTGACGACTTCAAGGATGAAGTCTTCGATATTTGCTTGATGGTTTATGTTCACCAAGTAATCGATAACAGAAGTGATTTGATTAGATTATTTTCTGAGACTCGTAAAAAATTAGTACCGGGCGGACTATTACTAATTATCGGCGCGCACCCGGAGCACATTGGCAAGGAATTTTCAGCTTTTTCTTACAGCGTCGACGCAATGAAAATATCAGAAGGTCAAAAATATGGAGGAACAATATACGGTCCTACGAAAGAACAAGATTACAACTTGGTGAATACAGACACCTTCTGGCGTCTTTCCACAATCAAACACTCACTGAATGCGGCCGGATTTGACTTGCGAGATACGGAGGCAGACTACATCGCTGACAAGGCATCGGATCGACGCATTGCAGGCATTGACGGTCACCCTTACTTTAAGCTCAGCGCTAGAAAGGCAAACCGAAACAGCTAACTTGTCCCGCTAGTTGGTTCACTCCACCATTTTGACGTACAAATCCCCGTTCTCACGGTACTTCTCGGCCATCTCCTCCATCCCCGCTTCCGCGTCCTCAACGCTGCCGCCAGCCGCGAGGAAGCTCTCCGGTCCCTCGTTCTGCTTCGCCGCGAATTCGCGGACCTCTTGCGAAATCTTCATCGAGCAGAATTTCGGCCCACACATCGAGCAGAAATGCGCGGTCTTGGCGCCCTCTGCCGGGAGCGTCTGGTCGTGATATTGCTCGGCGGTTTCGGGGTCGAGCGAGAGGTTGAACTGGTCGCGCCAGCGGAATTCGAAGCGCGCTTTTGACAACGCATCGTCGCGCACTTTTGCAGCCGGGTGGCCCTTCGCCAAGTCCGCCGCGTGGGCGGCGAGTTTGTAGGTCACCACGCCGACCTTCACATCGTCGCGGTCGGGCAGGCCGAGGTGCTCCTTGGGCGTGACGTAGCAAAGCATCGCGGTGCCGTACCAACCGATCTGCGCCGCGCCGATGCCGCTGGTGATGTGGTCGTATCCCGGCGCGATATCGGTTACGAGCGGGCCGAGTGTGTAGAACGGCGCTTCGCCGCACGCTTCGAGCTGCTTTTCCATGTTCTCCTTGATCTTGTGCATCGGGACATGGCCCGGCCCTTCGATCATCACCTGCACGTCCTGCGCCCACGCGCGCTTGGTCAGCTCGCCCAGAGTGTAGAGCTCTGCAAATTGCGCTTCGTCATTGGCGTCGGCGATCGAGCCGGGGCGCAGACCGTCGCCGAGCGAGTAGGCGATGTCGTAGGCGGCGCAGATCTCGCTGATCTCGTCGAAATGCTCGTAAAGGAAGCTCTCCTTGTGATGCGCGAGGCACCATTTCGCCATGATGCTACCCCCACGCGAGACGATGCCGGTGACGCGCTTGGCCGCGAGCGGGACATAGGGAAGGCGCACGCCCGCATGGATGGTGAAATAGTCGACGCCCTGCTCGGCTTGCTCGATCAAGGTGTCGCGGAAGATGTCCCAGGTCAGGTCTTCGGCGATCCCGCCGACCTTCTCGAGCGCCTGATAGATCGGCACGGTGCCGACCGGGACAGCGGAGTTGCGGATGATCCATTCGCGCGTGTCGTGAATGTTGCGGCCGGTGGAAAGGTCCATGATCGTGTCCGCACCCCAGCGGGTCGCCCAGACCATCTTGTCGACTTCCTGCGCGACGTCCGATGCCACGGCGGAATTGCCGATATTGGCGTTGATCTTGACCAGGAAGTTGCGCCCGATCGCCATCGGCTCGCTTTCGGGGTGGTTGATATTGTTGGGAATGATCGCGCGGCCACGGGCGACTTCGCTGCGGACGAATTCTGGCGTGATCACATCGGGGATTTCCGCACCCCAGCTTTCGCCGTCGCGCACGAGGTCAGCGGCGATCTCGCGACCAAGGTTCTCACGCTCGGCGACATATTCCATCTCGGGCGTGATGATGCCTTTGCGGGCGTAGTGAATCTGCGTGACGTTGTGGCCTGCCTTGGCGCGCAAGGGGCGCTTCACCACGTTGGGGAACGTCGGGACACCGCCGCTGCGGTCGGGGCCGAGCTGGCCGTTATCTTCCGGCTTCACTTCGCGCGCATCGTAGTGCTCGACATCACCGCGCGCGTGGATCCAATCGCTGCGCAGGCCGGGAAGGCCGGCATTGATATCGATATTGGCCTCAGGGTCGGTGTAGGGACCGGACGTGTCGTAAACCCGCACCGGGGCCTCGCCGCCTTCGAGGTCGATCTCGCGCATCGCCACGCGGACG
>CAZJZO010000086.1:0-16094 GCA_964550495.1 uncultured Porphyrobacter sp. | reverse complement strand
CCTGCACCCGGTGGACCGGCATCACCACATCGGTCTTGGTGAACAGCCCCCGGCGACGGCGGAATCCGCGCGCCGTGCGTTCCAGCAGGAAGCCCCATTCGCGGGAAAAGGTGCGGATCAACCCGGTGGCCGAACCAATGACAAAGAACACGACCACACCGGCGATCGCGCTGATTATTTGCGCATACGCTCCGAGGCTGGCGAGGAATGCGCCCTGATCGGACAGCCAGCGCTCCCACAGATCCGGATCCCAGATTTCGAAATCGACAAAGGTGTCCGCGTATTGGAACAAACCACCCAACACAGCGAAAACAGCCAGCGAGAACTCGAATACGCCGAAGGTGAACAAGCGGCGCGTATCCATCGCAAACAGGGCCGTGGCTTCAACCTCTTCGGCTGGGCCGGTGGCGCCTTCAGCGGCTCCAATGGAGGCATCCGCCTGGCCGTCGCGCCGCGTTCGCACCAGCTGTCTTAGCCGCTCGCCTTCATCGTTCGAAAGATAAGCGAGGCTAAGGTCTTCTCCCCCGCCTGCGCCCGTCTCGAACTTGACGATCACCAGCCCGAACAATCTCGGCAACAACGGCTCTTCGAGGCTGACATCCTGAATCCGTTCGTATGGAACCGATCGCGCTGAGCGGCTCAACACCCCGCTTTCGACGCGAATGTCCTGCTCTCCGACGGTGTAGGTCAGCCGCTTCCAGCCGAGATAGGCGAAAACGAAATTGATCCCGATGATCGCGACCACAGCGGGGACCGCAAACATCACCAGATCGGAAAGATCCCCGTCGTCCAGGATCGTGAAAGACGCAATGCCGAGCGGGATCACCAGTTGCGACAGGATCGACAACCCGCGCACGATGAAGCTCTTGGGATGGGTGCGCAATCCTTCGCCGCGACCAGTGCCAGTCGCGGAGGCAATCGGCGCGTCGGTATCCAGCGTCGCGCTCACAGGCTCTCACGCTTGATGTGCGCACGGATGTCTTCGCGCATATCGTTGGCGAGATCCTTTTGCAGGCCGGGCAAATTGATCGACGCGTTGTGATTCCCTGCAGTGTGAAGCGTGAGCGTTGCGATGTCGAAAAAGCGTTCGATCGGGCCCTGATCGACATCGATATGCTGGACTCGCCCGAACGGGACGACGGTATCCGAATGCCACCAGATGCCGCGCACGACACGCAGTCGATCCGTGCTGATATTGTATCCTCGCGCCATGAACCGGCGACCGGGAACGCGGAATATCAGCAGCGCGGCGAGCAGCAGCACAGTCCCGGCGATCAGACCCGGCGGGATCAAGCCTTCAGCCGACAAAGCTCCTTCGACGATCAGCGCAATCACTACGAACGGGATGGCGATCATCGTCGCCTGCACCCGCAAAGCGGATTTGTAGTTCGGGTGGACCTTGGTCAGATCGCCATCGGGATCGGACACACTAGCGGCGGTGCCCGGCGCCAATTGCGAGGTCGAATCGGGCATTTCGCCCGGTCGCTCACGCTGGAGCTGATCCGGGTCATCGGGAATGGTGCTTTCCATACTGCCTTAGATGAGCAACACAGCGCCCCAGCGCAAGGACAATTCGCGCAAGCCCAAAGCGTCTTGAGCTTAGCGGCGTTGGTCGAATCGCCGTCCAATCATTGCCGCTGCAATGTTGGTCTTCTGCACGTCGATGGCTCCGCCAGCGATTCCCCAGGCATAGGCATCGCGCAGGCGTTGCTCCATGCCATAGTCCTTGTGGTAGCCATATCCGCCCATCACCTGCATCCCGAGCGCGGTGACTTCGCGGACGATCTCGTTGGCGTAGCACTTGGCAAGCGAGCTTTCGTAGACCGTTGGCAATCCGTCGGGTTGGGCCGAGGCGTTGACCGCCGCGCGATGGATCAGCAACCGTGCGGCATCGACCTTCATCGCCATTTCGGCGAACTTCATCTGCACCGCCTGAAAGTCGACGATCGGCTTGCCGAACGCTTCGCGCTCTTGCGTGTATGCCAGCGCCTGTTCGAGTGCCGCCGCGGCCACACCGAGGCTCTGGGTTGCGTTGCCGCAGCGTTCCAAGCCGAAGGCGCTCATCAACTTGCCGAAACCGCCTGCGCCGATGATGACATTCTCGCCTGGCACTTTCACGTCCTCGATGGCGTAATCGGCGGTCGGGATGCCGCGAAAGCCCATAAGCTCCTCGCGCTTGCCGAACTGCATCCCTTCCATGTCTTTTTCGAGCAGGATCGCACCGATCCCCTTCGCGCCCGGATCGTCGGAGAAACGGCAATAGGTCACGTAGTAGTCGGAATGCCCGCCTCCCGACGTCCAGCGCTTGTAACCGTTGACGACATAGCCATTCCCATCGGGCACAGCCTTGGTCTTGAGGTCGGTCAGCGCGGTGCCGGCATCGGGTTCGGACATCGAGACCGCGACGATCTTCTCGCCCTTGATGACCTCGGGCAGCACCCGCGCTTTCATATCGTCCGAACCGAACCGCTCGATGGTCCGCACCGGGCCCACCAGGGCTTCGAACACGGGAAACGCCACAGCGTTGGAAATCTGCGCAAATTCCTCCAGCACCAGCAACGCCTCAATGTGACCCAGCCCCAACCCGCCATATTCCTCGGGCAGATTGACCCCGAGAAAACCCATCTCGCCGTAAGTCTGCAGCATGTAGTGCGGGACGGGGATGTCCTTCTCTTCCATTTCGCGGGCCAGATTGGGCAGTTCGGCACGAGCGAACTTGCGGGCGGTCTCCTGCAGCTCGCGCTGCTCATCGGTCAGTTGAAAGTCCATAATTGTGACATAACCCCGTTTGCCTTGGAGATGCCCCCTAGCGCATTTAGGAGGGCGACGTGCAAGCCCCTCTCGCCTAGGGTCGCGCGCACTCAGGGGGTCGCGCCATCTGGGACATACGGAGAGACGAGATGACCACCCTTCATTCCAGCCTTGGACCCAATCCACGGCTGGTGCGCATGTTCATGATCGAGAAGGGCCTTGCCGAAGGTGAGGATTTCAAGCGCGTTCACTATGACATTATCACTGGCGAGAACCGTCAGGACGAAGAATACATGGAAAAGAACCCGCTCGGGACAATCCCGACGCTGGAATTGGACGACGGTACCTGCCTGAGCGAAAGTTGGCCGATCTGCGAGTTCATCGAAGAGGAGCACCCCCAGCCCAACCTGTTCGGCACCACTTCGCGCGAGCGGGCCGAAGTGCGCAAATGGGTGCGGCTGTTCGATCAGGAAGTGGTGGTTCCGATGACTATGGGCTTCCGCGCGACCGGCGGACGCCCGATGTTCGAGCCGCGCATGAGCGTGGTAACCCCCGAAGCAGGTGCTGAACTCAGCACGATGGCCGATGAAAAGTGGCGCTACTTCGACAGCGTGCTCGGCGACAGCAACCATTTTGCGCTGGGCCGATTCACCTTCGCCGATCTGATTGTGTTCTGTTTCGCCAATTTCGGTTTCACCGTTGGCTGGAAGCTGCCCGAAGGGACACGCAACCTCTCGCGCTTCGTTGACCGCCACAACGGCCGCGAGAGCGCAAAGGTGTGGCAGGACACCGAATAGTGCCCGATCTTTCGGGGAAAGTCGCGATCGTCACCGGCTGCGCCAGCGGGATCGGGGCGGCAACGGTGCGGCGCCTTCGCGCGGATGGAGCCGAGGTGCTCGGGACGGATATCGACGCGGAGGGAGCAACGGTATGCGACGAGGCGGGCGCGCGGTTCGCGATCCAGGATGTGGCCGATTTCGAGCTCTGGCCGCAAATCGTCGACAGCACCCTGGAGATGTTCGGGCGGCTCGATATCCTCGTCAACAATGCCGGTATCGTCGCGCAGCTTTCGATCGAGGATGTGACTGACGAGGCCTGGGATCGAATCTACGACATCAACATCAAGGGGACGATGGCAGGCTGCCGCGAAGCGATCCGGGCGATGAAAGACAATCCCGGCGGATCGTCCGGCGCTATCGTCAACATCGCCTCGACCTCGGCCATCGCCGCCTTGCCGAGCGATGTCGCCTATTGTTCAAGCAAGGGCGCAGTGCGGGTGCTCTCCAAGTCGGTCGCCACGCATTGCGCCAAGCAGGGCTACAATATCCGCTGCAACACCGTGATTCCGGGCGCAACCGAGACGGGAATCCTCAACACGGCCGAAGAGCATATGCCGGGCCTGAAAGCCGCAGTGGCAGCAACCTCTCCGCTCAACCGTCTGGGTGATCCGGCAGAGACGGCAGCGGCCATCGCCTTCCTCGCCAGCGACGATTGCCCGTTCATGACCGGCGCGGAGATGTTGGTCGATGGCGGGGCTTTATCGATTCATCCGGGTTTTTGAGCCATCCGATCGAGATAACCGCTCGAGCGCATCTGTGCTGAAGTCCAGATAAACACCGCCAGCGCAAGGACGCCAGCGACCACGCACGTACCATAGACCGCCAGCCCAAGCCCCGTTCCTGCGCCGTATCCTTGCGCCAGACGGTCGCTCACCCAGCCGATCAGATATAATCCCAACCCCTGTCCGATCAGGTTGTTGAAGAACAAGGCGCTCGCCACTGCAAAGCCGCGCTGCGAGGGTTCAACCGCTGCCTGGATGCCCGAGAGAATACCCGCCTGGCTCATCACGAAAATGCCGTAAGCGAGCGAGAACCAGCCAAGAAAGGCCCAGAAACTGGTTGAGGTGAGGCTCACCGCAAGCGGGATCAGGCACACGAAGCTCACAAGGCCAGGAAACCATGAGCGCCAACGCTCATCGCGTTTGGTCAGCCACTCGGTCAGCAAGCCCCCCAGGATCGGCCCCGGTATGCCGCCGATGAGAAAGGATAGGCCAAGATAGAGACCCACTTCACCGGGCCCTAGTCCGAAGTTGCGCATCATCAGCGGAGCCATCCATACCGCGAGGGCGTATCCGATCACGATCTGGATCGCCCAGCCCGTAGCCAGCCCGCGAAATATCTTGTTGCCAGCAAGCGAGCGGATGGTTGGCCCGACCTGCTGTTGTTCAATCTGCGCGCCCGCCGCAGCGTAACGCCCCCGCTCAGGCTCGCGCACGCTCAGAAACAGGATCGCGCCGATCAGCACGCCGGGAAGGCCCATAAGAATGAACGCCCATCGCCACCCAAATGCCTCCGAGAGCAATCCACCCGCCATCAATCCGGTGACCGTGCCAAGGCTCGCGCCGATGGTCAGGAAACCCATGGCACGCGCCAGCTCTTCTCGACGGAAATAGTCAGCGACGAGGCTCTGCGAGGCTGGACCGGAACATCCCTCTCCGACGCCCACGCCGGTGCGCGCCAGGAACAATGTCCAGAACCCCACAGCTGCGCCGCACAGGGCTGTCAGGATGCTCCAGAACGTGATCGCGGCGGCAACGATGTTCTTGCGTATCGAGCGGTCGGCGAGCCGCGCCGCAGGGAAGCCCGCAATCACATAAGTCAGCGTGAAGGCGAGCCCTCCAAGCAGGCCGATTTGCGTATCGGACAGCGCGAACTCGGCCTTGATGTCCTCGATAAGAATCGAGAACACCAGCCGGTCGGCGACACTGAACAGGCTGACCAGCGTGAGCAAACCGAGCACATACCAGCGGTAGAACGGACGGTCTTCGGGCCGCGTCTCGCCGGATTCAGTGGTGAGGTCGGGCGTCGAGGCCATTGTCCACCGGGATCGTCAGCCCATTGAGGAAGCGCGCGTCATCCGAAGCCAGGAACAGCACGCAGCCTGCCACGTCGCGCGGATGGCCAAGTGCGTCGCCCGGAAGCGGTCCGTCGGGTATCTCCATCGGTTCCTCCCCCTTCCGGCCCGACACTTCCATCACCATCGGTGTTTCGATCCCGCCGGGTGCAAGCGCATTGCAGCGGATGCCATAGCCTTCATCCTGACAATGAACCGCGATGCTGCGAGTCATCGAAGAAATGCCGCCCTTGGCCGCAGTGTAGGCCGGGATGTTGCCATAACCCATCAGCGCCGCGGTCGAGGCCATGTTGACGATCGAGGAGCCACCTCCGCCATTCACCTTGTGGCGGTGCTTCATCAGCGGCAGCGCATATTTGCAGCCGAGGAAGGTGCCGACGACATGGATGTCGAGATGCAGCTTGAAATGATCGAGCGAGCACTCTTCAATGCTCTCGAAGATCACGTTCCCGGCATTGTTGACGAGAATGTCGAGCCCGCCATGGCGTTCCTCGACCGCGTGCATGACGTCCTTCCACTGCTGCTCGTCGGTCACGTCGAGCGCCATCGCATCGCCGCCAATGCCGTCCGCGACGCGGTGCGCCAGTTCGACCTCGCGATCGGTGACGATCACTTTTGCCCCTTCCGCCGCCAGCGCCTCGCAATCAGCCTTGCCCAAGCCCATCGCGCCCCCGGTCACAAGCGCAACCCGGCCTTCCACGCGTCCTGCCATATGACTCTCTCCCCAGAGATATGTTCTGGCGTTGCAACCTATTGCCGGAACCGCTGCGCACCACTGGCTAAAGCGATGGGAAAAGTGTGAGGTGCAAGACAATTCGCGCCGGGTATCTTTGCGCTGGGGAGAGAGGCGATGATGACCGAAGCCGAAATCGCTCAGTTGCGCGCGCTGATGGAGTGGGAAGCAACGCGCCGCGCTCCGCCTGAAGGGTTCCCGAAGCTCCCGGACATGCCCGCCGCGCGCTACACTTCGCCCGAATATTTCTCGCTCGAGCAACAACATATCTTTCGCAGGAGCTGGCTGTTCGCCGGCCATATCGACGAAATCCCCGAGCCGGGCTGCTATATGCGTTGGCACAATGCCGGCGATCCGATCGTCATCGTCCACGGCATGGATCGTACCGTGCGTGCCTTTTACAACACCTGCCGCCATCGAGGGGCGCCGGTGGTGACCGAGGATCGCGGCAAGTCCTCGCGCCTGATGTGCGGCTATCACAACTGGACTTACAAGACCGACGGTTCGCTGGTGGGTGTGCCCGAACGCCAGGACTTCCCGCCCGATTTCGACATGAGCTGCCGCGGCCTGATTCCGGTGCGATGCGAAATGCTGGGCAACGTCATCTTCGTGAACTTCGACGATGACGCGATGCCGCTGCGGCAATGGCTGGGGCCATTGTGGGACGAATGGGAGGAATTCGCTTTCGACCGCATCCGCTTGGCCGCGCGCCATTCGTTCGAGCTCAATTGCAACTGGAAGGTCGCGATGGAGGCCAATATGGAAGTCTACCATGTTCCCTTCATCCATCCGACCACGGTCGCGCCTTTGGTCGACAGCAAGCGCAACCTCAACACGATGTACCCGAACGGCCACGCGCGGATGCTCGCGCCGCCGCCGCTCAAGACCGATCGCGAACATGTCCGGGCGGTCGACAGTCCTCCCGAATGGCGGCAGATCGACAGTGTCGGCGAGCTCGGGCGCACCTGCACGCAGAGCTACACGCTGTTCCCTAACTGGGTTTCGCCGCTGTCGAACTACTTCGTCCCGCCGCTGCTGTTCTGGCCGACATCGCTCAACACGACCCGGCTCGAGCTTGTGACGATGGCGCTCGATTGGGGCGATGGCCCGGCACCCGACCTCTGGACCGTACCCGACGAGACCAAACCAAATGGCCGCGAGATGAGCCCGATCATTCTCGAAGACACGCAATTCGGCGAAGCGATCCAGCATTCGATGCAGAGCGCCGCGTTCAGGAGCGTCCCGCTTTCCTATCAGGAAGCCCGCATCTACAGTTTCCACCAAAGCTGCGACCGCATGATCGGGATCGACCGCGTGCCGCCCGAATTGCGCGTCGAACAAGTGATCGGCGACGACTGGGTTTGGCCCAATGACCCACGCATCGCGCAGATGGAAGCGACGCGCGACGCCGCAGAGTAATCGCGCTGCACTGCACAATTACGCTACGGAAAAGCCGTTTTCTCATGACGATGTGGCGATAATGCCTCACTTTGTCGCATTCCCTAGCGCTTTTGCTAGATGAGCGCTCCAACCCCGCCCCATACACATCGATGCATACCGACAGGCGTTTTGAGAGGACGCTCGATCGGGGTTGGGGAATAGGCGGCACTCGGCCCGAGCCGAGGCTCAAAGGGAGAGAGCACGATGACCAAACTTCACACCCGCAATGCCTCTGGCGCTGGCGCATTTCGAGCTGCATTGCTCGGCAGCGCCGCAGTTGCGCTTTGGGCAGGGGGCGCCGGGACTGCCGTGGCGCAGGACAATGAAGTGGCGGAAGAAGCGGCCAGCGACGACAATGTCATCATCGTGCAGGCCCGCCGTCAGGACGAAAGCCTGCAGGAAGTGCCCGTCACTGTAACGGCGATCGGCGGCGAATTGCTCGAAAGCTACGGGGTCGACCAGGTCGCCGACGTTGTCAGCCGCGTCCCCACACTTAATGTCCAGGTTGGCGGTTCCGGTTCGGGCGGCCAGCTTTCACTCCGCGGGGTCGGCTCTTCCAATATCTCCGCCGCTTTCGACAGCGCGGTCGCGTTCGACTTCGATGGGGTACAGGTCTCGACCATGCGTCTGGTGCAGGCCGGATTCTTCGACACCCAGCAGATCGACGTTCTGAAGGGCCCGCAGTCTTTGTTCTTCGGGAAGTCCGCCTCTGCCGGTGTGTTCGCCATTCGCTCTGCCGATCCAACCCCCGACTGGGAGATCGGGGTTGAAGGGCAATACGAGTTTGAAGAGCAGGGGTACACAGTCAACGGATTCATCTCCGGCCCCATCAGCGACACGCTCGGCATTCGCATCGCGGCGCAATACAACGATATCGATGAGTTCGTGGAACTGCAGCCCGGCGCGAATTCAGCCAATGGCAACTTCCGCGGTCAGACCAATTTCGTCGGTCGCGTGACTCTGGCGTGGGAACCAGACGATCGCTTCGATGCCAATCTGAAAGTCCAGTACGTTCGAAATGAGGGCGACGGGGCCATCCAGCATTCGGACATCTTCTGCGGTGCCAACGGCGTGGCCGATCCGGTGTTTTTGCTGAGCGGCGTGGTAGCGATCCCGGCAGGGAATGACTGTAATGCCTTCGACGGTCGCTATTTCCTGTCGGACGCTGCCCCTTCATTGGCTCCGGGCATTCCGACACCTTCCGAAGCAGCGGGCCGCAACGGTGTGCCCTTCTCCGAGACCGACATCTGGTTCGGGCGGCTGCTGTTCAACTTCGAGTTATCCGACTACCTCACGCTGACATCGACAAGCGGCTTCCTCGACATGGATGCGGTCGATTTTGATTGTTACGCTTATGTCGGTATCGGCCCGGCCTTCTCGCCGATCGGCAATGCGCTGATGGATCCGACCTTCCTCGCAACCAATGCGCCTACTCTTGCCGCAACCAACTTTGCCGGAGTCCCCCAAGGCACAGGGTGTTCGGACCCGACCAACGCGCTGGAGCAATACACGCAGGAAGTGCGCCTGACGTCAGATTTCGACGGAGCGTTCAACTTCATGCTGGGCGCGTTCTACGAAGACCGGACATTCGTGTTCGACACCGCGCAGCAGGCGGTAAACATTTCGCTGATCGCTGCCGATCCAACCTTGCCACTGCTCGGTGGCGGCGTGGCTCCAGGCACCGGTTTCACCTATGACTGGGACAAGCGCCACGTCACAAAGACGGAAGCGTTCTCGGTATTCGGTTCTGTCATTATCGACCTGACTGACGACCTCGAGCTGTCAGGCGGTATTCGCTATACTGACGAGACAAAGATTCAGACAATCAGTGTGCCCTTCGTGCATAACTTGCTCGGCTTCATTCCCGATCCCGGAGGCTCTGGTCTGTTTGTTCCAAGCCCCGCATTCGTGCCCAGCGGTTTCTTCTCCGGCCCGATCGAGTTCTCCGACGACAACTTCTCGCCCGAAGTGACCCTGCGCTACCAGGCGGCGGACGACATCAACATCTTCGCGTCGTACAAGACCGGCTTCAAATCGGGCGGGATCGACAATTCCGCCCTTCCGTCGGCCAGCCTCAGCGCCGCTGCGGTCAGCGGCGATTTCGGCGCTTTGATCTTCGATTCCGAAACCACCGAAGGCGGCGAAATCGGGATCAAGTCGCAGTTTGCCGATCGCACCTTCACGCTGAATGTCACCGCATATTACTACGTCTTCACCGACTTGCAGGTGCAGAACTTCGACGCCGTCAACATCCAGTTCCTGACGCTGAACGCCGGTGAATTGACCTCGCAAGGCGTCGATCTCGAATGGAACTGGCGCACCCCGGTCGAAGGGCTGACCCTGTCTGGCAATGTCGCCTATCTCGATGCCGAGTTCAGCGACACCTTCCTCACATCGTCGGGCAACGACCTCAACGGTCGCGACTCTGCTCGCGCGCCGACCTGGTCGGGCAACATCGCCGCCGACTGGATCATTCCGGTCAACGACAGCCTCGATGTCACTTTGGGCGGCAATATCGTCTATTCGGACGAGTATTTCACCAACGAAGACACCGCCAACGACTTCATCCAGGACAGCTATGTCACTTTCGACGCACGCGCCTCGATCGGCCATCCCGACGGGAAATGGAAGGTCTCGCTGGTCGGCGTGAACCTGAGCGATGAGATCTGGGTCAACACCTCTGGTCCTCGCCCCTTCCTGTCACCGGGCGGACCAGCCGGGTTCGGTCTTCCGCTGGGCGACGACGAAGTGGTCACGCAGAACCGCGGACGTCAGATCTTCGTCGAGACCAGTTTCCGGTTCTAGGCCGGAAGCAAGTTCGTCACGGTTGGGGCGGGTCGGAAGGCCCGCCCTTTCCTTTTGCTTATCACAAAAATGAGCATTGCCGTGACATGGCGGTGCGGCGCATTTTCATCGGCAGACCTTGGGAGACACGCAAATGTCGCGCGAAGAATTGATCGCCATGACCCGCAACCTCGTGGAGCACGGCGCGGCCGATACGATGGAATATGCCGACGAGGTCGTGCGGGTGCCGGCGAGCACCTACACCGATCCCGAACTGTTCGAACTCGAGAAGCGCAACGTCTTCCGCCGTCTGCCGCTGATGGTCGCGCCGTCCTGCGAGCTGCCCGAGCCGGGCGATTACAAGGCGATGGACATTTGCGGTGTGCCATTGCTGCTCACCCGCCAGCGCGACGGGTCGGTTGGCGCATTCCTCAACATGTGCACGCATCGCGGCAACCCGGTGGTGCCGAGCGGGACCGGCAACGGCTCCCGCTTCACCTGCGGTTATCACGGCTGGACCTTCAAGAATAATGGCGACCTGATCGGAGTGTCCGACTCAAAGGATTTCGGCGCGGTCGACAAGGCCGCGCTCTGCCTCAAGCGGTTTCCGGTCTACGAAAGTGCGGGGCTGATCTGGGCGACGCTGGATCCGGATTCGAAACTTTCGATCGCCGACTACCTGTGCGGCTACGACGATTTGCTCAAGGCGTTCGAGTTCGACGGCTGGACTCTGTTCAGCCAGCGCACGCTCGCAGGGCCGAACTGGAAAACGGCCTATGACGGCTATCTCGATTTCTACCACCTGCCGGTGCTGCACAAGGACACGTTCGGCGCGGATTTCTACAACCGCGCCAACTTCTTCGCCTGGGGCCCGCACCAGCGTCTTTCGACGCCGTCGAAGTTTGCGATCAAGGTTTCGGGAGACGACGACCAGCAGATGGACCTGGAAGAGTTGTCGGACGACGAAATCCCGCAGGAAGTGCTGGTTCAGGGCGTGTGGACGATCTTCCCGCATATCTCGATCGCGAGCTTCTATGGCGGCGGGCAGCGCGGGGCGATGATTTCGCAACTGTTCCCCGGTGCGAGTGTGGGCGAAAGCTACACCACGCAGTTCTACGTCATGGAAAACCAGCCCGAGACCGAAGAGGATATCAAATCGGCACACGAGCAGTTCGACTTCCTCGAAGTCGTGGTGCGCGACGAGGACTACGCGACCGGCAAGCGCCAGCACGAGGCACTGCAATCAGGGCTGCTCAAGGAGGTGCTGTTCGGCCGCAACGAGCGCGGCGGTCAGGTCTTTCACCAATGGGCGGCGAAATTGACCCATGCGAGCGACGAAGAGTTGCTGGAGATCTTTGCGCCGGAGCAGCGGGAAGCCGCGGAGTAGTTTGGTTCGTCATTGCGAGGAGCCCGAAGGGCGACGCGGCAATCCATCGACCGCCGTCTCCTCTTGACGACACGTCAGGTGATGGATTGCTTTGCCTACGGCTCGCAATGACGAAGAAGGACTAGCCAAACGCCGGTCTGAAATTGCTCTCGCCCCAATCCTGCCGCTTGGTCCATTCCCCCAAGGTCTCAAGCTCCCCGTCGAGTTCCGGGAAGCGTTCAAGAACATAATCCATGTCGACTTCGAACGGCTTTGTCGGCGCGGTGTTGTTGTATTCGTAGAAAGCGGCGATTCCGGCTGCGAACTCCTCGCGCATTTCCTCTGGCATGGAGTCTCCTGCTGCATCGACGAGGTACCTGCCGAACTCTTCCGGCGTGCACGGATCGTATCTGATCTCCTTGTCGAGCGCTTCGGAAAGGTATTGCGTCACCTGCTTGCCGACTAGACGCTCTGGCCCGCCGATATTGAGCCATGCGCCCTCCATGTCAGGGCGATCAAGCGCGGTGAGCATGAACTTCGCGACATCGTCGAGGCTGATCCAGTTGGCCTGAAGATCGGGGTTGTGCGGATAGACGTAGCGATCTTCGTTGACGATAAACGGCCGCGCCCAGTTGGTCAGCAGGTTGTCCATGAACAGAACGCTGCCAAACACGGTGCCGGGGCAACCCGAGCGCCACAGCGCGTTGATGCCCTGCGTGTTGCCGGCATAGGTGAAGGGATCGCCCGGCCGGTCGGGAATCCAGCTAGACGTGTTCCACACCAGCCGTTTGACGCCCAGCTCCGCTCCAACCTTGCCAAGGTCGCCGATCAACACCGCGCGATCCGCGCGGGCCTGCAGCGGGTGGGTGTAGAAGATGTAGTCCGTCCCTTCGAGCGCAGACTTGAAGGTCGACGGATCGTACAGGTCCATCGGGCGGACTTCGACGCGCTCGATCCCGTCGATCTTCGCGCCGCCGAACGGATCTTCCTGCCGCGAGATCGCGCGAACATCGTAGCCCGCCTTGAGCGCCTGGCGCACTTGCGCCATGCCCTGACGTCCCGAAGCACCGATTACCGTGATGAGTGCCATTCTCAGTCTCCCCAAATCTCGTCCGGTCAGACTAGTTTTCGCACACTCGCCGCGCACCGCGCCAAAGTGATAGCACCCTAACAAAAGCGGGCCTTGCCGTAGCTGCACCGGGTCTGGAGAACGAGGCCATGGACAACAGATTCTGGCGCATAGAACGCCGACCGGAGGGGACAGATTTCGCAAGCGCGCTTGCGCTCGTCGAAGCGCCCTTGCCCGAGCTGGGCGATGGCGAGATCCGCATCAAGAATGCGATGCTTTCGATGGATGCCGGCACCCGTATGTGGCTGACCGATCGCGAAGACGGATACCAGCCGCCACTTCCGGTTGGTGCGCCGATGACCGGGCTGGTAATCGGCGAAGTCATGGCCAGCAAGGCCGAAGGGATCGGAGAGGGAGACCTGGTCCGGGCATTCGGCGTCTGGGGCGAAATCAGCCAAGTCGACGCCGCGCTTTCCGGCGCGCTCAAGCTCGATCCGACAGTCACGGACAGGCGTGCCTGGTTCGGGCCGCTCGGGATGAATGGCTGGACCGCCTTGTGGGGCATCACCGAGACCGGTGCAGCCAAGCCGGGGGAACGCGTGTTCGTCTCGGCTGCTGGCGGAGCGACAGGCATCCTCGCGTTGCAGATCGCAAAGATCATCGGCTGCGAAGCGTGGGGTATTGCCGGTGGCGCGCAGAAATGCGGCTTCCTCGAAGACAGTCTCAAGATCGCAGGCGCCATCGATTACAAGGCCGCCGATTTCGAAGATCAGATTGACCGCGCGGGCGGGATCGACGTCTATTTCGACAATGTCGGCGGGCCGCTGCTCGATGCGGTGCTCAAGAGGATGAACCACTATGGGCGGATTGCCGTGTGCGGCTTGCTCGCCGATTACGGCTGGGGCCGCCGAACGGCCCCGCAGGAGTTCGATCAAGTGCTGATGCGTCGCTTGCGCGTCGAGGGCTTCTTCTCGCCCGATTTCATGGACCAGGGCGAGCGGCTGACAGAATTGCTGCGCGGCTGGGTGAATGAAGGGAAGCTGGTGATGCCCTACGAAGTGACACTTGGGCTTGAGAACACTCTGTTCGCGTACCAAAAGCTCTTCACCGGAGCGAATATCGGCAAGGTCATCGTGGAGCTCGAACAATGAACGGATCGCTCGAAGATCGTGCGGATATCACCGACATCATCACCGCCTACGCGCATGCAATCGACCGGCGCCGGTGGGGCATCATGGAGCGCCTGTTTCACGATGACGCGCAGTTCCAGTTCGGCACCGTGATCGGCGACTGGCGCGGCTTTGTCGAACAGGCCCGCGCAATCATCGACCCGTGCCTCGCAACCCAGCATCAGCTTGGGCAGATCCAATTCGGGTTCGACGGCGACACGGTCTGCCACACCGAAACATACATGACCGCGATGCACACTGTCCCGGCCGGCTATCCGTTGGCGGAGGTCTTCCCCGACAAGGGCAAGATCTATTCGGCGGTCGTCGCCGGGCGCTATGTCGACCGCTTCGAGAAGCGGGACGGCGCGTGGCGTATCGCCCGGCGCACCGGGCTTTATGACTGGCGGGAGTTCCGTGAAGTCGAGGGAGTGGACCTGTCCGACACCCCCGAAGGCGCTGCGGGCTATCACGACGAACGCGACCCGTCGACACCGGTGGTGGCGCGTTTTCTTGGTTGAAGCCAAGCCGCCCGAAGCAAGAGTATCTAACGTTTGATCGCGAACACCCCTGTCATTGTCGCAATCGGTTCTCCGTCCCGCATGATCTCACCTGAGGTGTAGGCCGTGCGTCCTCCAAGCCGGTCGATCCGCACCAGCGCTTCGAGCCAGTCACCCAGCTTTGCGGCATGCAGGTAGTTGACGCCGAGCGTAATCGTCGAGGGCGTCAGACGCGGTCGCTCGGCATCGTACACGGCATGGCTCAGCGCGACATCGGCAAAGGTCGAGATGACGCCGCCATGCGCCGTATCCTTGTAATTGATGTGATGCGGCATGATGCGCAGCCCGACCACTTGTGGAGCATCCTCGCGCGGTTTGAGGTAGTAGGGGCCGCCATGGTCCAGAAAACCCGGAGAAAAGCGTGCAGCTTCGAAGCCCGCCTGTATCGTGCTGTCATCCATAGGCCTCTCCTAAACCAGCGATCGGCGGCACGATGCTATGACTTGTAACAATGGCAACCGAACGGGACAGGCGTAACGTCCCCAGGCATGGGCCAAGACACAATCACAATCGCCGCGTCGTTCTGCGACATCGTCCGCGAGCACGCGCAGCTTCAGGGTGACACAGCTGCGTTCACGTATGGCGACGAGGTCATCACTTTTGCCGAACTCAATGCCGGCAGCAATCAGGTGGCCAACGCGCTCGCCGCACTCGGAGTGTCCAAGGGCGAACGCGTTGCCTTCCTCGGCAAGAACCATCCGCTCTACTTCGAGGCGCTGCTGGGGGCAGCCAAGATCGGTGCGGTGATGACTCCCGTGAACTGGCGGCTTGCTCCACCCGAAGTCGCCTACATCCTCGACAATTGCCAGGCGCGGGTGGTGTTCGTCGGTGAGGGCTTCGCCGACATTCTAGCGCAGGTTCGCGACCAGGCCCCACGGGTCGAACAGGTCATCGGGATCGACGCACCCGACCATTTGGGGAGCGATTATCGCATCTGGCGCGACGGTTTTCCCGCCGACCCGGTGCTCGACGATATCGGGCTCGATGACGACGCGCTGCAGCTCTATACCTCGGGCACCACCGGGCGGCCCAAGGGCGCGGTGATGACCCATGGCTCGATCCTTTCCAGTCGCGATCCCGCGCACGAAGCCGAAATGCGCGACTGGCAGCAGCCGATCGAGGGCGATGTCACCTTGCTCGCCATGCCGTGCTTCCATATCAGCGGGACGGGCACCGGGATCGGAACGATGGTCGCGGGCACCAATTCGATCGTCCTGCCCGAATACGATCCCGCCAAGGCGCTCGACCTGATCGAGAATTACAACATCTCGAAGATCTTCCTCGTCCCCGCCGCGATCCAGATCCTGCTCAA
>CAZJZO010000085.1:0-16204 GCA_964550495.1 uncultured Porphyrobacter sp. | reverse complement strand
GCTGCTTGCGCTCACGCCAATCGTTGCTGGCCTTTACTTCTTCAATCAGTCTCGCGGGATATTTGCCGGGTGGCTCAAGGGGTTGGTTCTGACAATCGCGGGTTCCATCGGCGCTACGATCGTCCTTACGGTACAGTTGGCGATTATCGAGCCGTGGCTGGGCGATGCATTACGAGTGCGCGAATTGGGATATGCTGCGCCTTCCACTCCGATCGAAATCTTCGCGATTATGCTGGCATTTGCCGTCGTGCACTTCGCAATGATCTGGTTCCTTGCCAAAGTGGTGTTCCATCGCGGCTGGCTGACCCTGCCCGATTTGCCGAATTGGACCCGCACAGAACCTGATCGGCAGACGCTGGCTCCCGCACCCGCTCAAGCAGGTCAGATTATTCGCGCGGAGCGAATGAGCAACACGATCGAGCGATCGATCCTGCGGCAATCCAGCACGGCTTCGGAAAGAGTGATCGAAAATTCCGACCGGCGCAGCACGACCATACGCGAGACGACAACGGATCCGGGCGTGCAGCGTCTCGGCAGCTCGTACCGTCGACCTAGCCCCCGAATCTCTCGCGCGGCACGAACACGGGATGGAATGCCATGACAGCGCAACCAGATTACGATCTGGCCGACTTGCCGGTTGCAGAGAGCTGGGCCACCAGCGTTACGGACGATCTCGAGAAGTCCAACCGACGCGCGTGGGTCGTGGCGATCATCGCCGCCTTGATCGCGCTTATCGAAGCAGTGGCCCTCGTATTTCTGATCCCGCTCAAGGAAGTCGAACCCTACACCTTGTTGGTCGACCGGCAGACCGGGAACGTCGAAGCCCTTGCACCGCTTGATGCGCAGATCGTGGCGCCCGACACCGCCCTGACTCGCTCGTTCCTCGTCCAATATGTGATCGCAAGGGAAGGCTTCTCGCAGGACGGAGTGCAGGACGATTTTCGGCGCGTTTCGCTATGGTCCGACAACCGCGTCGGGCAGCAATATGCGCGAGCCATGGATGCCAACAATCCCGCCAGCCCGCTCGCCTACATGTCCCGGGGCGGGCTCATCCAGACCGAAGTGAAGAGCGTATCGAACCTTTCGGAAAAGCGCGCGATGGTGCGGTTTGCCACGACCCGCACAGATAGCGGCGCAAGCCCACAACCGGCGCAACATTGGGTCGCCGTGATCGACTTCCAATTTACGGGCGCGGAGATGAGCGAGGCGGATCGCTATATCAACCCACTCGGATTCCAGGTCACCGGATACCGGCGCAACGCAGAGACCTTGCCCGAGGAAGGCATCGTCAACGGGGTGGAACAGCCGGTCGTGCTGGAGCGCGCGGAATGAAACGGATCTTGCCTGTCATCCTGCTCGCGCTGTGTACGCCCGCATTGGCTCAGGTCTTCCCCTCGCCGACCGAGGAGAGTCCTCGCATACAATCGGTCGATTGGCAGGCCGGGCAGACGATCATGCTGACCGCCCTGCCCGAGACCGCTCTGACAGTCATGCTTGAACCGTCCGAGCGCATTCAGCGCGTGGTATTGACCGGCAACCAGCTTTGGAATGTCAGCATCTCACCCGATGACAACAGCTTTCAGATCAAACCCGAAATCAACGCTGCACCAACTACATTGAGGGTCGAAACCAGCGCGCGACAATATGAGTTTGCGGTCGAAGCCGAAGAGTCACTTATGGCAGCATATGTTGTGCGGCTGAATTTTGGCTCGCCTCAAGAACCTATTGCCGAGCCTCCGCCCGAACAGATCACCGGTCTCGACTGGGGATACCGGCTGCGCGGGGATCGCTCGGTGCGTCCGCAATCGATCCGCGACAACGGCCAAAAGACTGTCATCGAATACGGCCCTGACCAGCCGTTGCCCGCCGTCTTCGCAATAGGTGCCACCGGAGACGAAGAAGTCGTGGACGGCTATATGCGCGACGGCTTGTTCGTGATCGATCGGGTTCACCAGCGGTTGGTCTTCCGTATCGACAAGGACAAGGCCACGGCACGGCGCAACAAGCGAAAGGACGGCGAGCAATGAGCGAAGCGTCCGCCTCCGCAACCGGATCGCAGGATATCCGGCCAGTCGTAGCGACCGGTTCGTCTGGCAATTGGGGCCTCTGGGCCTTCCTGGCGCTCCTCGCGATCGGGGGTGCAACCCTGTTCACTGCGCTCAACGCGTCTCGGAATGCCGCGCAGGCGCCCTCGGTCTTGCAGCCTAACGGTGGGACAGGGGACCGGATCACGTCGCCTGCGCCGCTGCGCGTTCCCGAGCGGTTCGAGGGACGCGCGCTTCTGCCTGCCGCCCCCGCGCCGGCAGTCGTGCAGCAAGCACCCGCGCCGAGCACACGCGATATTCCGCCGCCGATACCGCCCAGAGACCTCACGCTGCTGCCGCCAAGGCCCCTGCCCGAACCGCCCAGGGCTTTCCCGACGCCGGAACCTTCCCGAGTGGTGTTCGAAGGTCGATCCGCTGCGACGCCGCAGGACTTGATAGCGGGGCCCAATGCGGAGTCCGACAATCGCGTGAGCGCCGGCAGACTGCTCAACCCGTCGCGCACGATCCCGCAAGGCACCGTCATCCCGGCGGTGCTTGAGACCGCCCTGGATTCAACCCGAGCTGGCGGTGTCCGGGCATTGGTCCAACGCGATATTGCCGGCTTTGACGGCACAAGGGTACTCATCCCGCGTGGCAGCCGCCTGTATGGACAATACGAAGCCGATCTTCGAAGCGGGCAGAATCGAGCACTGGTGCAATGGACCCGCCTCATCCGGCCCGATGGCGTCACGATCGCGCTCGATTCCCCATCGTCCGATCCCCTTGGACGCGCCGGCATTAGGGGCAAGGTCGACAGCAAATTCCTCCAACGTTTTGGAGGCGCCTTGCTGCAATCGGTGCTCGACATCGGTGTCGGGCTGGCGGTCAATGAAGCCACCGACGGAGTGATCGTGGCATTGCCGGGAAGCACTCAGAACGTCCAGGTGACCGACCAGCAACGGATCCAGCCGACGCTCAAGGTCAAGCACGGCACCAGCGTATCCGTCTTCGTTGCCCGTGATCTCGATTTCTCGACGGTCGAACAATGAGCGAAGTCGAAAGCGAATCCGGATACTACCTCGACAGCTTTCTCGCGCCGCTCGCTCCGGTCCTTGCCCGCACGGACGTCACCGATATCTGGATCAATCGACCGGGTGAGCTGTGGATCGAGAGTGTCGGTGGTGGGATCGAGCAGCTTGAAGAACCCGGCCTTGACGCCAAACTGCTGGAACGGCTCGCACGGCAGATTGCAGCGCACTCATCTCAGGGAATCAGCCGCGCCCAACCACTCCTGGCAGCGACATTGCCCGATGGTTCACGGGTGCAGGTCGCGGCACCACCCGCAACACGATCCCACTACGCATTTGCGATCAGACGCCATGTCTCAGCCGATCTGTCGCTGCAGGACTGGGAAGACGCCGAGGCCTTCGCCGAGGTCCAAACCTCTTCGCCCGACTTCGCAACCGAGCGGCAATTTCGGTCGCTCACCGGGCGCAAGGCGGCCGAGCATTTGCGCGAATCGGTGAAACAGCGTCGCAACATCCTGGTCTCGGGCGGTACGTCGACCGGGAAAACGACATTTCTCAACTCGCTCCTCGCCGAAATCCCGTCAGATGAACGGTTGATACTGATCGAGGATACCGCAGAACTGCACTTGCGCCACAGCAACGCAGTCGGCCTGATTGCAGCGCGCGGACAGCTCAGCGAGTCGGAGATCTCGGCAGAAGACCTGTTGATAGCCGCCCTGCGAATGCGGCCCGACCGGATCATTCTTGGCGAGTTGCGCGGGATCGAGGCCTTCACCTTTCTGCGAGCGGTCAACACCGGTCACCCGGGCTCTATGACAACGGTTCACGCCGACACCCCGCAACGGGCCATCGAACAGCTCGCACTGCTGGTGCTGCAAGCGGGCTCGAGGCTCGGCCGCGACGATGTCCGCCACTATGTACGAGAAAGCGTCGATGTTTTCGTCCAGCTGGAACGCGTCGGTGGCAAGCGCAAGGTCAGCCAGGTGCTCATCGCTGAATGAGCGATCTCATTCGCCGTCGTTCGAAGAGCTAGTTCACCGCATTATTGCCCGAATAAGGATCGAAGGGATTTCCACGTCGATCGGGCGGCGACGGCGGAGGTTCCGGCAATTGTCTTGGCGGGTCGGCCGATCCCACCGGTGCGGCCGGAACTTCGCCGCGAGGCACCGAAGTGATCAGGGCCTGCGCAATCACGCTCGACCCGATCAGGACGAAAGCTCCGATCGCTATGTGGGCACCTCGCTTCCAACTGTTGCGTCCGGTCAGCAGCGCAAGGCCCAGAATTGCGACGGCCAGAGTAAGCAGACCGGTCGCCAAGGGTCCGGTGACCAATTCGATCAGCCACTCATTCGCCGCGGCCAAGACGCTCATCGAGCCACAACCGCGGGTCGCGAAGGATCAGAATGGCGGCAGCCGCACTTCAATACACGCGCTCCACAAAGACCGCGAAATTATCCATCGTTCCTCCAGTCGTGTAGATCCGAAACGCGTTGTAATCGCGCGCTTCCGAAATGCCGTTGATATGACCGCCCACGACCCTCGGCCGGTTGGTCGTGCCGGTGTCGACTCCGAACAAGGTACCGGTCAGCGCCACCTGCTCGGTCGCGGCGACGTTCATGCCGGCGACGATGAATGATACGATCGTGTTGCGATTGATATCCATGGTCCGGCCGGTTGTGAGGTCGATCGCGCTGGCCGATCCGGCGGTGTAGGACTTGTAATATCCTGCAGCATCAAAAAAGGTCTGTCCGTTGTCGTCCGAGAGGCGGAAATTGATCCTGGCATCCGAATCGACCGTTCCTTTGACAAGCACGCGATAGGCGTAGCCGTCATCGGCATCGAGCTTCACATCGATGAAGTTGTCGCCCGGCGTGACCACGGTGTATTTGGTCGCCAATGCACCACTGCCACCGCCCCCGCCGATCGCGCCGCTGTCGGCGAAAGTAACGCGGCCCTTTTCATCGACCGTGACCGTTGCATTGGTGTAGGTGCCAGGTGTCACACCTGTCGCGATCAGCGTCGTCGCGGTGCTACCGGAAGTTGTGACATCCCCGGTGAGATTCCCGCTGGTGATGCCGGTCGCACTGTCGAACACTGCGATCTCACCGGCATTGGGAGTGCCCTCATGGGTGACCGCATTGTCGCGTATGTCGTCGACGCAGCCGGCAATGGCATTGAAGTTATCCATGACCTCGGTTGCATCGGCGACTTGGCCGTTGGCGATGGTGTTGGGAACAACGCACTGCTGGGCGGAGGCCGGCCACGCCATTGCAATGAAACCAAGACAAACCGCAACTCCACCAAACTTTAGCATCGCCGACCTCTTCAAACGCTGCAAATCTATATTGTGACGTTACTTGATCAGCATGCGATCTCAAGAGCAAGAGAAGTGGAAAACCGGCAAAAACCTCCATTCTCGCAGTTTTTGTCTGCTACCCCGAATTTAACCAATACTTCGACGCCAGCGGGGCGTAGCCAGCAATATGATCGCCTCCGCCGAAGGGGGAGTTGTCGTTCGCTACCGGTGGTTCGGCCCAGATGAACTCCGCGCGCACATCGCTAGCCGAAGCGCCATATTCGGCCACCACCCGCCCCTAGGCGTCATAGACGAAGCGCCGCGTGCCGGTGGTTCGTCGACTCGTACCCGGTCGCCAAGGCCGTCAGTTGGCGAATGCTTGCGCTTTCTGCTTATGTGGGGCTTTGGCCTCACACCTCCTAATAGGTTTTCATATTCAGTATAGCGCACTCCACAACGTCTGGATTTTTCTCTTCAGACATCCGAAGTGAAATCTTTGCAAAGCTGTCCTCTAGGGGCACCGATGCGAATGCAAACTCATTGTGGTCGGTAAGCGAAAGCGCTTTGCTAGGACAATTGATCTTGCCGGAGAAATACTCTTTCCAAGAATGACCATCCGAGCCGTCCGATAAGATGACTTTTGCGTCACCATCGACATGGATCAAAATGTTGAACGCCAGACACGAAGATGTCCAGGTAACTGGCTTAGTCCCTGCGTCCTTTGGTGCCGATGGCGTGACAGCCGCATCGTGTAAGAACATAACTCCGTACTCGGATGACAAGTTCAACTCGATCCTCGTCACAGGCAGATCCTTCACTAATTCTCTGAGTGTGCAGGCATATGTCTAATCCGCCCCCCTTGCCTATAGCTACAATCCAGGCAATGCGGGTAGTATTCTTGCTTGCCTCTAGGTGGATTGAGCTTGTTTGGCGGCTGATGATCACCAACAAAGTCCCCGTGCTTTGTTCTTGGTTCCTTAGTTCCGAATGTATGACAGCCGTGTTTTCTGCCCAATTCAGTGATCTTCCGTTGCTGATCCGTTGTGGGTCTTCGGGTTGGTCCAGCAGGGATGGATTCCTTGGCGAAAGGTCCGATACCGACTCCATTCTTTGCGACTTTGGGAGGTCGGTTCCTCGGCACTGATCCGGACTGATCTCTCTATACCTCCCGAATGAACTGCTTGCCACCTTGCCGAAGCCCAACCTTGGCAAGCGCGCCAACCCCGGTCAGGTCAGTCAGAAGTAGCCCGGTATGGAGAACAGCCCACCCGTAGTTTCCGCAGCGATAAGCATCGTAGGCATCCCAGCCCGATCCGACGACGGGCACCCAGTCTGCGACATCGCGCTGCCATGACAGCAACCCCAACGGATCAATCCCGTTCACAGGATCCGCATTGGCATAGACATACGGGTTCACATCGCCCGCAAGCCCAATCGGGTCCGCCTGGATATACCGTCCCGTAACCGGGTCATAGTCGCGGTTGCGGTTGTAGTAGAGGTCGCCGAGCACCTGGCTCTGGCCGGGAAAGCAGGAACGCAGGGAGTCTACTACACGTAGCTCAGCATGTTAATGCTGTTGCGGTCAAGGATTGGTGGACGTCGCAGTAGTTCTTGCTATTTGTGACTACGTACAAGCATCGAGTCCCCACTCAACCAAAAGAACTCAGGGTCGGTACTGTTGTTTCTAATACCATTCAGATAGACTAATGCACAATCCAGAGCGTGAATACCATCACGTCCTTCAATATCTCTGGTGTATTTCTCTACACCGGCAAATTCTACATGACAAATGAAGCCACCATCTGGAGTTGGCTTGGGCGCGTGGACCGAGATTGTCCCTGGATTTGATTGAAATTCATCACCGAATAGGACGGAACAACTCGCGAACACCTCGGCCATCACTTTACCCAATCATTCGTTAATATTGCGATTTCTGCGACTGTCACCTGGCAAAGGAGACAATGGGCTCCTCGGACTGCCTCCGCCAATACACTCAGAATATCTTTGAAAAGCTTGGCGTCTGCAAGCTCGGATACCTTCCTCTTGAGAGTAGCCCTCGAAATCAGATGGCGCGGCAGACTTCCATGCAGATTCACAATAGGCCTCGTCGCGCTTTAGTTGTTTTTCACACGGATCGTCATCGTCATCGAAATTGTCACTGATTGTGTAATCCTCAAATTGCCGCCTGTTGGGAGGGCCGCGCCCCATTCTTGGACAAAGACTGTTGGCTCTCTCAAGTAAGGCCGCAAGACTTCCAATGACTACCGTCGTGGTGAGGACACCAGGAAGTGGTGCCGGTCTCGGCGCGTTTGGCGCTCTTAGCGGAGCGAAATCGACCGGATTGCCACTGAACAAACCCAGCGGATCAATCCCGTTCACAGGATCCGCATTGGCATAGACATACGGGTTCACATCGCCCGCAAGCCCAATCGGGTCGGCCTGGATATAGCGCCCCGTAACCGGGTCATAGTCGCGGTTGCGGTTTTAGTAGAGGTCGCTGAGCACCTGGCTCTGGCCGGGAAAGCCGGGACGCAGGAAGTCGTTGCCGGGGTCTACGACGGACCCTTGTGCATCGGTTGTCACGATCGGCACGCCGAGATGGTTGCCGTGGACCCAGTAGAGCTGGAGTTGCGCCTGCGCGTTTGGCGCTACCAGCGCCAGCGGGGCGTAGCCGACAATATGATCGCCTCCGCCGAAGGGGGAGTTGTCGTTCGCTGCTGGTGGTACGGCCCAGATGAACTCCGCCCGCACGTCGCTCGCCGAAGCGCCATACTCGGCCACCACCCGCCCCCAGGCGTCATAGACGAAGCGCCGCGTGCCGGTGGGCTTGTCGACCCGTACCCGGTCGCCGAGGCCGTTATAGGTGTATGTCTGCGCGCCAATGCTCGTGCGGTCGTAGCTTTCGAGCCGCCCGTGGCCGTCATAGGTAGCCGCAATTGTCTCGCCGCCGGGCCGTGTCTCGCTCACTGTGTTGCCCCGCCCGTCATAGGCGATCGTGCGTGTGCCGCTGTCGTCAGTGAAGCTCGCCAGCTGGTTGGTGCCGGGCGTGTAGCTGTAGGTTTCCGAGGACAAGGCCGAGTTGTCGGAGACGGCCATGGTCAGGCGGCCCATCGCGTCATAGCCGTAGATCACCGAATTCGCAGGCGTCACATAGTCGGCGATCGCACCGATTCGTCCGACCGGGTCGCGGCGATAGGCGAGGTGTGAGAGGTCTGCGCCACCGCCAGTTGGAGACAGTTTTCGCACCGCCAGACGACCGTCGTCGCCCCACTCATTGGCAACCTCGAGCCCGCTGGCGAGCGTCATGCTCTTGAGCGGACCGAACGCCTCGTATTGGTGCCCGCTCGCGACCGTCAGATAGGGACTGCTCGAATTCTCACGGGTGCGGACCTGATCGACACGGCCATAGGCGTCATAGTCGTAGAGCACCCAGCGGCCCGAGGGATAGATGATCCGGGTGATGCGATCGGCGGCGTCATAGGAATAGGACAAACGCGTGTAGCCGCTGGTGCCGATCTCCTGCTCCTTGATCGTCACATTGCCGCGATGATCGTACTGGAAACGGGTACGGCCGGAATTGTCGGTCACGCGGCCCAGCCTGCCGATCCCGTAGGAGCCGCCCATCCCGCCGCTGTCCCACTGATAGTCGATCGCTTCGGAGGCTGGCCGTCCTATCGGCTCCATCCGGGTAACGCGCCCGAGATAGTCGCGAGCATAGGCGACCACCTGCCCGCGCCCGTCGGAAGACTGGATCATCCGACCGGCCGCGTCATAGACATAGGTGTTGGTGCCGCGATCGGGTGAAGTTTCCTCGATCACCTCCCCGAAGCCATTGTAGACGAACTGGGTGGTGACCGAGACGGGATCGGTGAAGCTGGTCGTGTTGTCCTGCGCGTCATAGGACGATGCGAGAATTCCGCCATCGGGCGCGACGGTGGCAACGACCCGATCGAGCGCATCGAACGATGCGGCGGTGGCAAAGCCGTTGGGATCGGTCGCACTGACGATGTTGCTGACCTTGTCGTAACCCAGCTGCATCGGCGAACGCGTTCCGAGCGTTTCGCGTATCAGACGACCAAGCTCGTCAAACTGCCGCCGCACGTAGCGCGCGGTCGATCCGTCACTGCGTGAGACGGTCTCGCGCTCGACATTTCCCATCGCGTCGTAGGAATAGGTCCAACGTTAACCGCCCGCTCCGATCAAGGCGGTCAGGCGATTTGCCGAATCGTATTCCATCGTCAGCGGAGACGTGTCCGGCAGCGTAAGCTGGGTGAGATTGCCAACCGCATCGTAGGTCAGCGACGTCACCGCATCGAGCGCGGCGTTGCTGGGGTGCCTGACCGTGATCGCCTCTATCCGGCCTAGCGGATCGTAGCCGTAGGTGGTGACGACGCCGTTGGGGTCCGTCATCGAACCGGGACGGCCATTGGCGTCGTGTCCGGCAAAACTCGTCACATGGCCAAGCGGATTGGTGACCGTCAGCAGGTTGCCGCTGGCGTCGTAGGAATAGCTTGTCAGGTCGTCGCCAGCTCCATTGGCGGCGAGCGGCCCGTTCTCGGAAAGCAGGCGCCCATTGGCATCCCAACTGTAGGCATAAGTCCGGGTCTGACCATTGGTGGGATAGGGCAAGACGTGGCTGGTCGTGTCGGTCTGCGTGATCGAAATCAGGCGACCTTGCGCGTCGTAGCTGCGCGACTCGGTCAGGCCAGGACTGACGATGGCGACCGGTACATTGAAGTCGGTGTGCCAGGTGATCGTCGAGGTCCGCGCATCGGGCGTGCCGCTGGCCTCGGTTATGCTGATCGGGCGACCCCGGGCATCGCGAGTGGTGGTCGTCAGTCGCCCTTCCTCATCGGTGACGCTGGCAATGTAGGTGTCGCTGCCATAGGCAATTGACGCTGTGCTCGCAGGCGTATTGGCCGACGCCTCGCCGTCCAGGCTGGTCAGCCGGTAATCGCGATTGCTCGAAGAGAATTGCGCGAATGTGTAGTCTTCGTCCTTGCCAAGCGCATTGGTGACCGTGCGAGTCCGATCAGACCCGCTGCTTCCGTATGTGAAGGTCTTGCGGTCGGCGCCATCGGCGAGTTCGCTCTCCGTGACCCGCCCTGCAGTGTCATACGAATAGGTCGAGACCCGTTCACCGCGGTGATCGATGATTCCGGTGACGTTGCGCGAATAGCGATCATGCTCGTGCAGGTAGGTTACCGAATCCAGCACGTCGTCGTTGGCCGCGCGACGCTCGACCGACTTCAGCCGGCGAAGCTCTGGCAGCAGGACCGCGGTAGCGCCAATGGAGCTGTTGGGCTTGCTGCCCCCTCCCCATCGCCTGCTCCACTTTGAGCTCTGATAGACCTGCCCGATCCCCAGGATCAGTGCATCTTCGTAATCGTATTCCAGCGAACTGCCGTCGGGGAGATCGATCGAACTGATCCTGACTGGTACTGGTTCACTGCCACTGGGAAGCGGATCAAGCGTCGTGACATTGTGCTTTTCCCAGGCGAAACTCGCACTTCGCCCGAAACTGTCGGTCAGTGTCGCGAGACTGCCATCTGCCGCGTAGGCGAACGTCTGCTGATAGCCGCTGCGGGTTTGCATCAGCACCGGCCAGCCATACAGATACGTCCCGCCATTGGGGCCGGAGCGGGTCTCGATGGTCCACACCGTATCGTTGCGATCGGTCAGCTTCCATGTGGTCGAGACATCTCGCAACGTGGTGAGATCGCCCGGCAATGTGCCGACATATTCAAGCGTGAGGTTGTTGGATGTGGTCCCACTGCCCGCCCCTGGATACTCGGCCCAAGTGCCGTCGGCCTGAAGCTGGAATCCGTATCCCGAACCATCCGGCATCAGGATTGCGACCGTCGCGTTGGGATCGGTCGGCGTGCCGGTAAAGATCCCGAACTGCAGCTCGACGCTGAAATCGAAGTTCCAGTAACCATCGAGGCCTCGCGGCAAATCGCGAGGAAGGACGCGTTGCTGGATCGGCCTTCCAACCTGAAAACTGCGATATTCGCGACCTATTCTGAACAGCCCGTCGGCAGACGAGTAGTCAAGCGCACTCAGTCGCTTGGCACCTGTCGCGATCACGACCGGATTGTTGGTCTTCGGGTTCGCTCGCCCATCATCGCTTTCGCATGGATCACTGCAGGGGCGCTCGAACACAGGTTCGAGTTTGCAGTACCCGTCGACGGTCGCCACGTAGTCTTCGGGGCATGCCATCTGAACATAGGATGGAATATTGTAGCCGCACCGTGGCCCACCGTTGGTTTCCTCGGGGCAAAGATATTGCCAGCGCGTCCATTCGCAGTGAATGAAACGCATGTCATCCGAACGGCGCTTGATCCCCATGAAGCGGGAATAGCCGTTGTCCATTCCCTCATCTTTCCATTGCGCGATGCACGCCTGGGTCGGCGTTTCGAAAACACCGCCTGGGCCTGCCGGCGATTCCCAACCGAGCGGCTCTGCATCCTCCTGTGCGTAGGCCTGCGTCCCGACGGCAAGGATGATACTCACGAGCAGCAGCGCGATCGAACGCAGGACCAAGGCTCCTTTGCTAGAGACCCCGCGACGATCGAATTCGGCTGTCACATTCACGTCCCCCAAACCGCGCAGCCGTAGGTCGACGATCCCCATACCGCGGATCCGCTGGCGAATGGCGTCGTTGAACTGGAGATCCGATTTCCATTCTGATCGTACGAGTACTGGAAACAGCTGCTCGTCTGCGACAGAGAAGCGATCAGATGCACGCTTGTGCCGGGCGCAATCAAGGCGAGACTGTGCGCCTGGGCCGACCCCGCCGAGCAGATCAAACCGCAAGCCAGAACCAACTTCACCGGTCGACGCCTGCCTTGTGCTTCACGCACATCGCGGCGACGACAAAAATCACGAAACTTGGGCACTCGCGATTTCTCCTTCTGTCAGGGAGCGAAGAAGAAATGACCCAACAATTTCGGTTTGGTCAAGAATAGATGACCCTGATCTCTACAAAATATTTCATTGAAACTGAATTTGTCGTCCCGACCGGCGGACTGACCTACAGAAAAAACCAAGGGCTGTTCGATCTCGATTTACGCGAAACGACCGGTCAGCTGGAGATGTATTTGGTGACAGCCGGATATTCAGGAGTCGCCGATTCCCTACGTGGTGATAAGAAGTCTCACCCCGACAATTGTGACCAAGGCTGCCGTCAGCCAGCGGATCCAGCGTTTGGGGAGAAACTTGACCGCCATCATGCTTCCCACCTGACCACCTATTGCAACTGCAAGAATAAGTGGCAGGGCAGCGCCAATCGCTCCGCCAAAGGTTCCCGGCCCCTGCTTCAGCAATTGACCGACCAGCCCGAACATCGAATTGATCAGAATGAACAGGCTGGCAGTCGCCGCAATGCCGCGGGGATCGCGCCAGCGCGTGAGGTGCAGCAGAGGGGCCAGAAATATCCCTCCGCCTATGCCGACGAGCCCGGCTAGGTATCCCAGAGGTACAGCTATCAACGGCATGAAACGGGCTAGAGCGGTTGGCTCGCCCAGACCCGATTCATTAACCGGGATCAGCATTGTGGCGCCGGTCAGGACGAGGCTCGCTCCGAGCAGAAGCATGAAGCTCGCCTGGTCGATTGGAGTGAGACCACCCAGCAGCGCAGCTGGCGCTGCTACGCCGGTCAGCAGCAATGCACCCCGCCACGGCGTCAATTTCGCACGGGCAAACCTGACGCTCGACCCCGCGACCACCACGATGTTGCACGCCAAAGCCACCATCGGCAGCAGGCGGTAATCGAGCCCCGAGATGGCCAGCAGTGCCGCATAGGTGGAGCCTCCACCAAACCCGACGCTGGCATAGAGCAACGCTGTGACAAGGAACGCGAGGGCCAGCCCTATCGGTATCGCGCCAATCACGCTGCTGGCCCCCTCAAACTCTGATCAACGCCTCACGCGGTCTGTTTTGCGCCCGCTGCGCCGTGACAATGCTTGTACTTGTTGCCGCTCCCGCACGGACACGGCGAATTCCGGCTCACATTGAGATTGGCGTAAGGATTGTCCGTGTTCGCTCCGCCCGGGCCTGCCGCGGCACGCGGGGAGCCGGCGAGCGATCCGAACAGCTCCGGCCGCTCCGCCGATCCATCGCCGTCATCCGAATTGTCCAGCCCGGTCAAAGGATCGATATGTCCGGTCAGGAAGTCCGGCAGGTCGGGCAGCGGCTCCGGCTGCGTGAATTGCAGCTCGGCCTTGAACAGGATCTTGGTCACTTCTTCGCGCAGTGTATCAAGCATGGTCTCGAACAGGCCGAATGCTTCCTGCTTGTACTCGTTGATCGGCTGCTTTTGGGCGATACCCCGCATCCAGATCACCTGCCGCAGTGCGTCGAGCGTTGCGAGGTGCTCTTTCCAGTGAAAGTCTAGCTGGCGCAGCAGCACGTCCTTCTCCACCATCCGCCAGATCGACGGATCGTTGGAAGCAATCTTGGTTTCCATGATTTCGTCGGTTTGCAGGCGCAACCGTTCTTCAAGGATCTCCGGTTCGACTTCGTCCTCTTCCAACCAATCGTCGATCGGCGGTTCGAGACCGAACACATCGGAAATCTTCTCCTTGAGGCCGGCGACATCCCACTGCTCGGGATAGGAACCCGGAGGGCAGGCCGTGCCGACCAGCGCGTTGATCGTGTCGTGACGCATGTCGACCACGACGTCGTCGACGGTCTCTGACTCCATGATCTCGCCGCGCTGTTCGTAAATCACCTTGCGCTGATCGTTCATCACGTCGTCGTATTGGACAACTTGCTTGCGCGCCTCGTAGTTGCGTCCCTCAACCTTCTTCTGCGCCGTCTCAATCGCTTTTGAAAGCCACTTGGAGCCGATTGCCTCGCCGTCTTCGAGGTTCGAATTCATCATCTTCGAAAACAGCGTGTCCGGCCCGAAGATCCGCAGCAGATCGTCTTCCAGACAGAGGTAGAAACGCGACAGGCCCGGGTCGCCCTGACGGCCCGACCGACCGCGCAGCTGATTGTCGATCCGGCGGCTTTCGTGGCGTTCGGTGCCGAGTACAAACAGTCCGCCCGCATCGAGCACTTGCTGCTTCTCTGCCGCGACTTCTTCCTTGATCTTGGCGATCGCAGCGTCCTTGTCAGGACCGTCTTCCACTTCGCCCAGTTCGTCACCGACTCGGAAGTCGAAGTTACCACCGAGCTGAATGTCGGTCCCGCGACCCGCCATATTGGTGGCGATCGTCACCGCACCAAGGCGACCCGCCTGCGCGACGATATGCGCCTCGCGTTCGTGCTGGCGCGCGTTCAGGACTTCGTGCTTGACGCCTTCCTTGTCGAGGAACTGGCTCAGCAGTTCGGACTTTTCGATCGAGACGGTGCCGACCAGAATCGGTTGGCCGATCTCGTTCTTCTCCTTGATGGCCTTTGCGATGGCCTGGAACTTGTCCATCGTGTTCTTGTAGAATTCGTCTTCCTCGTCGATCCGCTGGACCGGCAAGTTGGTCGGGATCTCGACCACATTGACCTTGTAAACGTCCCAGAATTCCGCCGCTTCGGTTGCTGCCGTGCCGGTCATCCCAGCGAGCTTGGGATACATGCGGAAATAGTTCTGGAAGGTGATCGAAGCCATGGTCTGGTTTTCGGGCTCGATCTTCACGCCTTCCTTGGCTTCGACCGCCTGGTGCAGGCCGTTCGACCAGCGCCGCCCGTCCATCATCCGCCCGGTGAACTCGTCGATGATCACGACCTTGTCGTCCTTGACGATGTAGTGGTCGTCGCGGCGGAACATGTGGACCGCCTTCAGAGCCTGATCGAGATGGTGGACGACCTGCGTATTCTCGACGTCGTAGAGATTTTCGGTTTCGAGCAATCCCTTCTCGATCAGGATCTTCTCGACTTCATCCAGCCCTTCTTCATTGAGCTGGATATTCTTGGTCTTTTCGTCCTTCTCGTACCACTCTTCGGGGATCTCCTTCGCCACCGCGTCGAGCGCGACATAAAGGTCGGACTTGTCCTCGGTCGGCCCGGAAATGATCAGAGGCGTCCGCGCTTCGTCGATCAGGATCGAGTCGACCTCATCGACGATCGAGTAGTTGAATGGCCGCTGGACCATCTGGCTGCGCTCGTGCTTCATATTGTCGCGCAGGTAATCGAAGCCAAACTCGTTGTTGGTGCCGTAGGTGATGTCGGCATTGTAAGCATCGCGCTTCGAGTACTCATCCATGTTGGGGATGATCACCCCGACATTGAGGCCGAGGAAGTTGTAGAGCTGCCCCATCCATTCCGCATCGCGCGTGGCGAGGTAATCGTTGACGGTGACGACGTGCACACCCTTGCCTTCGATCGCGTTGAGATACACCGCGAGCGTCGCCATCAGGGTCTTGCCCTCGCCTGTGCGCATTTCGGCAATCTCGCCGCGATGAAGCACGATCCCGCCGATCATCTGCACGTCGAAATGGCGCATCCCGAATACGCGAACGGAGGACTCTCGGACGGTCGCAAACGCCTCCGGGAGAATATCGTCCAATGTGCTGCCCGCATCGAGCATGCTGCGGAACTTGTCGGTCTGGGCCTTGAGATCATCGTCCGAAAGCGCTTGCATTTGCGCCTCGAGCTCGTTGATTTGATTGACTGTTTTACCGAGCGATTTGACATATCGGTCGTTTGACGAGCCGAAAACTGACTTGACGAGGGCGTTGAACATCGGAGGAATCCTGAATGGAGTGCGGCCCTTTTGGAGGCCAGAAATATGCAAGGGATTTCGCGCGACCATGGGCGCGCGTTACGAAAGGAATTCTTTAGCTTGGCCTACTCGTAGGCGCGCTCGCTCCCCATCGCGACCGGCACTCGCCAGCTCTGCGGCATTTGGACGCGCTTAG
>CAZJZO010000084.1:0-16224 GCA_964550495.1 uncultured Porphyrobacter sp. | reverse complement strand
ACCTCTTGGACGCTTAAGGGCATCTGCAACTGTCAACCGAATGCCATGAGGCGGTCATCGACGCTATCGCTCATGGCGCCGCCACGGCTGCGCGTCGCGCTTTGGTCGAAGATATCCAGCGCGCGCGTGTGACATTGGTCAAAATGAAATAACGTATCCAGCTTTTTTGCATGCCATTAAAAATGCCCGTCTGCATTCACTCATAGCCACTAAAACGTAAGCTGATCCCGCTGCGCTTGTAGTGAAGGTCAGGAGGGTCCGCGCCTTGAGCGGTTCGTTCTCGCTGCGCATTGTTTAAAGGACCGGTCTTCACGCCGCGTTGCGACACCGAGTTCTTGGCAGTCGCAGCATGAACCGTGCTGCGAGCGCACGCAGCGACGATTCGGTTGGTCTCCTGTGGGCTCTCCCCTGCCCTTCGCCACACGGCCGACGAGTGTCGGCTTTCAGCATTGCTTGGCTGAAAAACGTCGGTCGATTAAATCCCAGAATTGCAAAACGCTAAGCCATTGATCTAACGGCACGGTCAGTCTCAACAAATAGGAGATCCGACAGCGCCCTACCCTCAAAAAGACTAGGAGTGGCAGTTCAAGTATCGCTCACAACTTAGGGCCTCGTCGTTTCCCCTATATGATGGGACTGAAACATTGAAACTGGGATTTCCGAAAGCAACACCTTTTGTAGGTTAATCGCCAAGGCCTGCAACGCGAACAATGCGGCTGTTGAAGAATTGCATTTGAAGGTGTCGTTTTCGACTCGAACGGTTTCAGAGATGTGCTTCGCCAGTTTTCTTGCCTTCTTGGTAAAGGTGTCTAGCAAACGAAAGCTGCGGAATAATGTGCGGAAAGCAGGCTTGAGCGATATGAGAACTCTCTATTCATTCTTCTGAGGAGGCTCTCCTAATTAGGTTTGCACGGATGGCAATAGACAGACCAATGCTCGCGATAACGACGCCGATGATTTCGCCGATTTCTGGGAGATCCCCGAGGGCAGGTATCGCGATAAGCAGCGCAACAGCGGGTGTAAACGAAGGTAGGATAGCGGCACTAGCTGTCCCGAGAAGCTTGACTGTCGCGATCAAGGCTCCGACCGAAACTATGCCGCCAATAATTCCTTGCATGACCGCCTGAAGAACAATCTCTTCTAAAGGTGCATCCAAAAGAAAGCTGCCAAAGCCAAGACTCAGACCTACAGCAAAAATCAAAGGTGCCAAAAGCCCAGAAAATGTTCCGATAGCAACAAGTCCTCTCAGAGGATCAATGTTCCAGCGCCGCTGAAGTGCCGTAAAAAGGGCCCACATGGCTCCTGCCAAAACAAACAGAGCATCACCACCAAGTGTTAGCGGGCCGGAGGTTCGCAATTCTCCGCCCGCAAGTACGACCAAGCCCGCCAACCCGATCACTCCACCAATAATATGATGTGGGTGTAACGGCTCGTTGTTCATGCGGACTGCCAACAGCGTGCCAATTGCAAAGACCGTAGCTGGGGCGAAAATCATTCCGTGCGAAAGCGGTGCAAAGAGATAGCCCGCAACCGAGACAAAACCGAAAATTGGTCCACCGAGAACCGCAAGCAAGAGAGAGCGCCCCCAAGGCAATAGCGATCCGTGATCTGGTCGTCGACTTGAGGTGCCCAGCATTATTGCCGCAGCAGTCGCCAGGATCGCGCCTGAGACACCGTATCGAATTAAGGTGAGATCAAGGGGGGTAAACCCTGATCGAACACCATGAACTGCAGCTACATTGAACGATGCCCAACAGAGCACCGTCAGAACAGCAAGTATCAGGCCAGGAACAAACTTACGTATTGGTCGAAGACTTAGATACATGATCATACCGGTCAGTGCGTAGCACCATAACCAATTGAGAGGGCGTCTTCACTTAATCTGCTCTCGGGCTTCCAAAGCAGATTTCACGCTCGCCGCAACTGAATGAAATGTAAGCAGGCATACCACTGCGCACATACCGATCAAGCAATCCACGACTTAAGATGAAGTCCTCTGCGCGGTGATCTACGTGACATTCGTGGCACTCCGCCATACTAAGCTCCGTGTGCTCGGATCCGTCGCGCGGATCGAACCCTGCCATGCGCCAGGTGCCGCCTTCTGTCTCTTCGCCAAACAGCAGTCCGACCGTTGTCAATCGACCATCGTCCGCCCAATTCTCGCTTTTCATAGCTACGTGAATGTCGTTTTCGCTGGCAGCGGCAATCATCCGACGGTTGGCATCCAGGACAACGTCACCGTTCGCGTCGACCTCGGCGAGGAAACTCTCTATGGCAAAGACGGTACCGGAGGGAAGGTGGCGCTCGTCTCTCCAAGCATTCAGTGCGAGGTCGTTTATGTAGATTTGATAGACCTTTCCATCCGCCCGGTCGACCGTCGCATAGTGGTTCATCGTGGAGCGAAACCCAGTATCGAGCGGAATGCGATCCGGTGACTGTGCAAGAGCAGCGGTCAGGAAGACCGCAAGTAGTGCCCCGAGGCCGAGATTGACTGAACGCAGCATCATTCCTTCCTACTGCGTGTCACGCGGTCCGAGGATCACCTTTGTGATCAAACCATTCGCAATCTCCACGCGCCCCTGCTCGCGGATAGAAAAACTCCGATCATTGTAGTCAATGAGCCAGATGAGGTGATCGCCATGGTTTGTCATCTCCTCGATGACATAGACTCCGTCGGCGCGTGCGACTGCATTTCCCCACCGACGCATTTCATCACGAGCAATTCCAGTAAACCAGGAATGATTAGCGAACTCGACATCCTCTGCGTGTAGCAACATCCAACTGTCCACGTCTCCTGAACTGACGTGATCTGCCCAGTTTTCTGTGATTTGCTCGGCAATCTCGTCTGAGATAGGAGAGGTTGTTTCGGAATGTGCCGGCGAGATAATGGCAACGCCCAACGCCAAGCCCATCGCGCTCGCCTTAGAAAAGATCATTGGTCCCATGGTGAATTCCTCAATGAAGGGAGGGTGCGGCCGTGTATGGCCGCACCATGTGTCAGATTAGCTACCGGGTGTGTCGCGGACAAAGAAGTTGCCTCGCTGCGCCGTTGCCGTGAAGGTCATCGAGTCAACACGCCAGCCGTCATCGGTGCGCGCGAAGCCATGCTCGTACGTGCCCCAGACTTCCCAAAGCGCTTCGCCACCATTTGCCTCCTCAGAACCGCGCTCCATTCGGTTCCAGGCGTAACCGTGGCTAAACATTGTGGCTTCGTCTGCGCCGTCAAATTCAATGGCGTGGTTTCCGCGAATGTGGAAGCTGGTTTTTTCTGCTGTCAGGTTTGCAGACCATGCGCCAATCAGCCCATCTGCCGGGATCGTTGCAGGCTCACCGCCTACAAGCGATGTAAAGTCAACGTAGATCTCATCTGTAAAGAAGGCACGTGCCGTGTCCCAATCCTTGGCATCGACAGCTGCATCAAGCGCGTCAGCGATACGGATCATTTCGGCGCGGTCGACCATCGTCTCTGCAGTGACCGGCTGGCCTGTATTCTGAGCAAATGCGGCAGTTGCGAGGCCAGTGGCAAGTGCAGCGGTTGCGGCGAGAGTTTTCATGTTTCTGTTCCTTTAGTTTGCTTCGTTTTCCAATTGCCGGTGAGAGATGCTCGCCGGTTGCTGATGAAACAAATTTAGGCGGAACCGGGTGAGGGCTATTGAATGAGATCGCGAAAGTTTTGCATAATTCCGCTCACCAGTTGATTGGTTTGCCATCTCTGAAGAATCCGCCCGTCGGGCCGTTCTCTCCCAGGCTCGCGGCCCAAACAATGCCGCGTGCGCCATCCGGAATGGCCCGTCCGCCACCGCCCATGTCGGTCGCGACCCAGCCTGGGCAAACGGCGTTTACTTTGATCTTGTCGCCCTTCAGTTCCGCTGCGAGCTTTAGTGTCAGAGCATTCAAGGCAGCTTTTGAAACCCCATAACCCGCCGTTCCGCCGCTCATCCCATCAAGGGCTCCGGCACCGGACGAAACATTGACGATCCGAGCCGATTTGCTGTGTTTCAGCAGCGGGACTGCGTGTATTGCAACATCCCATGCGCCGAACAGGTTGGTATCGAATGTATGCCTTATGCGATCTAGATCGGCACTGCTCGCACGCTGGTCAGTGTCATAGTCGAGCCCTGCGTTGTTCACGACCACGTCCAGCCTGCCTGCGGCCTCAATCTTTTTGAAGGCCGCCGCGACGCTGGCGCTGTCAGAAACATCAAGTTGAACCGCTTTTGCGCGGTCTCCCAAGCGCTTGGCGGCTTCCCTCCCTTTGCCGATGTCACGTGACCCGAGCCAAATGGAAAACCCGCGCTCATGAATGAGCTGACGGGCGGTTTCAAATCCCAAACCCCGGTTAGCACCGGTGACGAGAGCAACTGGTGTTCCAGACATGATTTACCTCTTCAGTTGCACAAAGGCGGCGCGGCCGACCGCACTGCTTTCAGTATCATTCAGCTGCGACTTGTTCTGCGTCGTCGTGGATTACATCCGTAGATGTGTTTTCCCATTTTTTGAGCTCCGCCAGCAGGTCCTGGGAATGCAGGCGGATCGCATCGACCGCATCCTGACCTAGCGCCAGACGCAATGGCGTGATCTCGCTCGCCAAAGCCTCTTCAATAGCTGCCGCTGCTTTGGCAGGATCACCAGCCTGAGTGCCGTCCATTTCCTTCGCGAAATCGCGAGTAGCGCCGACGATTTCATGATAAGCGGTGATCTTTGGCATGTGGCGCATAGCGTCGGCCGCAAACTCTGTGCGGAATGCGCCTGGCTCAACGAGCATCGCCTTCAGGCCAAATGGTGCAATTTCTTGAGCAAGCGCTTCGGTCAAACCTTCCATTGCAAACTTACTGGCCGAATATGGCCCGAAGCCCGCAAAGGACATTTGCCCGCCCATCGAAGACATCATGACGATGGCTCCGGTGCGGCGCTTACGCATCTTCGGCAGGGCTGCGCGCGTCACAGCAACGGCACCAAATAGATTGGTCTCCATAAGTGCGCGCAATTCTTCTTCCGGCGTTTCCTCTACCGCGCCCACGATACCGTAGCCAGCATTGTTGATCAGTACGTCGATCCCACAGAATCGTTCCTCGGCCGCCTTGATAGCCGCATCAATCTGAGCGGTATCCGTGACGTCCAACCGCCTTATTAGAACACGCCCCGGATCGACCGCTTCGATCTCCTTTAGTCTGTCTTCGCGCCGTGCGGTTGCGACGACGTTGTACCCTTTGCTGAGCGCGTGATGGGCAAAGGCTGCACCGAAGCCAGCTGAAGCGCCTGTGATGAACCACGTCTGTGCCATGTCGAAACCTCCTATCGGCATGTCGAAAAATTTTGTTGGCGCGAGGTGGTCCCTCGCGCCCATTTCACCGATCAAACGTCGTTGTTTGCGTCCAAGTTGAAGTGATTAACGATCGTGTCCGCTGCGCGCTCAACGTCTTCCGGATTGTCGTAGAAGTCGAACTGAGTGACGTCTTCAAGCCACTGCATTGTCGCTTCGCCAGCGTAGCCAGACAGGAAGTCGCGCACACCCTGCGGGATTGCTGCGGCTTCGGAATGGACAATCGCGAGCGGCTGCGTCAGACGTTGGCCGTTGTCCGCTGGATGGTATGTCAGCCAACCTTCCCAGCCGGCATTGTTCCACTGGTTGTCGTAGGCCGGGATCGCGCCGCGATCTTCTTCGTAGTAGTAGCCACCGATTGGCATCAGAACGCCTTCGGCACCTTCCGGTCCAGCGGCAGGAATGATCTGACCCCCTGCAGCTTCTGCGTCACGGCTCATCTGAATCAGACCCCGCACACCCTCTTCGCCGCCATAGACTGCATTTACGAGCGCTTCGTTCTGAAGCCATGGCGCGACGAGGCCGATCCGGTTTACCAAGTCGTTGCCTGCGACGGCATCCACCATATACCCAGCGGAGGCACAGATGCCGAGGCCGTTGATCTGGGTCGCGTCCACTTCTGGAAGGGTCGCGACGAAGGCGATCGCGGCGCGAATGTCAGATGTCTTGGCCTCGGGACTCTCTACGAAGCGAACGTTCTGCGGCAGATCGCCGGATTTGCCCCAGCCACGGAAATCGAAAGTGAAGGCAGCAAAGCCACGCTCGACCATCTCTTCGGCATAGACGCTGGGCATCTGCTCTTCGACGCTCGTCCAGGCCCCGGTGACGATGACCGTGGGCAAGGCTGAACCGTCGTGGCCCTCGGGCAGGTAAAGCGTGCCCGACAGGGTGGCGCCTTCGTTTTCGAATGTCATAGTGCGAGTTTCGACCTGTGCGATGGCAGCAGTAGACGCCATGAGCAGGGCGGCGGCGGAAAGGGAAAGGGTTTTCATTGTCGTTCTCTCCAGTGTCAAATGTTTGGGCGGTGGCCCGATGACAGGAGAGATACGGCGCACTGGCCTCGATTAATTGAACCCGATCACTCACTTTTTGCAGGATCGCGCTTAACCTGGTCGAGACGTGCGATACTGGCGCGGGGTCGTCCCGGTGACCCGCTTGAAGCTACGGGAGAAGTGTGCCTGGTCGGCAAAACCGCAAGCGAACGCGATCTCGCCAAGGCGCAACGAACTGTCTTCGAGCATCTGGATTGCCTGTTCGACGCGGTAGCTCAGGACGTACTGCATCGGCGTTTCGCCAACCGTCTCTTTGAAGACGCGCCCGAAGTGAGACGGGCTCATGCCAACTTCACCGGCGAGTTCCTCGAGGGAGATCGTCTTGTCGAGATTGGCGCGAATGTAGGCCAACGCGCGATTGTAGTGCGCTGACGTGAACCGCGCCGAGAGCGTGACGTCTTCCGGCCTGCGCTGGCCATAGCGCTGAAGGAGCTTCACCAGAAGAACACGGCTCATCGCTTCGAACATCACAGCCGACGTGATGTCATCGTTCTCCAAAGCGTCACGCAGCATCACACCTGCAGCGCATAGGTCGGCGTCGGTAAACTGGGGCAGGTCCGCGAACTGCTGCGGGTCGAGGAGAATGCCAAGTTCAACCTGGGCAAACTTTTCCACCCGTTCGGGGTCGAGGGTGACCACGATCACATCAGATTTACCAAACCAGCGCCAGCCCGATCGCACACCCGCCGGAGTGACAATGATCTCGTCTTTGTAGAACGTGAAATCGCGGAGTTCACCGTCGCGGCGGTTCTGCACTCGGTGCGGCGTCTCGCAGAGGTTTAGCAGAACGTGGTGCTCAGCGAACACTTCTTCTGGCATCGTGTCAGGCTCGGCCTGGAAATACCGCACCGACATTAGAGCTGCAGCCGAAACATGCTCCATAGCATCGCTGTTCAGGAGCGGAGCTGACGGATACACATCTACATAGCGTTTGGGCATGATTGTTTCTTTTTTCGGAGGGACAAGCCATCGGTACGACGCTATGCGGTCCGGATCAGATGTTCGGTCCTTTAGCTGCGGGAATCGATCCGTATCTTCCCCGGCGACGTGCCATAATGCCTGGCGAAGGCCTCGTTCATCCGCGGTTGGGATGAGAACCCACTTGCGGCTGCTACGTCTGCGAGCGATGTGTCGGATTTTTTGATCATCTCCTCGGCAAAGCTCAGCCTCCGACGCATCACGTACTGAGCCGGAGTATCGCCGACATCGGCTCTAAAAGAGCGCGCGAAGTGAAACGGCGACAGCTCGGCGACTTCGGCAAGCCGGAACAGGGGGAGAGCCTGATCGATGTGCGCCTCAACGTACTCGAACACCCTGTTCTTTGCGTGGGGGGAAAGGCTCCAAGCCTGCTCCTTTACTGTGAACCCAGTGTCGGCCCTTTTGGCCAGCGCGAGCGTGAGTTCAATCAATGCGGCATCCGGATCAACATCAGGGGCGAGTGCGTCGTTTTTTGACGCACGCCATACTTTCAAGGCAAGGTCGCGAATGGCGTTGTCGCGCCATGCCATCTCATGAAGTTGGCCGAAGTCGCGCGGGATCGTGACGCCACTTTCCTCAAGTGCCGCGATTGACTTCGTTGAAGGGATCGAGACGGCAACCACTTCATGATCATCGTATAACTCGTAGTCACAATCAGTGTCGGGCGCTGAAATTACCATCTGACCAGCGTAGCAGCGCTCTGAGAAGTATCCCGATCCTAAGTCCACCCTAGCGTTGAAAGAGGGACCAGTCACAATTTGCAAGATCCAAGCATCGAAAGCAGGATCTGGAAAGGCCCCGGCGGGTTGGCGAAAACCAACTATGCCAAGGTTTCCAAGAGACCTTGTCTCGCTCGTGTAATGGGGCCGCTCGTTCTGTAACCAACGGCCGTATGCTTCAGCTTGAGCAGACATTATCTATCTCCACTTTTGCATCCGATACTTGTTGCTCGAAGCAATACACTTGTAATGTTCCTGCCCGCTCGAGTCCCCGAAACCATTCGTAGTTATGAGTTCGCAGACAACACGAGGGACCATGCAAACCGGACGCATTAGGTTTCAAGCCCGCGCGAGACTTCGTATCTTCCCCGGCGACGTGCCATAATGCCTGGCGAAGGCCTCGTTCATCCGCGGTTGGGATGAGAACCCACTTGCGGCTGCTACGTCTGCGAGCGATGTGTCGGATTTTTTGATCATCTCCTCGGCAAAGCTCAGCCTGCGACGCATCACGTATTGCGCCGGAGTATCGCCGACATCAGCTCTGAAAGAGCGCGCGAAGTGAAACGGCGACAGTTCCGCGACTTCGGCTAGCCGGAACAAGGGGAGAGCCTGATCGATGTGCGCTTCAATGTACTCGAACACCCTGTTCTTTGCGTGCGGTGAAAGGCTCCAAGCCTGTTCCTTTACTGTAAAGCCCGTGTCGGCCCTTTTGGCCAGCGCGAGCGTGAGTTCGATCAGTGCAGCATCCGGGTCAACATCAGGGGCGAGCGCGTCTTTTTTTGACGCACGCCATACCTTCAAGGCCAGATCGCGAATGGCGTTGTCACGCCATGCCATGTTGTGCAGCTGGCCGAAGTCACGCGGAATCATGACACCGCTTTCCCTAAGCGCCGCGATTGACTTCGTTGCAGGGATCGAGACCAAGATCACTTCGTGATCATCATCTAATTCGTAGTCGCAATCCGTATCAGGTGCTGAAAGAACCATCTGTCCAGCAGAAAGGCGCTCGGAAAAGCAACCTGAGCCTAGATCGAAGCGGGCGTTGAAGGGTCGACCCATTATGACCTGCAAGTGCCAAGCATCAAATGCCGGGTCGGGGAATGCACCGGCTGGTTGTCGCAAACCGACCAAATCAAGGTCTCCCAGAGCTCTAGACTCTTCCAAATATTGGGGCCGTGATTCTTGGAACCAGCTGCTATACTTACTTGCCGAGGCAGACATCTTAGACCTCCCCTCAACGTTGACGATCATGTCTTTGCCGAGAGTTAGGTTAGTCGTATAAGCTCGGATTTTGAAGTGTGGAAAACAGACCCTTTACGTTTTCTTGCTAATGATTGCCGTAGTTTAGGGTGCGTCTACGTGCTCGGTCTACGAGCACGAGCTGGCGTCAAGTGGTCGTTTCCACAGCATTCCAACAGGCATTTCGGTACTCAAGTGGCGTGACACTTAAGTCCTCACGGAAAACGTTGTTCATCCGGCTTTGTGAGGTGAAGCCGCACTCATAAGCGACCTCCGCAAGCGTTTTGCGTGTTTCGGCTAGTAGTCGGCACGCAGTTTGGAGTCGTGTCGAACGTTTGTATTCTCGGAAACCCACACCCATCACTTTTCGAAAATTGCGTGCAAGATGATACTGACTCACGCCAACCTCTTGAGCCAGCCAAGTCAAAGGGAGGGGGTCAGATAGGTTAGCTTGGATCAGGTCAAGAACCTCCTGGATCTTCTCAGGAAGCGCATGGGTTGGCGCCGCAGACCGTGTCACAAGCTTCCTATTGGCCACGATCGCCTCAATCATGCTTAACAACAGGGTGTTCCGGAACGCAGCTCGTTCTTTGTTTGCGATCTTGAGCTCCTGCGCGAACAGCAAGAACAAAGACTTCACGTGTTGTTCTGAGGCATTTAGTTTAGGTCCCACATCATAATGCCCAGGAAGCCGCCCAAGGATAGGCAGGGTCGCATGATGCAAGAGATCCTTCGAAAAACATATCCCCAGAGCCTTACAATGAGGTTCCGCCGTAAGGCGATGGTCTCTGCCAGCAACCAACAGAACGCTTTGCTCGTAACGGCACTCTGCGCTTTGTGGATCAACGACACAGAAGTTGCTCTCGGAAAGGCAAGTCAGAAAGAGAAAATGCGCATCTAAGGAAACGCGAGATGAGCGTTCAGGGATCCGCCAAACTCCAGCCCGGGCATCGATCGCAGGTCTTAGGTCAGTAATGATGCCCTCAGAAGGTCCAAATGCCAACGATAGTGGACAGCCTATGTCATTTTGAGCGAATGCGTTCATGGGTGGAAGCATCCACAAACAATGCCTTTGTGGCTTCCGCTTGCTTGCGGCACGATACCCTGTTTCAACGACTGATGTTGGTTTCCGCAAGAATGCGGAAGGGCTTGCTACCAAGGCGCTACGGCGGACCTACCTTCGTGCTATGCTTGTCCGCAAGCCCATACGGACGAGCGTTATGAAGACAAGATATTTGCCAGAATACAAACGGCTGCTTCAAGGAACGTTGAATTGGAAACCGAAAACGACGCTAAACTGCAAAGTCCACGTGAGCGGGCAATGAGCAAAAAATCAACGAAACTGACCGACCCTAAAGTTGATGCATTGATCGAGGCTCTAAATCACTTGCTGGGAAATGGTTGCCGCCTTTTCCGAGTTGCCAAATGTTGCAGCTGGAACGTGACTGGTAAGCACTCCGAAGCGGCAAGACGCTTATTTGAGGGACAGGCAGAGGAAGTCTGGTCAGCACAACACGAGCTGGCGCAACATATTCGACGTCTTGGGGGCGAAGCGGTGCCCGACGACTCCGACGGCATTGCAGTTGTTCGGCCCCAAGAGATCAATTATCTTCGCGAAAGCTTGAGAGGGCTCGCATCACACCTTCGTACAGGACACCAGAACGCATTACTTTCGATCGAAGCGGCGGAAGATGTGGCAGCTGAAGTTGAAGACTTGGATGCGTCACGGACCTTTAGGGTGAGAATTGAAGCTCACTCTCGCCATCTCCATGAGCTTGAAACTCTTGGCGACGGATCAAACTCCAGGTTGATGTAGCTCCAGACTACAGCGGCAGGTTGGCGCGGTAGTCACTTGGTGTCATTCCCGTCCGCTGTTTGAAGTTTCGCGAAAAATGGGCCTGATCAGCAAAGCCACAAGCATACGATATTTCGTTGAGTTGTACAGCGGGATCAGCCAGCAATTCGGCTGCCTGCTCCACCCTATAAGACATGACAAACTGCATCGGACTCAAGCCAAGCGTATCTTTAAATTTCTTGGCAAAGCTGGACGGACTCATACCGACCACAGTTGCAAGGTCCCGCAACACTATCGATCGGGAGAGATTGGTCCGAACGTAATCAAGCACAGCTCGATAGTGATGCGTCGTAAAGCGCCCACGGCGGTGAATCCCGACTTCTAGTGTATCTGCATATCGCTGCAATAACTTGACGAGGAACACGCGGGCGAGCGCCTCGAAAAGAACGGCAGACGCGAGATCGTCTGTCTCCAGTGTGTTGCAAACCATCAATGCTGCCGTACAGATGTCTTCGTCAGCTGTTTTGACAATTGATTGCAACTGTTGAGTGGAAAGGACGATCCCGAGCTGCCGTTCTGCAAATATTGCGACGCCCTTCGGGTCGAGTGTTGCGACAATCACATCAGATGTCTCGAACCAGCGCCATCCACTCTTGATGCCTGCGGGCGTCACAAATACATCAAATTTCTTTACCGTCAGGTCAATGAGCCGCCCATCTCTTGCGTTTTGAACGCGCATTGGGCCTTCATGCAAGTTCATCAACACATGGTGCTCTGAAAAGACTTCCTCATTCATCGCAGCAGGCGGCGCTTGAAAGTGATTCATCGTCATGAGCGACGAAGCCGGTTGGCTCGCAAACACTGCGCTGCTCAGAAGTGGAGCATGTGGATAGATGTCAGAGTATCTGCGGGGCATCGAAGTTCCTGTGGAGACTTCGATATGCAACGCAGGTTTCAAAGCCTTCGCCAAGGCCTATCCACCAGTTGAGCAACAGCTACCAATAACTTCGCCACTTCGATGAATTCTGGGCGGATTTCGTTGCATTTGGGACTCCATGCAAATCTCTGCGCCGCTCGTTCAAACCACCGCCGTAAAAAGGAACTAAGCTCATTTCTATAAGAAACTCCGATTATCGGCTCGTCGAAGCGGCGTGCTGCAGGAGGAGCACCGAAAGGAGGAAAGTAATGCAACCGAGGAAGCAGCGGAGAGCTTACCTACTAAAAAACAGCGATGTGGCTATTTTTGCGAGAACGCTCATCGTCATCTTAGGTCTAGTCGTTTGCCAGTCTGCCGCGGCCGCTTTAGTTTTCAGCATTGAAAGTCGTTGATGCTGCGGTCCCGTTGCACAAACGACGATAGGCTTGATGCGACAACTCCGTTGAACGTCATAGCTCGTATTGGCGGCGACCCAAATCAATGTGATCGATTGCTGCAAGTCCTCTGGGACGCCGTCAGCTTTGAAGAGCTTCCGATCGTCAATTCTCACGTCGCTATGGTTAGCTTGTGCAAACCTGAGCAAGCTAGCAGGATTTCAGAGATCATGCACCAAAGCGCTGAGTTCGGCGTCAGCGAAGTAGGTACTAGTATGCCGTTTCTAAATGTATCAGTCCTGTTTGGCGTGATACACGATCAGAACATACGCTCTCTATTTTGTCGTTTGTCACAAGCGAAGGCGCTTGAATGCTTAACCGCAAGGGCCTTCTTTGGGCCAGTAGTCATCGGATCAAGCCTGCATTGTCAGGAAGATACAGGTGGTCGCTTAACAATTGTCGCGCCCCCTGACGCCGTTGGCTGGTCGACCTGGAAGTCGTCACTACTGAAAGACTACTTGCCCCAAATCGCTGTTTCTGATGTGGCTGCTCTCAACCTCGGTCCTTGTGATGAACTACCATATCTTTTGCCGCCACGCGCGTTTGCGGTCTGCAGGGCAAAGACTGGAAACACCTCCGAGCAAGATCCTGAAGACACCTGAAAACGACGGCGCTTTCGGCCGACTGCCTGACGTCGAACATGACATGAGTTTCATACTCAGTCCATCGATGTTCGACGCCAAGGTGTCTCTCAAAGAGTCGACGGCGCTGATAGTTTCTCCGTCTTCGAAACGATGTGTCCGCGCCTAACAATTTCAGCGAGCGTGACCTAGCGCAGTTGAGGAGCGCAATAAGCCTACGCGAAATCCAAAGCCCGTTCTATTTCGAGCAAGCCAGGCAACAAGAGGCCTCACTGATGCGAATGAGCACCGCGCATGAAGCGCAGTGCATCCTTTTTAGAGCGAGAAGATCAAGTGGACCTTAATCTGTCAGGCTAGGCGGAGCGGAACCAAGAAACCACCTCTCCGATAGCGCGGTCAATGGCTTCTGGTTGATCGTAGTAGGCTAGGTGAGGTGTGTCGTCCCAGATTGTGTTGGTCTTTGTGGTGGACGGTACGGCAGCCATGTGACGGCGCGCAGCATTGGGCAGAAAATTGTAGTCTCCATGGATCATGAGCCAAGGCGCGGTCAGGGTCTTGGCTGCACCAATGGAGTCATAAGACAGAAGGTCTGCATCACTCATCACTGCATACCGATTTTCCCATTCGTCCCGGTCTGCCCAGGGCTGATACCATTCCCATACGAAATCTCCAGGCATCCCGACATTCATTTCCGTTTGATCGACACCTTTGATGTACTGCACTTCGCCAGTCTTCTCGAATAGCTCCTTTGCGACCTGGCCTTGGGCCATCCGTGCCGCATAGCCGTCTTCGGTCAGCCATTCGATGTCGCCTTCGTGATCACGATAGTGGCCTGCGATTGTGGCGAGCGCGCGCACATCGTCCAGTTCAGCTGCCGCACGAAACGCAATCGAGCTGCCTTGACAGATCGCAAGAATCGACACTTGATCAGGGTCCACATCATCCTGGGACTTCAAGTGCGCGACAGCGGCTTTAAGGTCTTCGACTTTGTGAACGGGGTTTTCCCAGGCACGGGGTTCGCCGCCGCTCTCACCACGATAGCGACTATCATAGGCCAGGGCCACAAAGCCCATCTCTACCAAGCGTTTGGCATATTCGCTGGGGGCCTGTTCCTTCTGGTAAGTCATGGGTCCAATAATCGCGACGGCCGGTCGCTTACCCTGCGCTGCAGGAGGCAAGTAAAGGTCTCCGACAAGCGTGACACCATTTACTGTGAAATGTGTTTTTTCCATCCCTCGATCCTTCTTTGAGTTGGTTTGGTTGTCTGGCTCCGTATGGAGCCAGACAACCCATCAAACGTCGGGAGCTTCCACATCCGACCAGCCAGAAACCAGTTCCGGCGCGCGTCCTCCGAGAACTTGGATTGTGTCTAGCGACGCTCTGATTTCCTCCAGTTCGGTTGCGCTAAACTGGACATCTTTCGCGGCAATATTGTCCCTGAGATGCGGCATCTGTGTTGTGCCCGGGATAGGGACGATGAATTCAGCCTGGGCCATGAGCCACCCAAGCGCGATTTGCCCTGGTTTGACACCTTTGCGCGCAGCCCAATCGCTAGCGAGATCCACAAGTGCCATATTAGCGGCGCGGTTCCCGCCTTCCATTCGCGAGGTCATCGCGCGGAAATCGCCTGGGGCAAAACTTGTTTCCATGTCGATGGCGCCTGTCAGGAACCCGTATCCAAGGGGAGCGAAGGGAACAAAGCCAATGCCAAGTTCTTCACACAAAGGCAAAACATCAGCCTCTCGACCGCGCCAAAGCATCGAGTACTCACTTTGGACCGCGCTGACTGGCAAGATCTGGTGAGCCCTGCGCAGTGTATTCGGTCCCATTTCCGAAAGGCCCCAATGCAGCACCTTGCCTTCATTCACCAGTTCCTGGACGACCCCGGCTACATCTTCGATTGGCACGCTTGGGTCCACACGATGCTGATAGAGAAGATCAATGCGATCCGTTCTGAGCCGCTGCAGGGATCCTTCTACTGCGCGCCTAATGCTTTCGGGACGGCTGTTGACAGAGAAGTCCCATTCGCCCGTGTCGGGATCAACACCAAAGCCGAACTTGGTGGTGATTTGTATTTCATCTCGGATTGGTTCTGCCGCCTCACCGAGAATGCGCTCGCATTCGAATGGGCCATAGACTTCCGCACAGTCGAAGAAAGTAACACCTTCATCAAAAGCGGACCTGATAAGCGAAATCATCTCATCACGGTCTGGCACGATCGTATGAAAGGTCCGGTGCATGTTCTGCACACCAAGTCCGATTTCGGACACTTCGAGACTGCCGAGCATCCGCCGCCCAGCGGGAGGGGCAGTGGCCGTCCCTTGCGCTGCAGCTCGACTCGCCCCGACGGCTAGAGCTGCTGCGGCTGTCGCAGTTCCGGTAAGTAGACTGCGGCGTGACATTGTTGTTTTTTCTGGATCGTTGGACAATTTGAGACTCCTCTATTGCATGTTGCTTAGGAACATTGGGAAAGCACCGCCGTCGCTGCATTAGGCAGCCAAAGGCAAGCAAGCTTCACCGTCGTTCGTGTTGATAAGCGTAGGGCTTGCGCAACTAGCCGCTTTGCACAAACCCACTGAATCTTTGTCTGATCGAGTATTTGTCTGGCATCACAACTCGCCACTGGCTTTTGCTACAGTGAGTATCCCGTACGTAGTATTACCCTCTTTCTACGCCTTCGTTGCAGCACTCCAGATCCGAGGGAGAACAGCTAAACCCCGCAACTACCCGACCCCAATAGGACTCTTAAAGTGGCGGAACCAGTTTTCTGACGATGCACGAGCGATACGATCATGGCTGCCACGGCGCGTCCGAAACAATAAACAGCTTACCCACCGGTAATCTGCAAGAACCGCCCATATTCCTCGCTGACCTCCCGCGCCTCTTCGAAGGCCCGTGCGCGCTCTTCTTCGATGCATCGAAAGTAGCTTTGAATATCCGCGATGTAGATCTCGAAGTCGCGCCTTATCAGATCTCGATACTCCTGAACGTCTTGCGGGTCGGTCGGAACAAAGGGCCGGGCCGGTGCATAACATGTCTGCGCCCCTGCTGCTCCAGAAGAAAAAACGAACAAAAATACCGAAATAGAGCGTGCCGCTGACCAACGTGTCCTCATGGCTTTGTGCCTTCTATGCTTGAGAAAATCGCCTTCGCGTGCGTAATAATG
>CAZJZO010000083.1:0-16255 GCA_964550495.1 uncultured Porphyrobacter sp. | reverse complement strand
CGGGCGAAGGGACAGAACCGCCGATCGGCGCGACATCTTCCGGACTGGTCCCCCATGTCACGGTCGGCTGAACCTCGTTGGCGTCAATCACAACCGATGCGTCGAATTGCGCATCAGGATCGGTGTGGAGCGTTTGCCAGTATTCAACGGCAGCGTTCCAGTCGGCGCCCTTCGGCGACATCGGGCGCCTCTTCAGATAGCGGAACACCGTTTCGTCCGGCGCGATCAATCCGGCACGTGCCCCGGCTTCGATGCTCATATTGCAGACCGTCAGGCGTTGTTCGACGCTCATCTCCTCGAACACACGACCGCGATACTCGATCACTGAGCCCGTTCCGCCAGCCGCGCCGATCACTCCGATAATGTGCAAAATCAGATCTTTGGCAGTCACACCGGGGCCAAGAGTGCCCTCAACCCGCACTTCCATCGACTTCGAACGCTGAAGCAGCAGCGTTTGTGTCGCCAGCACATGTTCGACCTCGCTGGTCCCAATCCCGAATGCGAGAGCGCCCAACCCGCCATGACAGGCCGTGTGCGAATCGCCACAGACGATAGTCGTGCCGGGGAGCGAGAAACCCTGCTCCGGTCCGACAACATGGACGATCCCCTGCTCGGCAGCGGTGGCGTCGATATATCGGATGTCAAACTCGGGGGCGTTCTTCTCGAGCGCGGCAAGCTGCGCCGCGCTTTGCGGATCGGCGATCGGCAATTTGGCCCCATCCGGGCCAAGCCGCGGTGTGGTAGGCAGGTTGTGATCGGGAACGGCCAGGGTCAGCTCAGGGCGACGCACCGTGCGCCCCGACAAACGCAGCGCTTCGAACGCTTGTGGGCTGGTTACCTCGTGAACGAGATGACGGTCGATATAAATCAGCGCGGTCCCATCATCGCGCGTTTCGACCACGTGATCGTCCCAGATCTTCTCGTAAAGTGTGCGCGGCTTGCTGGCCATGACTGTAAAAACTTCCCTTCGACCTTCCGATTAGCGGCGCATGAGCAACACTGGCAAGATACCGATGCAATTCGGGTCAATTCGTCATGGAAATGAAAGGGTTTTGCGCTTAACTTACACGTATGTCAGCAACGCCATTCCGATTCCCTATCAAGGTTCTTCCCGAAGACATCGACTTTATGGGGCACGTCAACAATGCGCGCTATCTTAACTGGGTGCAGGACGCAGTGCTGGCGCATTGGAACAAGTTGGCTCCGTCCGATGAAGTCGCGACGAAAGCCTGGGTCGCGCTCAAGCACGAGATTACCTACCGCAAGCCGGCTTTCCTCGAAGACGATGTGATCGCGAGCACGGTGCTCGAACGCTACAATGGCGCTCGCGCATTCTATTCAACCGTGATCAAGCGCGGCGAAGACGTGCTCGCCGAAGTCAAATCGTCATGGTGCTGCATCGATGCCAAGACCTTGCGCCCCGCGCGTATCGGCGAACACATGCGCGAGTTTTTCTTCCCCGACAGCGATTGACCTGCCGTTGGTTTCAGGCGAGTTTTCCATCGGAGTTTGGACGATGGGGGCTGCGCACATGATTTCACGGGTCGGCATGGCATTGGCAGGATTCCTGGCATTTGCCCCAATATCGGCATTCGCACAGGGAGAGATCAGCGAAGCGGATCGTGCGTCGTTGGTAGGTGCGATAGAGCGTGGCCAGGCAATCTACAATTACGATCAGGCAGCATGGCATACGACCGACGCGATGCTCGAACAGATCAGTGATCCAGCAAGCGAGGGAATCCGTGGCTGGATCATCAACGAATTGGATGACGGCTTGGAAGCGGTGTTCTTTCGCCCTGCCGGGGACGGGTTCGAAGCGGTCTGGTCGGGCGTCTATGGCGGCGGGAAAGTCCGCGATACGACGAAGTACGAGCCGGGCGAGCGGCCATTTTCAGCTAAGGAAATCGCCTTGGCGCGCGCGGCGAAACTGCCTCGAAACGAGGAGATGCAGCGCTGTTCGGCGAAGCCGTTCAACTCCGTCGTAATCCCCACGGGCAAGAACGACGGCAGTCTGTTTGTCTATTACCTCGTGCCGCAGGAGACTTTCGATGCGGTGCCGCTTGGTGGCCATTACCGGTTCGAGATTCGCGACGACGAGATTGTCGACAGACGCAAGTTTACCAACTCATGTTTGTCGCTCCCGACCGGCAACGGTGATGATGAGAAGAAGCCTGCCGGATTGTTTGTGACCCATGTGCTCGATCCGGTGCCGACTGAGATCCATGTCTTTTCGACCTTTGCGGCCCGGATTCCGATCTATGTCAGCACAACCGCGAATGAGCGCACCTGGGTCAGCGAAATATCCAGCGGGAAGTCTCGCATTCGCCTGGTAGAGCGCTGAATTGTGCACGCCAGATTCAACGCACTGCAATTGCAGCACGGACCAATCACTCTATACGCACCCATATGAGCCGTTCGAGCGTACCTAGAGTCCGATGTCGCCCGATTTGACCCTTCCCAGCAAGTCCATGCAGTCGATTATCGGCCTGGCGCTAGCAACGCTCATCGCGGGCGGATGGCTGGCCATCCACATCTACGGCATGTTCATTTTCGAACTGACTTGGGCCAACCTGCCTTTCGCGCTCGCGCTGGCTGCGGTGCAGTGCTGGTTCTCGGTCGGGGTGTTCATCGTCTGTCACGACGCGATGCACGGTTCGCTCGCTCCGGGCCGCGAGCGACTGACTTCGGCGATCGCGACGGCCCTGCTGTTCCTCTATGCGGGGTTCGGGTGGAAACAACTTCGCGATGCGCACTTCACCCATCACAAACTTGCCGGCAAGCCCGGCGATCCCGACTTCGACGAGCACAATCCCCGCCACTTCGCCAAGTGGTACTGGACCTTCTTCAAGCGCTACTTCGGCTGGCAATCCCTGCTCTATGTTCACACTGTGGTCGGGATCTACTGGCTGGTGATTGGCGTTCCGATGGCGCAGATCGTGCTGCTCTACGGCGCGCCGGCGCTGCTCTCCTCGCTGCAATTGTTCTATTTCGGCACCTATCGCCCGCATTATCACGCTGATGACGAGCCGTTTGCCGACGATCACAATGCGCGAACCAACGATTTCGGAACTCTGGCAAGCCTCGCCACCTGCTTCCATTTCGGCTATCATCTGGAACATCACCGCCGCCCCGACGTACCGTGGTGGGCATTGCCTCGGGCGAAGAAAGCCGGGGTAGGGAGAAGGGTTCAGCATGAGCTGGCTTGAAGCTATCCTGATTGTGCTGGGTGCGCTCGTCTTCATGGAAGGCTGGGCGTGGTTCGCGCACAAATACATCATGCACGGCTTCGGCTGGGCATGGCATCGCGACCATCACGAACCGCACGACAATGTGCTGGAGAAGAACGACCTGTTCGCGGTCGTATTCGGCACGATCAACGCTGCGATGTACATCTACGGCTCGCTTTATTGGGAAGCGATGTGGTGGGCGGCTGTAGGCATTTCGCTGTACGGTGTGATCTACACTCTGATCCATGACGGGCTGGTGCATCAGCGCTATTTCAAATGGGTTCCCAAAAAGGGCTATGCCAAACGCCTGGTTCAGGCCCACAAGCTCCACCACGCGACCATCGGCAAAGAGGGCGGTGTCAGTTTCGGCTTTGTCTTCGCTCGCGATCCACAAGTGCTCAAGGCCGAGCTAAAGGAGCAGCGCGACAAGGGCATCGCCGTAGTTCGCGATAGCGTCGGCGCGTGAGCTAAAGCTGCAAGCGCAAGACCGGCAGGACTCGTCCGGGTATCGAGCCCGAAGGCTCCTCACCAATTCGCTCAAATCCCATCTTCTCGTAGAACTGCACCGCATCGGGATCCGCAGTCACCCGCATCGTGCGCGCGCCATTCTTTCGTGCAGCTTGGATCGAACAATCGAGCAAGATCCGGCCAATTCCTCGACCAATCCAGTCTGGCTCCACGAACAGCTTGTCGAGTTCGGCCTCACGCGCAGCAAGAGATAGCTGAGCGACACCAACCATCGTTTCATTGGCAACCGCGAGCATCACGTTGCTTTGCGAAAGGTCTCTTGGTTCGAGCGTGAGTTCCTCTCGGCACGCTTGCATGAAGTCTCGGTCATATCCCCAATGCGCTTTCGATCTCAGGCAGAGTTCGCTCGCAGCGCGGAGCTCTGCTTCGAATGGCGGGCGAATGACCAGCTTCGGCGGCGAAGTTTGCGACTTACTCATTCCGCGTCGCGATCCAACCGCCAATGACCAACAGCACGGCGACCGAGATCCACACCCACGGGAAACCCAGTGTGATCCATGTGAAGCCGACTCCTGCGGCGATGGTAGCGATGGCTGCGACTTTTGCCTTGCGAGCTATTGCGCGACGCTCGCGCCAGTCCTGGATCTGCGGGCCCCAGGTAGGGTGCTCGATGATCTTGCGCTCCCATTCGGGGTTGCTGCGCGCGAAGCAAAAGGCGGCGACCAGCAGGAATGGAACGGTCGGGACAATAGGCAGGATTGCGCCAATCGCGCCGAGAACGGTGAACAAAACTCCAGCGGCGAGGTAGAGCCGCCGCATCGCTCAGGCTGCGGCGAGGCGGGCCGCATGCTCCTTCACCAAAGCGATCATATTGGGAACGCCCTGCGTACGATTGCTGGAAAGCTGGTTCTTGAGATCGAATGGTGCCAACGCGCCAGTCACGTCCATCTGCGCGACAACTTCAGCCGGCTTGTCCTGCACGGCGGAAATCACCAGCGCAACGATGCCCTTGGTGATCGCGGCGTTGCTATCGGCGAGGAAGCGAAGCTTTTCGCTTGCTTCTGTCGGATAGACCCAAACGGCCGCGGAGCATCCGCGCACCAGTGTCGCGTCCGTCTTCAGCGCGTCGGGCATCGCTTCGAGTTCGCGGCCGAGCTCGATCAGCAGCGAATAGCGTTCGTCGCCTTCGAGAAATTCGTATTCTTCAAGGATGTCGTCGAGTGTGCGCATGCGGGGCTATGTAGGCGCGCGCGGGCGAGTGTCGAGTTAAAGTTCAACCCCACTGGCGATCGCTTCGAGCTTCTTGATCCGTTCCTTGAGGTCGGCAAGTTCGATCCGGGCTGCACCAACGCCGGCGCCGCCTTCTATCTCGCCCGTGCCGTTGCGCTCCGTTCGGTCGAGCTCGTCGCGTTTGAGCTCCAGCCAACCTTGCCAAGCACGCAGCAGCGCAAAGGCGACGACGGTAATGCCGACGAGGCATGTGGCCGCAATTACGAGAGTCGGTTCCAAGAGGGTTGCGTCAATCATTCGCTCAGATCCTCCTTGCTGGTCGGAGCGGGATCGGGGGCACGAAGGGCTTCGATCTCGGCCGTTATGCGCGCGCGTTCGCGGGCGTCTGTCGAGTTGTTGTCGGTAGCGATCCTCTCAAGGACTTTGATCCGTTCCTTGAGTTCGGCAATCTCGGCCTGAGCCGCTTCGTCGACTTCTTTCGGGGAATTCAGGGTTTGATTGCCCATCATGTCCTCCGTGATGCCATGCATGGCATTGTATCGAGCCTTGAAGACGCTCGCGACAGCGCCAATCAGAACGATGATGACCACGGCAGTCCAGAAACTCACGACAGCTTCTCCTTGTTCTCGGCCGTGTCGCCGGTCGAAATCCGCAACTGCTCGATTTCGTCCGACAGCAACTGGCCGCGATCGGTCGCAATTCGCTCCAGCACGGCGAGGCGATCTTCGATCATTGCGGTGCGTTCATTCACCTGACCGATTTGCGCCTTGTCGGCAGCACCGCCCGCTTCAAGGCTGCGATTCTCGCGTTTGTAATCCAGCATCTTCTGAACCACGCCATTGACCGCAATGCCGACAATCGTGGTAATTATTATGATGAATGCGAATATGAGTACGAGATCCTCGTCCATCAGGCGCTCTCCCTCGCTTTGCCGGTGTCACGCAATTGTTCGATCTCTTCAGCGAGGTCGTGCGAGCGATCGGTTGCAATACGCTCGAGCACCTGCACCCGCTCTTCGAGATTGCTCTTGGCGGGCCGGTCCGACGCAGCCTTCGTCTTGCTGCGCAAACGAAGCAGCGCAAACACGGCGCCACCGCCTACGACAGAAGCAATCGCTGCCATCTGCAAGGCGTCGATGACCAGAGGTGTGTCAGCGCCCCACATTATGCGTTTCCTTTGTCCGAAAGGTCTTCGAGAGCGCGATCGCGCAAGGCGTCGATTTCGGAGCCGAGGTGATATCCGCCATCGGTGACGATACGTTCGACGTTGGCGAGCCGATCCTTCACCGAGCCCAGCTCAGCGCGCAATTCGGCATTCTCCTGCGTCAACAATGTAACGCGCTGCTTGGCTTCGTTGTCGCTTGCCGGCTTCAGCGTCTGGCCCCAGGCTCCTTCGAGCGGGTAGCCATGCTTGATCCGCAGGCGAGTGGTGTGAATCCAGCCAGCGATCCCTGCGGCGCCCAGTGCCAAGCCGCCGCCTATGATCCAAGGCAGATGAGGAACGATGGTGGCTGCGGCGTCGATGCTCATGTGCGTTCCTTGCGTTCGAGGTTCAGGGGGACGCCGCTATCCGCGCGTCCGGCGGAGGGCTTGTCGCGAAGCGATTCGATCTCTTCGGACAGGGTGTAGCCGCGGTCGGTCACGATCTTCTCGAGCACGATCATGCGGTCCTGCATCTCGTCGATCTTGCCATGCAGCTCGCGATTCTCGGCTTTCAGTCGTTTGGTTTCGGCACTGTCATCCTTCTTAACAGTCTTACCACCCCATTCGTCTTCCAGGTCGTAGCCATGCTTGGCGCGGATCCAGTTGTTGACGATCCAGCCTACCATGCTGATCGCGACGATCGCGACTACGAATTCGGGACTGCCCCAATCCATCAGGCATTCTCCTTGCGAGCGATATTGAGCGGCACGCCGCTGTCGGTTTCCTCAACCTCGCGAGTGTCTCGCAGTGCCTCGATCTGGGTTGCCACGTCGTATCCCTTGTCGGTGACAATGCGTTCGAGCACCCGAACTCGGTCTTCCAGGCCCTGGACCTGCGAGGCATATTGCGCCGCCTTTTCCGCGGTGTGCTCGGCGGTGGTCTTGATCTCCATCTCGGCGATCTTCTGTTTGTGCTTGGCCCAAATGGCGACCATTGGAATGGTGCACCCCATGATGATCGCAATGATCGGGATCATCACTCCAAGCGTTCCGGCGTCCATCTGCTTCTTTTCCTTTGTGTCAGTGTGCGCTTCAGCGCAGATCTTCGATTTCGGCCGCCGTGCGTCGTGCAGGGTCGGTGGCGATGCTCTCAAGCACGGCGAGACGGTCTTGCAACATGCCTACCGTTTCGCGCAGCTCCTCTTTGTCCGGATCGCGCGTAGCTGAGCCTTGCTTGATCGCCGCCATCTCGCGTCGATGCGACAGGATCAGATTGATGGTGGCAAAAGCGCCGATGCTAAGGATCGCCATCACCATCACCATTGTGACTGCTTCCGAAATTGGCATTTTCGTCGTCTCCCATCGGAGCCTGGATCAGCGCAGACGCTCGATCTCGGCCGTAAGGCGCGGATTGCTCGTGACATAGTGTGCTTCGACACCCGCCAGGCGGCGGTCAATGTCGCGGAACTGCGCACGAATTTCGCGGGCGGTGCGTTGCGGGCTCTGCCGCACGCGTTGCCAATACTTTTGCTCTTGCGCGTCCTTGTAGAGGTGCGCGGGCTTCTTGTTCAGGAGGAAGCCGGCAGCGATGTAAGCCAGGATCGCGATCGGGCCCAGAGCGAAGACTGTCGTCAACACGGCGCCCAGACGAACCCAGAAGACGTTGATTCCTGTGTAGTCGGCAATGCCCGAGCAGACGCCCATCAGCTTGGCATTGAACTTGTCGCGGTAAAGCGTGGTGCGGGGGCTGTTCATCACTTGGCTCCTTTCTTTTCGGCCATCATGCGGTCGAGTTCGCGCAGTTGCTGATTGTCGACTTCCTGGTCGTGCATGATGCGCTTTACGGGTGAAAACGAGGGATCGTCGGACGCTACAAGGCGCTCAACCGTGTCCATGCGCTCATCGAGACGCTTGGCGAGGTTGTAGAGCTCCTCAAGCAGCACTTCGTCATCGCTGGTGATCGTCGCAGCGGTCTTCCACTTGGTTACATAGTGAAGCACCAGCCACGGCAGCGCGATGAAGAAAATCATTATGAATGGGAGGGCTTCCATCGATTATTCCCCTTTGTCAGACGCGTCTTTGCCCAGCGCCTTTTTCATTTCAGCAAGTTCATCGTCGATCGCATCAGCGCCCTCGAGCGCAGCGATCTCGTCCGATAGCGAAGGTGTGCCCGACTGATCCGCAATTGACAGGGCCTCGGCCCGGCCTTCGGCGTAATCGACGCGGCGCTCCATCTGGTCGAATTTGGCCAGCGCGTCGTCGGTGCGTTCGGTGCTCATCAGCGAGCGAAGCTTGACCCGGTTCTCTGCGCTTTCGAGACGTGCGGCGATTGCGGTTTGGCGACTGCGCGCTTCGCGCAAGCGATGCTGGAGCTTCTGAATGTCGTCCTCATAGGCGCGCAAGGCATCGTCAAGCACGGCAATCTCGGCCTTGAGCTGTTCAGCCATGTCGACCGCTTTCTTTTTCTCGACCAGCGCCGCACGGGCAAGGTCTTCGCGGTCTTTCGACAGCGCGAGCTGCGCCTTCTCCGACCAGTCTGCCTGCAGCTTGTCGAGCTTCACGACGTGGCGATGCATTTCCTTCTGATCGGCAATCGTGCGTGCCGCACTTGCCCGGACTTCGACCAGCGTTTCTTCCATCTCGAGGATGATCATGCGGATCATCTTGGACGGATCGTCCGCCTTATCGAGCATGTCATTGAAGTTCGCGGCGATGATGTCACGGGTGCGGCTGAAAATGCCCATAAAGGCTACTCCATCGAGAAAAGGATTGTCGCGTTCCGAGCGCGATTCACTGTGGTCCTGGTATGATCCGTTTTGGCGGCCTTGGGTAGGGGTAGGGCTGCGGCGAAGCTTTTCGATTTCTGCGTCGAGCCGCGACAGCGCCTTGGGATGCGGAACCGGCTCGGGGCTAAGCTGGCTCGAAAGGGGGTGGACCGGAGCCTGCGTGTCGCTGCCAGCGGGGGAGTGATCCTTTGCGCTGGCACGAGTCTTCGCGGGGGGGACTGTATGCTCCGGCCCGAGGGAATCTTTTGGGGTTGGCTTGCTCATTGCCTCTGGCTCAAGCGATTTCGACCATGACAGAGTCATAGGCGATCGCAGAGGCCGAATGCGTCTGGCTCGTGTTGAACTGCGTCGACAGCGCAACGAAAGCGGTCATTGCGGCAATGCTGGCGATTGCGGCCTGGCCCAGTTTGCTGCTGAAGAATTCGCGGTTGTACATGGTTGGTCCCTTCGGTGTGAAAGCTTTGTGTCTTGTGTTCATTCACATTACAGCAAGGGGTGTGCCAAACTCTACAAGTCTCGGAAATTATTGGGTTTTCAATAAAACCCAGAATTTGGTGTTGGTTTCTGTTGCCAAGCATTGGGAATTTTTACTACATAATGGTCATGGAGCGCGAAAATCAGTTTATCGGTCAGTCGGGTGCCTTCCTCGACGCTGTCGAGCGCGCCAGCCGTGCCGCACCGATGAGCCGTCCCGTGCTCGTAATAGGCGAGCGCGGTACCGGTAAGGAATTGATCGCCGAACGTCTTCACCGCCTGTCTGATCGGTGGGAAGAGCCGTTGGTGACAATGAACTGCGCGGCGCTTCCGGAAACGCTCATCGAAGCCGAATTGTTCGGACACGAGGCCGGTGCATTCACGGGTGCTACCAAAGCGCGCGCCGGAAGGTTTGAAGAAGCCGACAAGGGCACTTTATTCCTCGACGAACTGGGCACCTTGTCGATGGGCGCACAGGAGCGGCTGTTGAGAGCCGTCGAATATGGCGAAGTGACGCGCATTGGTTCGTCACGCCCCATCCGGGTCGACGTCAGGATTGTCGCAGCGACCAACGACGACCTGCCTGCGCTGGCTGCTTCCGGCGAGTTTCGCGCCGACCTGCTCGATCGCCTGAGCTTCGAGGTCATAACTTTGCCGCCCTTGCGCGTGCGCGAAGGCGATGTCGCAGTTCTGGCCGAATATTTCGGGCGGCGCATGGCGGCCGAACTCGATTGGCACGGCTGGCCCGGCTTCGCCCCCCATGTGACGGTTCAGCTCGAAGAATATCCCTGGCCCGGAAATGTCCGTGAGCTTCGCAATGTGATCGAGCGCGCCGTCTATCGCTGGGACGATCCCGATGAACCGATCTCCTACGTGCAGTTCGATCCTTTCGAGAGCCCCTGGAAGCCTAAGGCCCCGCCGCACCGATCGGATCTTGCGCCCGCGAAACAGAGCGTCATCGCCCCAGCTGGGCCCGCATCGATCAACGGTGCCACTGCCAACGGGCTGGATTTCGAAGGCATCGATGATTTGCGAGCCGCAGTTGACGCTCATGAACGATCGATCGTCGAACACGCACTCGGCAAGCATCGCTGGAACCAGCGGCAAACCGCCAAGGCGCTTGGTTTGAGTTACGATCAGCTACGCCATGCGATCAAGAAGCACGGCTTGCTCGAAGAGAGTGATCGCTAGGTCTTTCCGAAAGGGAATGCAGAGCGCGCGCGACCGATACGAAAATCGCCGGTAAGGTTATGACAAATCGCAATATCCTGTTTCGCTCACAACCCTAACGGCTTGTTTACATCTCCGCATTAAGTCTTGCGGATTGACGCAGGTTTAAGGGGAAAGTCATGCGTGTTCTGGTCGACTTGATCGACTCAATTGGGACGAGCATCCGGTTCATCTTTCTGTTGTTCTTCCTGGCAATTTTTGGGTTCGGTGCTTTGATCAGCGCCGGAGCATTCTACGCCGCTCCCAAAGTTGCAGACTCCGTCGCCGCGCATGCCGAGCGTTACGAAGAGCGGGCCGAGGCAGCTGCGCACAACCGTGAGATGGGCCAGGAAGGCTGGGGTTACCGCAGCGGAGATGCTTCGGAGCGCAAGAATACTGCCGGTCAGTTCGGCGAAGACAATGGCGGTTGGGCCGATGACAATCAGTATCGCTATTGATCGTCGCAACCCTGACTCGGTTTCGAGATCGAGCGATGCGTTGCTGCGGCAGGAATCGATTTCTGCAATCCACGGATACCCGCAGGTTTCGTGATGTCGGCAATTGATCGCTCAGCACTTCATGCGCCGGATGCCTGGGAACTCAACGATCTGGCTTTGGAAATAGCGCGACCGGATCCCAACGCAGATCCCGTCCCCAACACTGGTCGCCGCGCCGCACCCCGTCTGCGCTTGAGCTTGCCGGCCCGCTTGGTGGCTGTCGACCGAACCCATCAGTGCATCCTGATGAATCTATCGCGAAATGGCGCGCAGATCGCCATTCTCGATTCTCTGCGCGAAGGCGAAGGTGCGGTTCTGAAATGCGGCAAGATCGATCAATTCGTGATCGTCAACCGCAGCGAATTCGGTCTCAATGCCCTAAGCTTCGAAGAGCCCATTTCGGATGAGATGGTTCTCCATATCCGACGCTATCATGAGAACTTCGAAGAACGCGAACGGCGTATGCTGGTCGAAACCGCTCGCAAATGGGTGAGCGGCGAAACCGACGATGAGCGCGCGATCTAGGCCAGCCGGACTAGGTGCAATCCGGTAGCCAACCGTTCGGACCGAACTAGCCAATAACGGTTACTACGTCGGTCCATGCGTGGATCGCTCAACCCTGTTGCAAACCATTCGCCAACCCAGGTCGGGCGGCGTGGTGCAGCGCGTCTGCGGCTCTCCATCGCTGGCAAGCTTGTTACAATCTACGAAACCAGACGCTGCATCGTAGCGAACCTGTCGCAGAGCGGAGCGCAGATCTCGATCGAAACGCCTCTTGCAGTCGGCAATGCAGCATTTCTGCAATGTGCGGGGATCGACCAGTTCGGTACCGTCGTGCGTGCCGGAAAGGGAATCAATGCGCTGGAGTTTGAAACGCCATTGACCTTGGAACAGGTGCTATCGGTCCGGGATTTCGCCGACAATTCCGATGAACTCGAACGCCAACGCCTGCGCGATATTGCGCGTCACTGGATCACCGGTGGGCACTAGATCGGCTCGCCTTCGCCAACAATGTACTCCAAGCCTATTGCGTTATCGCTGCAGCGCGCCTAATTGGACCGCATCCCGACATTGTCGCAACTTTGAAGGGGCTGGCGCCGCGAGGGGCCGGCACGATGCGACATTGTTTTATCGTGTTGGTACCAATGGAGTTCGATGTCCGATCTGGCGCGCCTTACTGAACTTATCGAGCCCGAGGCGAAAGCGCTCGGTTTCGATCTCGTGCGCGTGAAGATGATGCCTTCGGAGGCCGGCGACGGCGGCGAAGCGTTGCAGATCATGGCCGAGGATCCCGCGACTGGTCAGTTGGTGATAGAACAATGCGCCGAGCTTTCGCGTCGGGTATCGGACATGATCGATGCGCATGAGGAGAACGGCGAGGTGCTGGTCGAGGGGGCCTATCACCTCGAAGTGTCCTCCCCGGGCATTGATCGCCCTTTGACTCGCGACAAGGACTTCAGCGAATGGGCCGGTTTCGAAGCCCGTATCGTCATGACCAAGGGATTCGACGGACAGCGCACGTACAAGGGTGAACTGTCCGGAATTGAAGATGGCATGGTTTCGATCAAGGATACCAAAGCGGGCAATACGGTTTTGCCCCGCAATCAGATCCATTCAGCTAAGCTCGTCCTCACCGACGCGCTGATCGCAGCCACCAAACCGCTTGATGCAGCGGGCGCCGATGAACTACTCGAAGACACAGAAGAAAAGGCAGACGACTGATGGCCAGTGCCATTTCCGCCAACAAGGCTGAACTGCTCGCGATTGCGAATTCCGTTGCTTCGGAAAAGATGATCGACAAATCCATCGTGATCGAAGCGATGGAAGAGGCGATCCAGAAAAGCGCGCGCAACCGCTATGGTGCGGAGAACGACATTCGCGCCAAACTCGATCCGCAGACCGGGGATCTCACGCTTTGGCGCGTGGTCGAGGTCGTTGAAGAGGTCGAGGACTACTTCAAGCAGGTCGATCTGAAGCAAGCGCAGAAGCTGCAGGACGGCGCGGCGCTGGGCGATTTCATCGTCGATCCGCTGCCGCCGGTCGATCTGGGTCGCATCGATGCTCAGAGCGCCAAGCAGGTGATCTTCCAGAAAGTTCGCGATGCCGAGCGCGAGCGCCAGTTCGAAGAGTTCAAGGATCGTGCGGGGGAGATCATCACCGGCGTGATCAAGTCGGTCGAGTTCGGCCATGTGATCGTCAATCTTGGTCGGGCCGAAGGTGTTATCCGTCGCGACCAGCAGATCCCGCGCGAAGCTGCGCGCGTAGGTGAGCGCGTTCGTGCGCTGATTACCAAGGTTGAGCGCAACAATCGCGGTCCGCAGATTTTCCTCAGCCGCGCGGCGCCCGATTTCATGCGCAAGCTGTTCGCGCAGGAAGTGCCGGAGATCTACGACGGTATTATCGAGATCAAGGCCGCCGCCCGTGATCCGGGCAGCCGCGCCAAGATCGGTGTGATCTCGCATGACTCCAGCATCGACCCGGTCGGCGCCTGCGTCGGCATGAAGGGTAGCCGCGTGCAGGCTGTGGTCCAGGAACTGCAGGGCGAGAAGATCGACATCATTCCGTGGTCCGAAGACACCGCGACCTTCGTCGTCAACGCGCTGCAGCCGGCTACCGTTGCCCGCGTCGTTCTCGACGAGGAAGAGGGACGGATCGAAGTGGTTGTGCCGGACGACCAACTGTCATTGGCGATTGGTCGCCGCGGCCAGAACGTGCGTCTCGCAAGCCAACTGACCGGTCACCAGATCGATATCATGACCGAGGAAGAGGCATCCGAGAAGCGATCGAAGGAATTCGCCGAGCGGTCGAAGATGTTCGAAGAAGAGCTCGACGTCGACGAAACCCTTTCGCAGCTGTTGGTGGCCGAAGGCTTCGCGATGCTTGAAGAGGTCGCCTATGTCGACAACGCCGAACTCGCAGCGATCGAGGGCTTTGACGAAGAACTTGCAGAAGAGCTGCAGAGCCGCGCCGTGGAAGCGCTGGAGCGACAGGAAGAAGCCCATCGTGAGGCGCGCCGGGCGCTCGGCGTCGAGGACGATCTTGCGACTATGCCGCATCTCAGCGAAGCAATGCTGGTCACTCTGGGCAAGGCCGGAATCAAGACGCTCGATGATCTTGCCGATCTCGCCACCGACGAACTGATTGCGAAGCGCCGCGAAGCGCCCCGCCGGCGCAACACCGCCGATGGTCCGCCTATGCGTCGTCCAACACAGCGCGAGCAGGACAAAGGCGGTGTACTCGGCGATTACGGTCTGAGCGAAGAGCAGGGCAACGAGATCATCATGGCTGCCCGCGCGCATTGGTTCGACGACGAGGATGACGCGGCTCCTGCCGCTGAAGCCCCGGTCGCCGCACCGGATTCTCAGGAGGCCGCTGATGCGGACTCCACCCAATGAGCGCCTGACGCCCGACATCGTTGACGAGGACAACTCCCCAAAGGCTGACAAAGCTTCCGGGAGCGAACGACGCTGCATCCTCTCCGGGGAGACTGCTTCGCGCGATTCTCTAATCCGGCTTGCAATTTCGCCCGACGGATTGGTCATGCCCGATCCCGGAGCCAAGGCGCCGGGCCGCGGCGCCTGGATCAAACCAGATCGAGCCGCGCTTGAAACCGCGATGGCGAATGGCCAGCTCAAGAGTGCGTTGGCGCGCGCATTCAAGGGTGGCCCTGACAAAGTGGGGCTTTCCTACTCGGATGAATTGCCGGACCAGGTGCTCTCTGCGCTAGTGCGGGTGCTGTCTGATCGTCTGGGTCTCGAACTGCGTGCAGGCAACCTGGTTCTGGGATCAAACCGGATCGAAGAACAGGCTCGAACCGGCCGCATTGCTATGCTGCTGCACGCCAGCGACAGCAGCGAAGACGGACGCAAAAAGCTTGATCAGGCGTGGCGGGTAGGAACCGAAACCGAAGGGTCGGGAATTCGCGGGACCGTGATACCACTGGACCGCGCGGCTCTGTCTGTGGCATTGGGCCGCGAAAATGTCGTCCACTTGGGCATTTCGGGTCATGCTGGCGACCTTCGGGCCGCCAACCGAGTGGGTCAGGCGATCAGCCGCCTTTCGAATTTTGTCGGGAGCGATTCCGGCAATTCTGTCCAGCCCAATCCGGGTGACCCCCTCGCTTCGGTGGGCGACGACATTGTGAATACGTGAAGGACTAACGAGCTAGAATGAGCGACGAAAAAGAAAAACGCACCCGTAAACCGCTGACCCTGAAGGGCGCTCAGCCGGGCGAGGTCAAGCAGACCTTCAGCCACGGCCGCACCAACAAGGTCGCGGTTGAGGTCAAGCGCCGCCGCAAGCTCCTTAAGCCCGGCGAAACGCCCGCGCCTGAGGCCGCGCCGGCGCCAACTCCTGCGCCTGCACCGGCTCCTGCGCCTGCTCCCGCAGCCAAGAAGAAACCCGCTCCCCCGACGGAAACGCCGCAAGAGCGTGTGAAGCGGCTTGAGCGTGAGGCTGAAGAACAGCGCCTTCAGCTGGCCGAAGAGGCCCGCAAACGCGATGAGGAGAAGGCAAAGCAAGCTGCCGAAGACGAAAAGAAACGCGCCGAGGAAAACCGCAAGGCCGAAGAAGAAGCCCAAAAGCTGGCAGAGGAAGAGGCCAAGGCTGCATCCGAAGCCGCTGCTGCGGAAACCGAGGAAGCGCCGAGTGCGAAGCAGGATGGGACGCCTTCTCCAGCTGCACGCAAGTTCACTCCGGTTGCGCGTCCGGAACCCAAGCGTCCGGAAAAGAAGAAGAAAGAAGAGAAGCGGTCCGCGGCACCAAGCGGGGGCGGCAAGGACAAGCGTCGCTCGGGCAAGCTGACCGTCACCAAAGCTCTCAACGAGGACGAGGGGCGCCGTGCGCGTTCGCTCGCCGCCCTCAAGCGCGCCCGCGAAAAAGAGCGCCGGATGCAGGGCGGGGGCTCGCAGAAGCCCCGCGAAAAGCAGGTCCGCGATGTCGTTGTGCCTGAAGCCATCACGGTTGGCGAACTCGCCAAGCGGATGGGAGAAAAGGGCGCAGACCTTGTGAAGGCGCTGTTCAATCTCGACATGATGGTCACCGTCAACCAGACGATCGACGCCGACACGGCAGAGCTTCTGGTCGAAGAATTCGGCCACAACATTGAGCGTGTGTCGGAAGCCGATGTCGACATCTCAACCGAAGAGGATGTGGATCCGGAAGAAACGTTGAAGCCGCGTCCACCGGTGGTTACGATTATAGGCCATGTCGACCACGGCAAGA
>CAZJZO010000082.1:0-16275 GCA_964550495.1 uncultured Porphyrobacter sp. | reverse complement strand
ACGAAGTGCCGATCGTACTCGTCGCCAACAAGGCCGAGGGTTCGGCAGGCGAAAGCGGCGTGCTCGAAAGCTATTCGCTCGGGCTCGGCGACCCCGTGCCGCTTTCGGCAGAGCATGGCGAAGGCGTGGCGGACCTGTTCGGCGCGCTGTGGCCGATCATCGGCGAAAAAGCGGATGCCGCTGCGGAAGCCCCCGAATTGGACGAAGACCCAGATGAGGATGCACCACTTGGCCCGCTGAAGCTTGCGATTGTCGGACGGCCCAATGCCGGCAAGTCGACGCTGATCAACCGGCTGCTGGGCGAAGATCGCCTCCTGACCGGTCCTGAAGCGGGAATCACGCGCGATTCGATTGCGATCGATTGGCAATGGACAGACCCGAAATCGGGAGAAACGCGCGACATTCGCCTGATCGATACAGCCGGGATGCGCAAGAAGCGCAATGTCACCGAAAAGCTTGAGAAACTTTCGGTTGCCGATGCCCGCCGGGCGGTCGACTTCGCGGAAGTCGTGGTGCTGTTGCTCGATGCGACGCAGGGCCTCGAGCATCAGGATCTCAAGATCGCCAGCCTCGCGCTTGAAGAAGGGCGCGCGCTGATGATCGCAATCAACAAATGGGATGTGGCGGAAAATCCCAGTGGCCTGTTCAATGGCGTTCGCGCCGCACTCGACGATGGCTTGGCGCAGGTTCGCGGGCTTCCATTGTTTGCGGTGAGTGCCAAGACCGGCAAGGGGCTCGATCCGATGCTCGCCGCCGCATTCGAATTGCGCGCAAGCTGGTCGAAACGGGTGCCGACCGCCGCACTGAATCGCTGGTTCGACGATGCGCTTGAAGCCAATCCCCCGCCCGCCCCTGGCGGACGCCGGATCAAGCTGCGCTACATCACCCAAGCGGGAACCCGCCCTCCACGTTTCGTGGTGTTTGGGACGCGCCTCGACGATCTGCCCAAGAGCTACGAACGCTACCTGGTGAACGGTATTCGCGCAAAGCTTGGCTTCGAGGCGGTACCGGTCCGCGTGGTGCTCAAATCGCCAAAGAACCCCTACAACGCCAACAAGGGCGGCGGCGGCAACTATTCCAGCGGGTCGAATAAATCGTGATCTTTGACCTGCTTGTTCCGGTCGATCTGGCCACCGATCTGATCGAGCGGACCTCGAGCACGCCTGCCGTCACCAAGGCGCTGCAGTCCAGCCTCGCGCCCGCGTTCCTGCTGGTCGGCATCGGCAGTATCATGAATGTGATGGTCGCGCGGTTGAACTGGATCGCCGGGCGAATTGAGCGGCTGGAATCGCACGATGACCCGGCCAAAGCCTCTCGTGTTACGGGTGAGGTCGATTGGCTATGCGCACGCCGCCAACTCGCGCGCCGCGCAATCATGGTGTCAACCGGCGCCGCAGCAATCATCAGCGTTGTGATAGCGCTGCTGTTCGTATCGACCTATGTCGACGCCCGGATCGGCACCCTAATCGCTATCCTGTGGGTCGCCACGATTGCTTGCCTGATAACCGGCCTTTGGTTCTTTTTCCGAGAGACCCTGATGGCAGCGCGAGGGCAAGAAGACCAGTCAACACATTGACAACGTAAGCCTCGATTGGTATCGCCACCTTCATCACTTCAAAGCCTCAAAGCTAACTTGCATCGGAGGCATATATGGAAGTGTGGATCGCCTCAGCGGCAATCTTGTTGGTATTGGCCCTAGCAATTGTCCTTGGGCGCGATATTTCTATGCAAATCACGAAAAGAGGATTTTCGATCAGGATTAGGCAAAGCGACTCTGATTCGTCACCATCAGATCTAAACATAGAAAACGGAACTAACCAAGCCGATCAGCCCCTCCTTCAAGAGGAAGTGCAACCTGACTTTGGAACCAAGGACCAATCTTCGGACCAAGAGAAGTTCGCAGAATAGAGTTCTCAGTGACGTTCCCGAGCAAATGTTGATCGATCAAGCCCGAGAAGGTCTGCAGTGCAATTTTGTGCTCCACGTGCGCCAAAAACGAAATCTTTAGCATCGAACATATCCAGTCAGCAGCCTGTATCCCTTGAGAATAATGGCTTTTGGCATTGAAAATCGGCTCAGTTAGATGATTAAAAAAGCCTTTCGAGATAATTATCTCACGAGCGCGGTCGCATCGTGACTTTCGAACAAGGCCAGTTTGCTTACCATACGGCCCTATGGAATCCCCAACATCAGTGTAATGATGATCGAATATGACTTTCATTGTGGTTCCACGCGATGAGGCAATTTCGTGCGCTTTTTCAATAACGTCAGGAACCATTGCAACATGAACCTTTTCATGGCGCCTAAGATGAGGCCCCTCGTTTCTGTGGAATCCAACAAAGAAAACTTGCCCACCATAGTGAGATAAAGAGCTCATAAGGCGCGTAGCATGCCGTGCAGGAGTCTTTATTCGACGCCGTTCGTAAGTATGATTGCCTCTCTCGACAGATCTTTTGTGGAGCTTCGTAAAATAGCTCGTTGAGAAGACCTCTGACCCTTTCACTTCGTAACTGGCAACGACTCTACGGATCAGTGGATCAGAAAAGTAATCTATAGGCTTTTGCCCGTTTATCCTGTCCAGTATCTTAGCAACCCGGTCTGCAGTCTTTTTGTCTCGGTCCATTGCCCCTTTAGAGACTGATGCTTTGGCTTTGAATAGCGGCTTAAACGCAGCTGCTTTGATATCTATGAATTCGCCTGTGAATGCCGCAAAGTTCTCTGCTGGGATGACAAAGCCACCATACCCGAAGATGGGGCATTGATCGTTGCCCAAAGTATTCTCATGACCGAACTCATCAATGAATAGCAAATACACAGCCGCCCCCGACAAATCAAAGGCCTGTGCTCAAGAGCACAGGCCTCGATTAGACGCGAAGTCACATAACTTCGCCATCCCTAGAAAATGAGCTACCTAAGCGGCCTCAAAGTCATACCAAAGAGATAGTTACTGTGCTGACTAGTGTCAACGGACTGTAAAGAAAGAATCAGAAGGCCCGCAAGTTTCCTTGCGGGCCTTGATTAGACGCGATTAGCGATCACTGTGACCGCACCGCCATCTCTCGCAATGGACCGATAAATACCAGCCTTTGCGGTCGCCGTTTTAGTGATTCGCACTGAATAAGTCAATGTAAAAGTGCAAAAGCTCAAGCTTGGCCGCCCTCGCCGGCGGATTTGCTCTGCAGCTGCACGTAGTTTTCCAGACCCATCCGCTCGATCATGTCGAACTGGGTTTCGAGGAAATCGACATGCTCCTCTTCATTGTCGAGGATATGCGCGAACAGATCGCGGCTGACATAGTCGCGGACGCTTTCGCAATATTCGATGGCGTCGCGCAGGAGCGGAATGGCATCTTCCTCCAAAGCCATGTCGGCTTTCAGGATCTCTTCCACCGTCTCACCGACGCGCAGATTGTGGATCGCCTGGAAGTTCGGCAGGCCATTGAGGAACAACACACGCTCGGCGAGCTTGTCGGCATGCTCCATCTCTTCAATCGATTCCTTGCGCTCGTAAGCGGCTAGCTTGGCCACGCCCCAGTCGTCGAGCACGCGATAATGCAACCAGTACTGATTGATCGCGGTCAGCTCGTTGGTGAGAGCCTTGTTGAGATACTCGATGACTTTCGCATCGCCCTTCATGGCGGAATTTCCCTTGCTGCAACGTGTTTGAGCCAGATCAATGCACTGGCATTTGTTCGCCTATAGGTAGAGGCTGCGGCCACGTATTTGCAAGGGGGCAGCGCAATTTTTTCGTTTATTATCAGGGTTTTGCGATCCGTTCGCAGTTGCGATCGAACAGCTTATAATGCGACGTTTTCGCAAGAAGCGAGCGCGCGTTCCTCGTCGATAATTTTGTCCGCTTTCACAAGGCATTGGCCGCAATTGGGCTTCTTGCCCAGCTTCGCATAGGTTGCTTCTGCGTCTCCGCCGTCGGCCAGTGCGGCCTGACGGAGGTCACTCTCCCGAATTGCGTTGCAGATGCAGATATACATCGGTCTAAGAATCACTCCTGCGAAGCGTTTGCAAAAGCAATTTATGCGAATTATTCTCAATAGCAAGGCAAAATCGCAATTGTGATCCGCATGAATGGAGATAAACCTGCTGGCAGGCCCAGGCCGGAAGGGGGACACATGAAGTCGATAGCGCAGCTTTGGTTGATACTCGCCGCTACAGTGATGCTTGCCGCATGTTCGTTGACGCCCGAGCAGAAAGAGCGCGAAATCGAACGGGGCATCTTGTCCGACCCGGCCACTCGGCCGATGTGGGAATCGATCAAGGAGCACTATCCTGCCGAGTTTGCCGGCCTGCTCAAGAAGATCTCCACGATCCCCGATTCCAAGCTCACCGATCAGGCGTTCATGGCCAAGGTCGGCGCGCGATTTGTGATCGATCTGCAAAACAGCAGTATCCCTTTCGCAGCAAGGGCCCCGGCACAGGAGATGCTCGCTCTCACACAGGCCGATCTGGAATTGTACGAAACGCTCAGGGAAAGATCGCTTGTGGAATGCGCGCTGCTATCGACCAGCGGGTCGTTCGAAGGGAACAGCGAAACCGACAGAGCCACCAAATCGCTGATGAGCGATCGCAACGTGGCGTTCTTCGACGCGGTCGCCGCCGGACGTGAAAACCCGCAGGCCTACGGTACGCCGAGCGATTCGGACTTCGCCAGTCTCGGGCAGGCGATGGTCGAGCTCGGAATCAATGATCGATCGATGGCCGCACTCGGCGACATGGCGACGCTAATGGCGCTTTCCCACGCCGAGCAGTGCGATATCGGCGTTGCGGTCAACCAAGCCGTTCTGACTCTCCCCGAAGACAAAGCCGCGGAAATGGCCGCGTTTCTCTTGTCGGCCAGCCAGGAAGCGCCCTAACGCCTCAGTGGGAACAGCTTGCCATAGGTCAGACACCGCCACAGCCATTCAAGCGGTCCATATCGGAACCGCTCCAGCCAAGGCTTGGACCACAGCAGCATCAGGCCGCAGGTGAGCAACGCCACTATGTACAATTGCGGCCGATTCAGTTCTCCGTAAAGGCCCAAGGCCCATCCGTGGAACACGAACATCAAGACGATCGACGTGCCCAGGTAGTTGGTGAAGGCTGCACGACCCGCAGCCGAGACCCGGTCTGCAAGCCAACCCCTGACCTGCAACCCGTACACTGCGAGCAAAGCTGTCATCCCCAGCACCATCAGGATTCTGGGAAAGACCGAATATCCGATCATCGCCGCCTTGTTGCCGAAGTAAGTGAACCCGTTCTCGCGCGCCCATAGCGCCAAGACGAGAGTGATTGCCCCGCCGATCAGCAATCCGATCCATCCCCAGAGCTTCTGCTTGCCCGGATTCAGCCGGCCTTCGAACACCCCGACCTTGTACAGCGCCATACCCAACAGCATCAGCGGGATTGTTTCGAAGACGCCGATGAACAAGGCCATCAACGGATCACTCCAGTGCTCGGCAAAGTTGTTGGCTACGAGCCCGACATAATCGCCTTCGGAGATCAGCTTTCCGTCGGTCGCTGCTTCCTTGATGCTCTCCGCCTTGGCCGACAGAGACTGGCTGCGCAGATCCGAGAATGCCGGTTTTTCCCCCATCTCGGTATCGACCGCGAGGTAGGAAAAGCTCATCGCACCGGCAAAGAACAGGCCACCAAAGAAGTAACCCAAGCCTCCCAGCACAAACAGATTGAGCGGCTTCAACCGAACCAGCAGCAACGCGAACAGCCCGCAGACCGCGTAAAGGAACAGGATATCGCCGCGCCAGATAAAGAAGAAATGCACAAGCCCGAACAGGCCGAGCCAGACCAAGCGCCGCGCCTGCAGCCAACGGGTGGCGCCACGTGCCCAGGCGCGTTCGAGAAACAGCACCATGCTTGCGCCGAACAGGAGCGTGAACAATCCGCGCATCTTGCCGTCGATCAGGACGAATTGCGCGATCCACCAGACACCGGTCGGATCGCCATCGTCGACCAGGAACGCATCCGGGTACATATAGGCCGTCCAGGGCTGGCCGAATGCCATGATGTTGGCGAACAGGATCCCCATCACGGCAAGGCCGCGCACGAAGTCCAGGCTGGCAATCCGTTCTTCGTTTTTCGCAGGGATCAGTGTCGGGTCATGCGCATCTTGCGCTTCATTCGCACCCGGCACTTCTTCGACCGGAATGCTGCCCTGTTCGGAATCCGTACTCAACCGCGCGTCCCCACTACCCTGACTGCTTGAAACAGCATGGTAGCAGGCACTGGCGCAAGGGAAAGTCCTTGCGGCTGAGCTGGCTTACGGTTTGGCGACCATGCAAGGTTGGCCTTGGCGCTGCAGCGTGGCGCACGCCGCCTGCGCTTCGGCACGCGACGCAAAGCCCACCGCCTGGAGTCGGGTAACTCTGCCAGCCGGAACCAGAACCTTGCTGGTGCCGGCAAGCGCACTGCTTCCCGACAGCTTGCGCCACAATTTGTCGGCATTCGATCGGACGCCGAAGGCGCCAAGCTGGACTTTCCATTTGCCGGAACGGTTGCTGGCCGAGCGAGGCGCATTCGCAACCGGGACAGGCATTACGGCGCGCGGTGTCGCTGCCACCGGGGTCGGCGTGCGGTTGGTAGCCGAAGAAACCGGCTGCGCCGGACGGTTACCAAGATCGACCGCGGCCAGTTGCGCCGCTCGGCGATTGTTCGAATCCGCTTCGATTTCCCGGGCAAGCAATTGCGCCTGTTGCCGTTGCTCGATCGGAATGAACTCGTCCATCTGCGAAAGCGCCGGGCTGGCTTGCGGCAACCCGGCCGATTGCGCCAAGGTCAGCAAGGCATAGGCGCGTGGCCAGTCCTTTTCGGCATAATCGGCATTAAAGTGGGCCAAGCCCATAATGTATTGCGCGCGCGGATCGCCGCGCTCGGACGCTGCGCGGATCAGCGGCATCGCATCACTCTGCTCGCCTTGCTGAAACAGCAGCAAGCCATAATTGTCCGCAGCCTTGACGTGACCCTTCTGCGCGGCTTCGGCGTAGAGCTCGCGAGCACGCGAGATATCGGCCGCAACCCCGCGTCCCAGGCGATAGGCCTGCGCCAGATTGAACAGCGCGTCGGCGTCCCCGTTCTGAGCCGGCAGTTGCCATTCATTGACAGCAGCATTGTAGTCACCTGCACTCCAGGCATCCACACCGGCCTTCACGTCCGCCATCGCCGGGGCCGAGGCCAGACCAAGCAGGACAGCGCCGCAAATGCCGCAGACTTGCGTGGAAAGATGAATGCGGGAAACGGTCATGACGGCCACTCCTTCTATACCTTTCGCCCTTCGAACTTCGCGCACGTAAAAGTGGCGCGGGCGGGCTATTGCCGATGTGTGGCCGAGCATAGTGAACAAACCGTTAGGAATTGGTTGCCAAGGTCATTCGGCTTGCGCGCGCATAGAATTCGCCGACAGATTTGATGCGTCCGCGCTTGGCTTCCTGCCGCGCTCATTAACTCAAAATTAGGGGTAGTCTGCGATCCCCCTTCTCATCCAGCCGCAATTGGGCGGCACCAACGGGCTAATTCCAGGGGGACCAAGCGTTGCGTGTACTCGCTTTGGCATCACAGAAAGGTGGATCGGGGAAAACGACCCTGTCCGGACATCTGGCCGTTCAGGCTCAGCGTGCAGGCGCTGGACCGGTCGTCCTAATCGACATCGACCCACAGGGTTCGCTGGCCGATTGGTGGAACGAACGCGAAGCGGAATATCCCGCATTTGCACAGACCACCGTTTCGCGGCTTGCGAATGATCTGGCGGTTCTGCGCCAGCAAGGGTTCAAGCTGGCGGTCATCGACACACCGCCAGCCATCACCATGGCGATCCAGTCGGTCATCGGCGTTGCCGAATTGATCGTGGTACCGACCCGTCCCAGCCCACACGATCTTCGCGCAGTCGGCGCAACCGTCGATCTGTGCGAGCGCGCCGGCAAGCCGCTCGTGTTTGTCGTCAATGCCGCGACCCCGAAAGCCAAGATCACTTCGGAAGCCGCCGTCGCATTATCGCAGCACGGCACCGTTGCCCCGATCACTTTGCACCACCGCACCGATTTCGCTGCCTCGATGATCGATGGTCGAACGGTGATGGAAGTGGATCCGGAAAGCCGCAGCGCAGCGGAAATCACTGCCTTGTGGAAGTACATTTCCGACCGCCTCGAGAAGAATTTCCGCCGCACTGTGTTTGCAGCACCGGGTGGCCAAGTAGCCGCTGCTGGCGGTCGTCCGGCCGGCGGTGGCTTCGGTCGCCGGGTCGCGCAGTAAAAGGCCCGAGACGCAATGTCCGAAGCCAGTTTCGCCTCGCTCAATCCGACATTGCTCGCTCGCAAGGGCGGCGCAAAGCCGGCCATGCGTCCTCAACTCGCTCCACTCCCCGAGACGGTCGCCGACGAGGCGCTTGAGGATCTCGGCTGGAACGACATGGGCCAGGACGACGAGTCCGGAGCCGATATCGTCCCGATCACGCCGGAAGCGGCGAACCAGGATGCAGTCGATGCCGCCAGTCCCGTTGTGAAGCGTCAGCAAAAGAAGCTTGAAGACCGCGTTCTCGCGGACGCAGCCATGGATGGCGCGGAAACGGAAGTTCCGGTCAAGACAAACAAGCCGAAAGCTCCGAAGAAGGCAAAGAAAGCCGCGAAGAAGGGACACCGAGCGGCCTTTACCCTCCGGCTCGACGCCGATCGCCATCTCAAGCTGCGCCTCGCAGCCACAATGCACGGCAAGAGTTCGCAAGCGCTGGTGACCGAAGCGCTCGATGCGATGCTCGAACAGATAGACGACCTCGAAGCGCTGGCTCAGCGCATGAAACGCAACTGAATTTCGAACTGACACACAGGACCACCGAGAGGACACTCACCATGGCTCACAAACCACATCAGCGCATGTACGGTCCGAAGATCGGCCTCATCATGACAACGGCTCTGGCCAGTGTCGCTCTGGCCGGGTGCACCGCCTCGGCAGCGCCGCGCGCCGAGACGTCCTTCAACAAGGCGCAGGCTGCGCTCGAAAAGGGCAAGGCCGACAAGGCGATCAAGCATGCCGAAGCGGCGGTTCTTGCCGAACCGCGCAATTCCGGTTTCCGCGCCCTGCTTGGCGCAGCCTATCTTGAAGCTGGCCGGTTCGAAGCTGCAGCCACGAGCTTTGGCGACGCCATCGAACTCGGCGACCAGGATCCGCGAACGGTTCTGAGCTACGCGCTGGCAAAGACCGCCATTGGTGACCAGGCCAGCGCAATTGAAGTGCTGTCCGACTGGGAAGGCGCGATCAATCCGGCCGATCTCGGCCTTGCTTTCTCGCTCGCAGGCAAACCTGAGCGGGGTGTTCACGTCCTCGTGAATGCGCTGCGTTCGGGACAAAACAGCGCCAAAGTGCGCCAGAACCTTGCCTACAGCTATGCGCTCGCAGGCAATTGGCGCGGCGCACGCGTAATGGCCGCCGAAGACGTGCCTGCCGATCAGCTCGATGCTCGACTCAGCGATTGGGCTGCCACTTCCAAGCCTGAAGACGTGCAATTGCGCGTTGCAAATCTGCTGCGCGTCCAGCCTTCCAACGCCGGCGGCGTGCCCGCTCATCTGGCGCTTTCGAATTTCCCTGGCCAGCAGGCGATGGTAGCCGAAGCTGCACTTCAGGCCGACGGCGCACGAGAGCTGAGCGATGCCGATCTGGTCGAAGCTCCGGCGCAAGAGCGCAAACCGGTCACCGTCGCAAAGAAGACCGAAGCCAAACCGAATCCGACGGTGTCCAGCATCCTTGCTGCGACCACTTCAAACCCGGTCGTCCAGCCTCTGCCAAGCGCAAAGCCGGCCCCCAAGCCGGTCGCCAAGGCGCCGGTCGCGAAGCCTGCGGTCGCCAAGCAGACTGTTGCCAAACCGGCCGCGTCGAACGCGCCGCGTTTCGTATCGAATGCCGTCGTGCAGACCGTTCCGAAAAAGACCGCCGAAGAGCGCAAGGCTCCGCGCCGCGTTTCCAAGAAGGTTCCGCAACGCCGCATGGCAGCTACGCGTTCGGCCAGCAGCGACAAGTCGGCCAATACCCACATGGTCCAGCTCGGCAGCTTTGAAAATCGTGCGGTCGCCAAGGCCAAGTGGAGCGAATTCAAGAAGCGCTTCCCTTCCCTCAAGGGTCACGATGTCGTGATCACCAAAGCCGAAGTGAACGGTAAGATTTTCTATCGCCTTGCAGCGGCCGGTTTCGGCCCGCGCAGCGCGCGCGCCATGTGCGGCGCAGTCAAATCTTCCGGCCGCGGCTGCTTTGCATACGCCAAGTCAAATCCGCCCAAAGGCGCAATCGACAGCGGTGTTCGGATCGCGGCCCGATCGCGCTAGGTCTTTCGCAATACCCAACTTCAGCGAGACTGCCCTCGGAACGAGAGTTCCGGGGGCATTTTTTGTGCGCCGCATGCAACGCACAGGGCGCTTCGATTAGAGTTCGATCTCCACGCCGCCCTTGATAAGCGCTGATACACCCCCTTGCGTGCCGAGACGATCAAACGGCGTGTTGTCGGCTGTTGCAGCCATCTTGGTTCGATCGACGAACCAGGGCGCTTCGGGATCGACTATGGCAATGTCCGCCTGATAGCCTGCCGCGAGAGCGCCGGCATCGACTCCAAGCAGTTCCGCAGGGGTGCCGGCGAGCAATTCGAATGCTCGTGGCATGTCGATTATGCTGTCGCGCACGAGGCTCAATGTCATGGCCAGAAGCGTTTCGGAGCCAGCCATCCCGGGTTCGGCATCCGAGAATGGCAGCCGCTTGCCTTCCGGACCGCGCGGATCGTGACCGCTCGCAATGACATCGACCACTCCCGCACCGATCGCTTCTCGTGCAGCCTGACGGTCGGCCTCGCTTCGCAACGGCGGCGATAGCTTCATGAATGTGCGGAAGTCGGCCGTGTCCAATTCGGACAGCATGAAATGCGCAGGCGTAATCCCGCATGTGACGTTGGCCCCGCGCGATTTTGCCTCGCGCACCAGCTCGAACCCCCGCCTGGTGGTGACCTGACGGAAATGGACGCGCGCACCTGTCATTTCGGCGAGCCCGACATCCCTCGCGATCGCGAGCGCCTCGGCTTCGGCTGGCGCGCCCGGCAATCCAAGCCGTGTGGCGATCTCGCCCGCCGTCGCAGCGGCCTCACCCGTCAGTCCGCCATCCTCGCTATGCACCACCACAACCAAGTCGAGCATCGCCGCATATTGCAGCAACCGCAGCATGACGCCCGAGTTCGCAATCCAATGCCGACCGGTGGCAATCCCGCGCGCGCCTGCATCGCGCATCAAAGCAATCTCGGCGAGTTCCGTGCCGGCAAGACCGCGCGTGGCGGCAGCGAGCGGATGGACCCACAAATCGGGCTTTCCGCTCTTCGCGATGTAGTTGACGCGGCTCGGGTAATCGAGTGGCGGGGATTGATCCGGCATCAGCGCCGCGCGCGTAATACCGCCGAAATGGAACGCGGGTTTGTCGATCGCAAACACGCCAAGATCGACGAGGCCCGGAACAACAAGCTGGCCCTTGGCGTCTAAAACAGCGTCCTCGGCGCCGGGTTGTATATCGGGGCCGGCGGCTTCGATCGTTCCATCGACCGTCCGCAACGAGCCTTCGACGATACCTTTGCCGGTAACCAGCCTCCCGCCGGTAATCGTCAATGGGCGCAACTGTTTCATTCCGCCCACCCCTCCATGCCGCGAACCGACCGGGTCAGGATGTCGAGGCAGGCCATCCGAATGGCCACACCCATTTCGACCTGCTGCGTGATGATCGATCGATCGAGCAGATCGGCCACTTCGCTGTCGATCTCGACACCGCGATTCATCGGCCCGGGATGCATGACCAGCGCGTCGGGTGCAGCCCGTTCGAGCCTATCCTTTGTGAGACCGTAGAGGTGATGGTATTCGCGCGCCGAAGGGATGAACTGTCCCGCCATTCGCTCAGATTGCAGGCGCAGCATCATCACGACGTCGGTTCCGGCCAGAGCGGCGTCAAAGTCGTGGAATGGTTCCACGCCCATCGCTGAAATCCCGATCGGCATCAGCGCCGGAGGGGCACATGCCCTCACGCTCGCGCCCATCGCTTGCAAGCACAGGATGTTTGAACGAGCCACTCGGCTGTGCAGGATGTCGCCGCAAATCGTCACGGTCAGCCCGGTGAAGTCTTCGCCTGAATTGCCGCGTTCGCGCAGCTTTTCGCGCAGCGCCAATGCATCAAGCAAACCCTGCGTCGGGTGCTCATGGCTGCCGTCTCCCGCATTGAGGACCGGACAATCGACCTTGTCCGCAATCAGCCGCGTTGCGCCGCTCGAGCCGTGACGGATGACAATCGCATCGGCCCGCATTGCATTGAGCGTTATCGCGGTGTCGATCAGGGTTTCCCCCTTTTTGACCGAACTCTGTGCCGCATGCATGTTTACGACGTCGGCGCCCAACCGTTTCCCGGCGATCTCGAAACTCAGCAATGTGCGCGTTGAGTTCTCGAAAAAGGCGTTGATGATCGTCAAACCGCCAAGCAGTCCGACATGCTTTGTGCTCTGCCGGTTCAGCTCGACCCACTGTTCCGCCTGAGCCAGAAGGTAGAGGATTTCGTGCCGTTCCAGCTGGCCGATGCCGAGCAGATCGCGATGCGGAAAAGCCAGACGCCCAGCGGGAAAGCGATCCTGATCTGCTGATGTGTTGGCAGTGTCTGTCATTAAAGCCACGCCGTTAGACGAGTGCTGTCGGCCACTCAACCCATTCTCGCCACCGCTCCCCATGGAAGTTTGCGGTAAGACGACCTAAATACCAACACGCCAGAGTGGCGAGATTACAACAGAGGAATGGGCGCGCATGAGTTTTGCAGGCAAGGTCTGGAAATTGCTGGTCGGGATCAAGGATGGCTTGGTCCTGCTCTTCATGCTGCTGTTCTTTGTCACCCTGTTTGCGGTTCTTTCGGCCCGTCCGAGCCCGGGTCAGGTCCGCGACGGGGCCTTGCTGATCGATCTTGATGGTTTTGTCGTTGAAGAAAGATCCGAGATCGACCCCATCGCCACTCTCCTGAGTGGGGAAGCACCGGTAGGCGAATACCGCGTTCATGACCTTGTGCGAGCACTCGATGCCGCTGCGACCGATGACCGGATCAAAGCGGTTGTGCTCGATATGAGCGGCTTTATCGGCGGTGGCCAGGTTCACATGCAGGCAATCGGCGAAGCGATGGACCGGGTGCGCAAGGCCGACAAGCCCGTGCTGACCTATTCGCTGGTCTATGGCGATGATCACCTGCATCTCGCCGCGCATGCGAGCGAAGTCTGGGTCGATCCAATCGGAGGCGCGATCGTCGCCGGGCCGGGTGGCAGCAACCTCTATTACGGCGACTTGCTCGACCGCCTGAACATCAACGCCCGAATCTATCGCGTCGGGACATTCAAGTCCGCTGTTGAACCCTATTCGCGCAATTCGATGTCGGATGAAGCGCGCGAAAACCTCGCGGGATTGTTCGGGGCTTTGTGGGAGGAGTGGCAGGCCAACGTCAAAAAGGCCCGTCCGGCAGCGCAGATCGATCGCGTAACCGGCGATCCGGTCGCGTGGGTCGAAGCCTCGCAAGGCGATATCGCACAGGCGGCGCTCGACGCTGGCCTGGTCGACAAACTTGGGAGCCCGGCAGAGTTCGGCGAACGGGTTGCCGAACTGGCCGGCGAAGACAGTTGGAGCGACACTCCCGGCTCATATGCAAAGACCGATCTCGGTACATTCCTCGCGGCCAATCCGTCTGCCGACGATGGCAAGACAATCGGGATCGTCACCGTCTCCGGAACGATTGTCGACGGCGATGCCGGGCCGGGCACCGCTGGCGGAGCACGAATTGCCAAGATCCTGGACGACGCGCTCGACGACGACTTCGCAGCCCTGGTGGTGCGGGTCAATTCACCGGGCGGCTCTGTTGCGGCATCGGAAGAGATCCGCCGCGCCATAGATCGCTATCGCGAAAAGGACATCCCGGTAGCGATCTCGTTTGCCAACGTCGCCGCAAGCGGCGGCTACTGGGTGGCGACAGCGGGGGATCGGATCTTCGCGCAGCCCGAGAGCGTAACCGGCTCGATCGGGGTGTTTGCGGTCCTGCCGACATTTGAAGATGCAGCCGCCGACATTGGTATCAATGCGGATGGGTTCCGCACGACACCATTGTCAGGCCAGCCCGATCTGATTGCTGGCCTAACCCCCGAAGTGGACTCGATCCTGCAAGCATCGGTCAGCAACACCTATGACGAATTTCTCACCCGCGTCGGCGAATCGCGCGGACTCGAAAAGGCGCAAGTGGACCGGATTGCTCAAGGCCGTGTCTGGGATGGCGGCACCGCGCGTCAGCAGGGTCTGGTCGACCAGTTTGGCGGGCTCGACGATGCCCTCGCCTGGGCCGCAAACGAAGCGGGACTGGCCGACGGAGAGTGGCATTCGCGATTCCTCGGCCAGGCAACCGGACAATACGATTCGCTGATCCGCCGCCTGGTGGCAAATGGAACCGCGTCGGAAAGTTCGCGATACAGGCAAAGCGACATATTCGCTCTCGCCGCCCACCAGCGCATGCAGTTGCTGGCGCGATTGACCAGCGACGTCCAGGTTCTAAGCGGCGAGAGCGGCGTACAAGCCTATTGTCTCGAATGTCCCAACTCACCGAGCACATCCGCGGTGTCCAAAGCCGAGGCTGCGACGCTGCTGAGCCGGCTGCGGAGCCTGATCGCCAACTGAGATCGAACCCGCGATACGCTTGCCAAGCGCGAATGCGCGCAGTAAAGGCCCGCCCCTGTCGAGGCCGCTAGGGCCAGCGATGGGCGCGTAGCTCAGTGGTAGAGCACACCCTTCACACGGGTGGGGTCGCAAGTTCAATCCTTGCCGCGCCCACCATCTTTTCAATGATTTAGAAGAGATGGTCTGCATTTCCATGAAAAAAACATGAAAAAAGAGATGTAGGACGCTCATCGCTCGTAGGATATTTGCGGCACATCCATGTCGTTTTGCGCCCCAGTCTCAGACATTCGCACCTACAGAAACAGTGTCCGAAAGCGGTCATCCGATCGCAAGAATCTAGTGACTGCCTTTGGGGGTGAAGGCGGACATTGAGAACACCAACTCAATGTCCGCCCTCGCAAGCTAGAATCCAAACGCGACACCCACGCGACCGCCGGTGCTGTCGGGGGCGGTCGAGCCGGCCACGCCGGCCGAAATGTAGACCCGCTCAGACACCCGCGCCGCGATCGATCCGGCAAAGCCCTGCTCGCCCTGGTAGGTCGAGGCGTTGAGGCTGAATGAGATCGTGCTGTCGGGCACCACCATCTGGCCACCAAGCGCCATCGACGCCGCGATCCCGCCGGTCAGGCGCTCGTCGACATCCTGTAGCTGGAACTCCAGCCCGCTCACCCGGCCATCGAGCGCGAGCACGCTGCTTTCAAGCTGCCCGAACTGCGCATCAGAAACTTGAGACAAGGCGTTGAGCGAGGTGCGGACATTCTGCACCGAAGCCGCCGTCGCAACCTGCTGGCGACCGAGCGTCCCGTTCTGGTCGACCGTTACGACATCGACCGGACCTTGCTGCGCCAGTGTCGAGGCTTCGAGATCACCGATGCGCACCGAGCTGCCGGCGCCACCAAGCGTCACCTGATTTGCGGCAGTGGTGGTCGCCCCGGTGCCTACAGCGGTCGAAGCCGCGAAGTCGGCGGTGGCACCATTTCCAAGCGCGGTCGCTTGATTGGCGCGGGCAAGCGCCTGACGACCGACGGCGGTCGAATTCTCACCAGTGGCCTGCGAGGCGCTGCCGATGGCGGTCGACTGCAAGGCAGGGGCGAAGCTGGCAAAGCCCAAGGAGGTCGAGAAGTTGCCGCGAGCCTGTGAGAAAGCGCCAAACGACAGCGCGCCCACGCCGCTCGCACCCGCACCGGCACCGACAGCGGTCGATTGAACGCCGGTTGCATTGGAGCCTGCACCAAGTGCGGTGGTATTTACCCCATCGGCGAAGGCGTCCGCGCCAAGAGCAGAGGTTTGCGTGCCGAGCGCCTGCGCCCCGAGAGTGCCGCCCGTATCGTCATCGTCGCCATCGCCGCCGATAGCAATTGAGGATGCTCCTTGCGCCCTCGCACGCCGCCCCAGCGCGCTCGCGTTCTCTGCGGTCGCCCGCGCTTCATCCCCCAGCGCGATCGAGCTTCTCGCTTCAGCGCGAGCATTGTCGCCCACCGCCAAGGCACCGTTTTCAAGCGCGTCCGCCGAGAACCCGATGGCGATCGTGGTGGTCTCCGAAGCGACGGTCTGCGTCCCCAGCGCTATAGAGAGCGCGC
>CAZJZO010000081.1:0-16381 GCA_964550495.1 uncultured Porphyrobacter sp. | reverse complement strand
CCGCCCGAGGCGGGAGGCGCAGGAGCAGGCGCTGGAGCTGCAGCAGGTGCAGGTCCACTTCCACCCGCTGCGATCGCTTCTTCGACATCGCCTTTGGTAATCTTGCCCTTGGGCCCGGTGCCGCTGATCCCCGCTAGGTCGATGCCGTTTGCTTCCGCCAGCTTGCGTGCAGTTGGCGTGGCGGCAGGACCGTCCTCGTTTGCTGGAGCGGAAGGCGCAGGCGCGGGAGCAGATGTCGCTTCGCCGCTTGGCGCGCTCACGTCGCTCACATCCTCTCCATCTTCGGCAAGCATGGCTATGACCGCGCCAACCTGCACATTCTCGGTTCCTTCCTCGATCAGGATCGCGGCCAGAGTGCCTTCGTCGACGGCCTCGAACTCCATGGTGGCCTTGTCGGTCTCGATCTCGGCCATGATATCGCCGGAGCGGATCTCGTCCCCAACCTTTACCAGCCATTTTGCCAGCGTGCCTTCCTCCATCGTCGGGGAAAGCGCCGGCATCTTGAGTTCGATAGACATTGCGCGTTGAGACTCCCTGTCACCGCCTTTGCGGGTTCGGTGTGGCGAATTCGCGCGCAGCGAGCAAGGGTTTAGCGCCCCGACAATTTGACAGGATACCTATTCATAACGAAACAGAGCCATGCGGACATTTCTAGTCGTTATCGATGAAACCGAGGAAGCCCGCTCTGCGCTGCGTTTCGCGGCACGGCGCGCGGTTTCGGTTGACGGGGCGGTTCATATCCTGGCTTTGGTCCCGCAACAGAATGTCAGCGCGTTTGGCGGCGTTCAGGCGACAATCGAGCAAGAGGCGCGCGATCGAGCCGAAATGCTTGCACACGGCGTAGCCGGAAACCTGCTGGCCGAAAGTGGCATTATGCCGACCATCTCGGTCAAGATCGGCAACGGGCAGCGCATCCTGGTCGAGTTTCTCGAGAACCACCCCGAGGTAGCCGCGCTCGTCCTTGGTGCGGCAAAGGGCAACAATCCGGGACCGCTGGTCTCGCACTTCTCTTCGGCCGCAGGCACCTTGCCCTGCCCGCTCTACGTGATCCCGTCCGACTACGACGAAAAGACCAGCGATCACGGTGTCTGACTACCGTCGCCGTCCCTGGTGACGAATGTTGCCGGGGCGGCCGCGCTTTCCAGCCTTGTATTTGCCTGCCTTCTTGTGCCCGCCGCGTCGTGGTGGAGGTGGCTTGCCGCGCGCTTCGATCGGCTGGCCATCGGCGTCGACAGGCACGAATTTGAGCGAACCGGTGAGCGGATTGGCCTCCGCAAGCTGAAGCTGGAGCCTGTCACCGGCCGAGTAGCGAGTACCCGTGTCTGCGCCGATCAGGGCTTGTGCTTTTTCATCGTGACGGAAGCGTTCGGACCCCAGTGTCGAAACCGGTACCAATCCATCGCCGCCAAGTCCGACGATGGTTGCAAAGAATCCGAAGCTTTGCACCCCGGTGATGCGCGTCTCGAAAGTTTCCCCGACGCGGCCTGAAAGCCAAGCTGCGACATAACGATCAATCGTTTCACGCTCGGCCTCCATGGCCCGACGTTCAGTCCCGCTGATCGCATCTGTGATTTGTTGGAGGTTGTCCCGATCGCGATCGGACAGTCCCGTGGTGGGAGGCATGGATCCCGACGGTTTCGGCTGTTCGAGCCCGTATGCATCCACCAACGCACGATGGACCAACAGGTCCGCGTAACGCCGGATCGGCGAGGTGAAATGCGCATAGGAGCCCAGAGCCAGCCCGAAATGCCCGGCATTCGAAGGTCCGTAGTAAGCCTGGGTCTGCGTGCGCAGCACCGCCTCCATAACCATCGCCTTTTCGGATTCGTCGGAGACGTCCTTCAACATACGGTTGAACAGCCCGGGTGTGATGACCTGACCCAGCGCAAGCTTGCGGTTCAACGTCTGGAGGTATTCGCGCAGCGTAATCAGCTTCTCTCGGGCAGGCGGTTCGTGGACGCGATAGACCACCGGCGCCGTCTTCGCTTCGAGCGCCTTTGCCGCCGCGACATTGGCCGAAATCATGAAGTCCTCGACCACGCGGTGCGCATCGAGCCGCTCGCGGACCGCGATTTCGGCGATCTGGCCTTGCTCGTCCAACTTCACCCGTCGCTCGGGAATTTCGAGTTCCAGAGGGTCACGACGATGCCGCGCGTCCTCAAGCGCTCGCCACGCTTGCCAGAGATGCCGAAGGTATTCGGGCGCTTCTCCTCCGTCGATCGCAGCCTGCGCATCTTCGTAGGCGATGTTGTGTTGGATTCGCACGATTGCACGAGAGAACCGATAGTCGGTCACATTGCCGTCAGGGCCAATGCGGAAATGGCAAGCCATGGCCGCACGATCTTCGCCCTCTTTAAGTGAGCAAACATCGGCCGAAAGCACCTCGGGCAGCATCGGCACCACCCGGTCCGGGAAATAGACCGAGTTGCCGCGCTTGCGAGCGTCGCGATCGATGGCGGAACCGGGCCGGACATAGAATGAGACATCGGCGATAGCGACCAATGCGCTGTAGCCGCCGCTGCCATCGGGTTCGGCCCAGATGGCATCGTCGTGATCGCGCGCATCAGCGGGATCGATCGCGACGATCGGGAGGTGACGCAAATCCTCGCGTGCGGAGTCGCTGACCTGCAATTTTGCTGCCTGAACCGATTCGTCGACTACGTCGTCGGGAAACACATGAGGAATCCCGAGCTTCGCTATCGCTATCAGGCTGAAGCTTTTGGGCGCCAGTGGATCGCCATAGACCTCCGTGACGCGCACGCCCGAACGTTCTGATCGTCCAGTCCGCTCGGCGAGCACCAGCTGCCCGGCCTCTGCAGCTCCCAGATCGCTGATCGGCGACGATTGCCGGATGCGTTTGTTGACTGGAGCGAGCCAGGCCTTCCCGCCCGCATCGACTTCGACCACGCCCAGCAGTCCCTCGGTGCGCGCAGGCAGCTTCTTCATCGGGTGCGCGATCCATCCGGATTCGCGTTCTTCCGTACGCGCAAGAACCCGATCGCCCGGCTTCAGCGCCGGAGCACGCTTGCCGCCCCGGCCTTTCAGCTCTTTCAATGTAAGTCGCGGCGCGGGGCCTGGCGCTTCGGGCGACCAATTATCAGGAATCGCTATCGGCTCTCCGTCCTCGATTTCGATTACACGAAGAACAGTGACCTTCGGAATGCCTCCCATCCGGTGATAAGCCGTCTTCTTGCCGTCGATCAGCCCTTCTTCGGCCATGTCTTTCAGCAAACGCTTGAGCGTGATCTTTTCCTGCCCTTTCAAGCCGAAGGCGCGGGCAATCTCCCGCTTGCCGGCTGGCACTTCGGAAGACTGGAGAAATTCAATTATCTGCTCGCGCGATGGCATCCCGCCCGGGCGCTTATTCGATCGATTGGCCATGTTGCGCGCGCTATGAACGCGATACTATTGGTTGTCACCTGCTGGCTGGGTGACCGGCTCGAATGCCCCTCCGGGCACAGCGCTTGCCACCGGTGAGCAATAGTCGCCGTTGCATGCCGAGACTCCAAACAACCAATCGTCTCCGCGCAATGGAACCGGAATGGTCACCTCCTTGGGATCATCTGCCGACCCAGGTTCCATAGCCGCAACACCGTCCAACCAAGGCTGACCGGCGTTGCCGGGCGGCGCTTCGTCGCGCCAGTAAGCTTCGTCGGTGCGGCGGACATGAATCTTGTAACCATCGGCTCCGGCAACTGTCTGCCATTTGATTTCGGTATCGGTGCGCACCGCGGCGTCCGCCACAGGAGCCGGCGGCATGGGAGCTCGAGCCAGAGCATCGAGCGCACGAACATTCAGCCGAGTGGCGCGGGTCAGATACTCGAAATCGATCTCATCGATCGTGTCGCCGTAAACCACGCCACCTTCGGTCCTGAGATCCTGATGCTGGTGCTCGTAGTCTTCCACTGCAACGGTGACCCGCACGGCAGGGTATCCCTTGTCGAGGAAAGGGATTTGGTCACCGCCCCGCCCCATCCGGTCCGTGCGCCAGATTTGCCTCACCTGCATTCCATTCGGATGCTCGGCAGCCAGATCGGCGAGCCAGCGCGAAAGATTGCGCCCCGGACTGTCGTTCTCGCCGCCGAACCGCCTTTGTCGCGCGCGCAGCCGCGCAGTTGAGTCGGCGCGAAGCCCTTCCGAAAAGACCCGCACGTGCTTGGCGTCGCAAAAACCGTCCGACCCGCACGAATTGCCGATCATGTCATTGTTGAGCACGGCCTTCACCGTCATGCCCTGTTCTTCCACCCAATCGGCCAGAATGCGGGCACCAAATAGGCCCTGCTCCTCACCGGTCAGCTGTGCGTAAATGATGGTTGAGGGATACTCGCGCTGCGACAGGATGCGTGCCGCTTCAAAGATCATGACACTGCCCGACCCATCGTCATTGGCGCCGGGAGCGTCATCCACTGCGTTCATCACATTGCTGACCCGGCTATCGTAATGTCCCTGAACGATGATCACCTCATTGGGTCGTTCGGTCCCGCGCTGAATCGCTACCGCATTGCGGACGAGCGTTGGTTCGGGAATTCGGTCGGCCGTTACGATCCTGCCGGGCGACACCACTTCGAGACAATCACCGCAGCGCGATCCAATGCGTCGGAACTCATCGAGAGCCCAATCGACGGCCGCTCCGATCCCGCGCTCGGGATCGTCTTGCGAAGACAGAGTGTGGCGAGTGCCGAAGCTGACGATCTTGTCGAGATCGGCGCGCAACCGCTCTTCCGAAACTGTGTCTGCAGGATGCTCCTGCGCAGCGATGGGAACTGCCAAGAGCGCAGCTGCAAAGGCCAAAGGGGCAATGATGGGTCTGATCATGCGCGCGGTACTGCCGCGCCGCCGCGGACAGATCAACCGCCGCAGGCTACTTCCCGATTTCGTCGAGCTTCTTTTGCATTGCAGCCATTTGCTCGCGCAATGCCGCAATCTCGGATGAGGACGCGTCGCCAGCGCCCTTTTGTGCGCTTTGCGCCTTGGTTGCCGACTTCGTAGCCGATCCGGGAATCAGGACATCAGCGGCCGCCCGCATCATGGCCATATTTGTCTCATGAATCGCCGCCAGCGGACCGCCGCTCATGCCTTTCTCAAAGGCCTCGCGGATCTTGGTCTGGTTTTCACGGAAATTGGCCATGCTTGCTTCAAGATAGGATGGCATCATGGCCTGCATGGAATTGCCATACATGCTGATCAATTGACGCAGAAAGCTGACCGGCAGCATCTGCTGACCGGTTGTTGCTTCTTCGTCCATGATGATTTGCGTCAGAATGGAATGAGTTATGTCGTCGCCAGTCTTGGCATCGACGACAACAAATTCGACGTTTTCCCGCACCATAGTCGCCAAATCATCGAGCGTGATATAGCTCGAAGACTTGGTGTTATAGAGCCGCCGATTGGCGTACTTCTTGATAATGACCGCATCACCCGAATGTTCGGACTGCGACTCCTTTTGTTTTCTGGCCATATTCTCTCCGCCCCATGTTCTCGCCGCTTCTTAGCATCTGCACAATGTGCAGTGCAATATCGCGCGTTCAACCGCGCAAGCGATGTCCCAAAACGGTCAGCAATTCGTATTGCGAAAGAGGGCTTTGCTGCGCAGCATCTGGCAAGTCGTAAGGCACGCTCAACCAATCGCCTTCGCGCAGTTCGGGAGCCTTGGCGAGATCGACGGCGATCATATCCATCGAAATTCGTCCAAGCAGAGGCAGCGGAATCGTATCTCGATAGAGCACGCCATTGTCGCACCAGCTGCGCAGATATCCATCCGCATAGCCCAGCGAAACTATGCCGATGCGCATGGCCGACGGCGCGGTAAAGGTTGCGTTATAGCCGACGCTGTCGCCCGCCTGGAGATTGCGGCACTGGATCAGGGCTGCATCGATATGGGCTACTTGACGTATGTGCTCGCGCAGTTCGCTGCGCTGCACACCGCCGTATAACGACAGACCCGGCCGTGTAATGTCGAAGGAATAGCCCTTCCCGAGCGCTATTCCCGCACTGTTCGCCAGGCTCGCGCTTTGATGACGTACAAGCGGGAGCGCCTGCTCGAATGCGGCCAATTGCCGGCCGTTCATGTCGCTGTCCTCATCGGCGCAGGCCAGATGCGACATCAGGATATCGATATAGAGCGCTTGAATGGGCTCGGAAGAAAGTTCGCTCAGTGTTACGCCGAGTCGGTTGATGCCAGTGTCCACCATGAGATGACACCGCCCTCCGCCTGACGCCTGCCAGCGCTCGGCCTGCTCGATCGAGTTGATGACGGGAATGGCACCGGTGCTTCTGGCGTAATCGACTTCATCGTCGGTGACGGGGCCGTGCAGAACTGCAATTTGATGCGTCGGCACGTGGGCTGCGATCGAGGGAACTTCGCTCCAGTGTGCGACGAGGAAATGCTCACAACCCGCATCACGCAGAGCAGGCATGCAGAGATCGACTCCAAGACCGTAGCAATTCGCCTTCACGGCCGCCCCTGCACGGGCTGAACCGGACAGCCGATCCAACGCGCGCCAATTGTGCTTCAAGCTGTCCGGGTCGACAGTAAGCCGCAGTGTCTTTGGCGCGGTAATGCCTTCGTCAGCCGCCATGATCGTCGACAAAGTCTCGCGGTGGACCGTCAGGAAGGCCCCACCAGGCAACCGCAATCCCGAAGGCAACCACCACCCATGTGTACCACAGGCCCGAATAGATATTTCCCGTGCTGGCCACGATCACGCCGGCAATCAGCGGAAGGAACCCGCCGAGATAACCCGCGCCGATATGGTAAGGGATGGACATCGATGAATAGCGGATTTTGGGAGGGAACATCTCGGAAAGCAAAGCCGCAACCGAACCATAGGTGAGTGCGGAGAGCATACCGAGACCTAGCAGGATGGCGATTATGCCAACCACATTGACGGTCGTCGGCTGTTGTTTTGAAAAATCGAAACCGTACTCTCCGAGCGCGTTTCGAATTCCCTCACTCCGGTTCGATCCACTCTCCAGCCACTGCGGGTCGATCGCAATCGCTTCGCCACCGGCGCTGAGGGTCAGAGCTTCGCCCGGCGTAAGCGTGTAACTCACTCCAGAAGCTGTCAGCGTTTCGAGGATCTTCCCGCAATCGGTCTGCTCGCGATCGAACAGATCGGCAAAGGGATCGGTCACGCATTGCGGCCCGCTGACCGTGATCGGTGTGCGTTCGGCTGCCTCGGCAAGTCCCGGATTGGCAAGACTGCCAAGCCCCCAGAACGCCGGGAACAACAGGAAGAGCGTCGCCACCGCACCGATCAGGATCGGTTTCTTCCTGCCGACCTTGTCCGACCATTTCCCGACCACGAGGTAGAAACTCATCGCAATCAGTCCGGCAATCAGCAGGATCAGTTCCACCGTCAGATCCTCGACGTGCATCGGTCCGCGCAGGAAGCTCATTCCGGAGAAGAAAGCGGTGTACCAGATCGTCGTCAAAATACCGGTGACGCCGAACAGCGCGACGAAGATCCGCTTCTTGTTACCGGGATAGGTGAAGCTTTCGACAAACGGATTCTTGGCCGTCTCACCAGCTTCCTTCATCGCTTGGAAAACCGGGCTTTCGGACAGCATCAGCCGCATCCACAAGGAAATGACCAGCAGCAAGATCGACAGCAGGAACGGCACCCTCCATCCCCATGCCACAAAATCGTCTTCCGGGATCAGGAACCGGCACAAGAGCACCACGATAATCGAAAGCACGAACCCGCCTGCCACGCTGGCCTGGATGAAGCTGGTGTAGAACCCGCGTTTCTCGGGAGGCGCGTGTTCGGCAACATAGATGGCGGCGCCACCATACTCACCGCCGAGGGCCAATCCCTGCAAGACCCGCAGCAGAATAACGATAATGGGCGCTGCGATTCCGATCGTTTCAACCGTAGGGATGAAGCCGACCCCGGCGGTCGCAACGCCCATCAAAGTGACTGTCACAAGGAAGGTGTACTTTCTTCCCAGCTGATCCCCGAGATAGCCGAACAGCATTGCCCCGATCGGCCGGAATGCGAAACCGACGGCAAAGGTCGACCACACCAGCAAGAGGCCCAAAGTGTCATTGTCGACATCGTAAAACGCATCCTTGAGGATGTAGGCAAGCGTTCCGTAGATGAAGAAATCGTACCATTCGAAAATGGTGCCGGCGCTGCTTGCACCTATGACAAGGCGTATTTCTTTGTCACTCGGCTCACGCGCAGCCAGCGCCGATGAATCCGCAGTTGCTTCCGACATGTACCCCTAATCCCTCACAGCGCCCGTTCGCAGTCTCTCTACGGCGAAAGAGGCTTCCTAGCCCGCTGTTGATGCTGTGGAAAGCGCCTGCGTCGCGGCCTTCCACGGTAGCATGACGGCGCCGTATCGCCCCCGATGGTCAAGCACTGGAGACAAGGCTTCGAAATCAGGCCAGTCCGGCATCGCACCCTGCCCCTCGAGCCACTTTTCGATTGCCGCCAGAGTGCCCGCAATCTCCTGCGGCGTCGATGCAAGCGCGCCACGTGCCAGGATTGCCGCCGAACTCTGCCCGACAGCGCACGCGGTCACCTGCATCCCGATCCGGGCGATTCCGCCGGTTTCGCCGAGTTCGAGACCGATCTTGATGGTGCTGCCACAGGTCCGTGATTTGGCCTGCGATTTGAGCGTTAGGTCGTCGGAATATGGAAAATCCGCGAGATCGGCCGACAGTGCCAGCAACCTGGGCGTATAGAGCTTGCTGCGCGCGCCTGGCGCTCTGTTGCTCATTACTCGGCGTTTTCCAGAGCTTCGGCAGCTTCGGCCTCTCCGCGCAACTGGATTCGGCGTTCGGAGATAAGCGACACCAGCTGGCGCGAGAACGCATCTGCGGCCGGATAAGTGCGAGCTGTGGTAATCCAGGTCGGACGCCCCTTGTATCCCCAAACGGAGTCGAAACCGAGCACCAGTAGCGAGAAGGCGAAGATCACCACCAACGCTCCCTTGACCGCCCCAAACCCGAAGCCAAGCACCCGGTCAATCGGACCGAGGATTGAATTGCGCGACGCTTCTCCCACATTGCTGGCGATGACTTTCATCGCTGCATACGGGATCAGGAGGAGCAGCGCGAAGGCGAGAATGGAGGTGGCAGGCTCCGCATCATAAAGTCCCTTCAGAGCATCCGTCAGCGGCGTATGAAGGTACGCAATCGCAAAGGCAGCGAGGATCCACGCTGCGAGCGAGAGCACTTCCTGCACCAGCCCCCGCATGAAACCGCCGATTGCAGCCACGCCCACGACGATAAGAACGATAATGTCGAACCCGGTCATGGGGTGCGATTATTCGTTGCCAATCACCTGGTCAACGAGGTTGGCGAGTTGTCCTAAGCCGCGATAATCGAGCTTCGACGAGCCGAGCCTTGAATCGGACGGACCGTAGCCGTGCAAGAAACCCAATTTTTCCGATTCTCGCATTCTGAGTTCGGAATGCGCGACCGGCCTGATTTCACCCGCCAACGAAACCTCGCCAAAGAAGACTGACTTGTCCGGAAGCGCGCGATCGGCGAGCGCCGAAATCAACGCGGCCGCCACCGCAAGGTCTGCAGCCGGATCGTTCAGGCGATACCCGCCCGCTATGTTGAGGTAGACTTCCGCTGAACTGAAATTCAGACCACAGCGCGATTCAAGCACTGCGAGCAACATCGCCAAACGTCCGCTGTCCCAGCCAACCACAGCGCGCCGGGGGGTCGCCCCGGATTGCAATCTCACAATAAGCGCCTGTATCTCGACGAGCACGGGACGCGTCCCTTCGAGCGCGGGGAACACCGCGCTTCCGGCCAATGGCTGATCGCGCCCGGACAGGAACAGCAGGGAGGGATTGGCGACTTCCTCAAGCCCCTCGCTCGCCATGGCGAAAACCCCGATCTCGTCGACCGCCCCGAACCGATTCTTGAGCGCACGCAGGATGCGATACTGGTGACTGCGCTCCCCTTCGAAGCTCATCACGACATCGACCATGTGCTCCAGAACGCGCGGTCCGGCGATGTTTCCGTCTTTCGTGACATGACCGACCAGGACGAGAGCTGTGCCCTTTTGCTTTGCGAAGCGGATCAATTCGAGCGCACACCCGCGCACCTGGCTGACCGTACCCGGGGCTCCCTCGATCGTGTCCGAATGCATGGTCTGAATGGAGTCGATGACCAGCAATGCCGGCGGCTCGCCTTCGCCCAGCGTCGTCAGAATATCTCGAACCGACGTTTCTGATGCGAGTCGAATGGGCGCATCGGCAATCCCCAATCGCGCTGCGCGGAACCGGACCTGCCCTGCCGCCTCCTCTCCGCTGACATAGACGACGTCATTGCCGCCGCGGGCAATCGTGGCTGCTGTTTGCAGCAGGAGCGTCGATTTGCCGATTCCCGGATCGCCGCCCATCAAGACCGCCGAACCGGGCACCAAACCGCCACCCAATGCGCGGTCGAACTCAGCCAAACCGGTGGACTTGCGGACGGGTAGCTCGGTGGGACGATTGAGCGGGACGAACTCTACGCCCCGCCCCCCGCTCGAGAGATCGTGCTTCTGCGAGAAGACCGTTGCGGGCGCGTCTTCCGTGATTGTGTTCCATTCTCCGCAGTCGGCGCACTGCCCTTGCCAACGGGACGAAACAGCACCGCAGGCCTGACACACATATCGTCGCTTCGTTTTCGCCATACGGCGTGCATTAATCGGAACATTTCCAGAACGCAATTGCTATCCTGTGCAATCCGCGCCATCAGAATATCAATGCGACAGAAGGAATTGCGCCTCGCTCTGGTTTGCTACGGCGGCGTCAGCCTGGCTGTATACATGCATGGCGTCACCAAAGAGATTTGGCACCTGGCCAAGGCAAGCCAGTCATTTCACGCCGGAAGCTCATCTTCGCTAACCGGTGTCTCCCGGGTCTACTACGAGTTGCTCGCCGCGATAGAGCAAGATCACAAACTGCGCCTTCGCGTGCTGCCCGATATCCTCACCGGTGCAAGCGCAGGCGGAATCAATGCCGTTTTCCTCGCACAGGCGATCCATTCCGGACATTCGCTGGAACCGCTCACCGATCTTTGGCTGGAGAATGCAGACGTCAGCGAGCTGACAGACCCCGCCGCTCAACCAATGTGGCGTTATGCCAAGTTCTGGGCGCAACCGATCGCGGAATGGTTCCTCAGTCGCCCTGGCAACGCGGTGAGCGAAAGCGTCTCGCCCGAAACCAGATCGGAGGTTCGGCACAAGGTCTCCCGCCTGATCCGCGGCCGTTGGTTCAGCCCTCCATTCTCCGGCGATCGGTTCTCGGCAATGCTCTACGAAGCCTTGGCCAGCATGGAGGCAGAAGCCGAAGGGCCGGCCCTTCTTCCCGAAGGCCATCCTGTCGACCTGTTTGTGACTGCCACCGATTTTCGCGGGCATGTCGAACTGTTGCGGCTCAATTCGCCGCCGCTCGTTCACGAAACCGAACATCGCATGCCGATCTGTTTCAGCGATCTGGTAGGCAGACCTGGCAACGGCAAATTGGGCGATCCGCTCGAATTGGTCCTTGCTGCACGCGCCACCGCCAGCTTTCCTGGCGCGTTCCCCCCGCTGCAACTGAGTGAGATCGACAGGCTGGCCGCTTCCGAAGGCCATCACTGGGCTTCAAGGGGTTCCTTCCTGTCGCGGATCATGCCTGGCCATGTGCGCGATGGGACATTGGAGAGCGTCGCCCTGATCGACGGGGCCGTGCTGGTCAACGCCCCGTTTGGGGCAGCGCTCAAGGCGCTTCCTGGCCGGCCTGCGCAGCGGGAAGTCGATCGCCGGTTTGTCTATATCGATCCGCGCCCCGACCGGGTGGGAGAGATCAATGACAGCGCAGATAGCCCGGTCGGCTTCTTCGGAGCCATTTTTGGTTCGCTTTCGACCATACCAAGAGAACAACCGATCCGAGACAACCTCGAGAAGATCGAAGAGCAATCGCGCGATGCCAGACGATTGCGCAAGATCATTCTCGGGCTACGCCCCGACATCGATCGTGCGGTCGAGAAGCTGTTTGGCCGGACGCTGTTCCTGAATCGCCCGACACCAAAGCGCCTTGGCATCTGGCGGGCAAAGGCGCAGCAGGCTGCTGCCGAAAGAGCCGACTACGCGTTTCAATCCTATGCCCAGACCAAGATGAGCGGAATAATCGAACGCCTCGCAAGCGTCACGCATTCGGCCGCTCCCGAACTGGCATTTGCGGACTCCAGCCTGATCGAACGCGTCTTGCGTCGGGCCATAGAAAAACGCGGATTGATCTCACTCTCCGATGAAAGCGGCGGTGCCAACGATGCCGCAATCGCATTCTTTCGTGCACACGATATCGGGTTCCGCATTCGGCGACTGCAACTGCTCGCACGCAGACTTTCGCGCGACTGGGAGATCGATCCCGAAATTCCCGATGACGCACTCGATGTGGCACGCGGCAAGATATACGAGATTTTGGCAGTCTACTTCGCGGCCGATGATGCGGCGCTGCTCGGGGATGAATTCAGGGTGCTCGCCAGAAATGTCCAGGGCGATCCGGATAGTGTGCTCGATTATCTAGCGAGCAAGCGACTCCTGCCAGAAACCGACCTGAAGGCCGAAGAGATGTTGGCCGATGCGCTTGAGGAAATGCCCAAGAACCTCAAGCGCAGGATGCTGCTGACATATCTCGGATTCCCATTCTACGATGTCGCAACGCTTCCGCTTTTGCAGCGTGACGGACTGGGTGAGTACAACGCCGTCAAAGTGGATCGCATCTCTCCCGAAGATGCGCGTTCAATTCGCGAAGGCGGCACCCGTGCCACCCTCAGAGGTATCGAATTCTACAATTTTGGAGCGTTCTTCAGCCGTGACTATCGCGAGAACGATTACCTGTGGGGACGCCTTCACGGCGCGGAACGCATGATCGACCTTGTCACATCCACGGTCGATGGCGGCGTGCCCCAATCCGACATTCGCGAAGCAAAACGCGCCGCCTTCCTCGCGATAATCGATGAAGAGATCGCGGTGGGACGATGCCAGCAGGGCTTACTCGAGAAGATCCGCTCAGAGATCCACGATCACTTCTACTGATCGATACTGTTCCAGATCGCAGTAACAAACGCGTCAGGACCGATGAAACCGCCCTCACCCACGTCAAAATCAGCCAGCGGCTTGGCCGCGACCGCTTCTTCCAGCGTCTTGCCTTCGGAATGCAGCTTTTCGACGCGAGCGACAGCAAGGCCGATCATGGTGCGATAGGCGATCAGTTCGGCCTTGTTCGACATCGGACCATGGCCTGGAATGACCTTTGCGTCGTCGGGAATGGTCTGTGTTACCAGATCAAGCGATCGGATCAGATTGTAGACATTGCCACCCGAATTGGTGTCGACAAAGGGGTAGCCGGGAATGTTGAAATAGAGATCGCCCATGTGGACGATCTTCTTCTCTTCCCAGATCACGACACTGTCGCCATCGGTGTGACCGCCGCCCAGGTACATCAAGTTGATCGTGTCGTCGTTCAGGTGGAAGCGCAGGCCCTGACCATAAGTGACGACAGGCAAGGCTTCTTTCGGAGCAGGCGGAACCGGAAAGCGCCCTTCGGGATTGCCGGGGATCATTCGCACGCGGACATTGTCATGCGCGAAGATGGTCGCGCCGGTCTTGCCGAAATGCTCGTTTCCCCCTGTGTGATCGAAGTGCCAATGCGTGTTCACGACATATTTGACCGGCTTCGCGCCGAGAGCGGCTACCGCTGCCTCGATCTTCTCGCTCAAGGGCGCGAATTGATCGTCGATCATGATCGTCGCGTCGTCGCCATACCCCACCGCAATGTTCCCACCGCGCCCGAACAGCACTGCCACGCCGGGGGCGATCTCTTCGGTCGTGATCTCGACATTCTCGAAATTGCCTTGCGCATAAGTTGGCACAGCCAGCAACGGACTGGCGGCGGCAAACGCGATTGCGGCGAAACGGTTCATCTGGCTCTCTCCCTAGGTCCACCCTTGGCCTAGGACTGCTACCCTCAAGTGTCGAGCAGGTTTTACACTTGAAGTCTTCAGGTGCCGAAAGCGTCTTTCAGCTTGGACAAGAAGCTGCGGCTTTCCGGACATTCCTCACCGGTTTCGGTCTCGCGAAACTGTTCGAGGATTTCCTTTTGCTTGCGGCTCAGCTTGGTGGGAGTCTCGACGGTGATTTCGACGACGAGATCCCCTCGACCTCTGCCCTGAAGCACCGGCATGCCTGCGCCGCGAACGCGCAGTTGCTTGCCCGACTGAATGCCGACGGGAATCTCGACCGTATTGGTTCCGCCGTCGAGATCGGGAATATCGATCTTGCCTCCCAAAGCGGCAGCGGTGAAGGAGACTGGAACGCGGGTCGCGAGTGTCGTGCCTTCGCGCTCGAACAGCGCATGTGGCTGGACGTGGATGAAGATGTAGAGATCCCCGGCGGGTGCGCCGCGTTCTCCGGCTTCACCCTTGCCGGACAGGCGAATTCGGGTGCCTGTGTCCACCCCTGGCGGAATTTCGACGGCAAGCGTTTGCGCGCGGTCAACCCTTCCTTCCCCGCGACATTCTTCGCAAGGGTCTTCGATAACAGTGCCGCGGCCTCCGCAGGTCGGGCAAGGTCGCTCAACCACGAACAGGCCCTGCTTCGCGCGCACCGTGCCGTGACCGTGGCAGAGATTGCACTGCCGCTCGCTTGTACCCGGTGACGCACCGGAACCATCGCAAGTCTCGCAGCTTTGCGAGACCTCGATCTCGATTTCCGTCGACTTGCCGTGAAAGGCCTCTTCGAGGCTGACCTGCATGTCGAAGCGAAGATCGGCGCCGCGCCGATTGGTTTGGCGCCCTCGCCCACCGCCGCCGAAAGCGCTTCCGAAGATTGTCTCGAAGATATCGCCGATGTCAGCAAAGTCCGACTGCGGGCCGCGACCGCCGCCGCCACCATGCATCCCTTGCACGAAGGCTTCATGACCGTAGCGGTCATAGGCGGCGCGCTTTTGCGGATCCTTGAGGCACTCGTAGGCTTCGTTGCAGGCCTTGAACTTGGCCTCGGCGTCGGAATCGCCCGGATTGCGGTCCGGGTGGTACTTCATCGCGAGCTTGCGATAGGCACTCTTGAGCGTGCTTCCATCGGCATCGCGCGCCACGCCGAGCGTCGAATAATAATCGATTTGCGATGTCGCCATATCGACTCAGTCCTTACAACTGCCCGCTGTCGAGCAACCAGCGCCGGGCGCCGGGCTCGAACAGCGAGAAAGTCTGCATCAGGGCTTAGCCCTTGTTGTCTTCGTCGACCTCGGAGAATTCAGCATCGACCACTTCCTCGTCCGGAGGGGTCTCTTCCGATGCGGTATCGCCGTCAGCTTCTCCGCCGCTTTCAGCAGCTTTGGCTTGCTCCTGCTCGTAGATCTGCTGACCCATCTTCATGGCAGCTTCGGTCAGGGCCTGAGCCTTGGCATTGATCTCTTCGGCATCATCGCCTTCGAGCGCGGTTTTGGTAGCGTCAATCGCTTCCTGAACCGACGTCTTGGTTGCCTCGTCGATCTTGTCGCCGTGCTCTTCGAGCTGTTTCTCGGTTGCATGGACAAGACTGTCGGCCTGGTTGCGGGCCTCGGCGCCTTCACGCCGCTTCTTGTCCTCTTCGGCAAACTTCTCGGCGTCCTGAACCATCTGATCGATGTCGGCGTCGGACAGACCGCCCGAAGCCTGGATCTTGATCGTCTGTTCCTTGCCAGTACCCTTGTCCTTGGCAGAGACCGATACAATGCCGTTCGCATCGATATCGAAAGTGACTTCGATCTGTGGAACGCCTCGCGGAGCAGGCGGAATGCCAACCAGGTCGAAATTGCCGAGGAGCTTGTTGTCAGCGGCCATTTCGCGCTCGCCCTGGAAGACCTTGATCGTCACCGCGTTCTGATTGTCTTCGGCGGTCGAATAGGTCTGGGTCTTTTTCGTCGGGATCGTGGTGTTGCGATCGATCATCCGAGTGAAGACACCGCCCAGCGTTTCAATACCCAGCGACAACGGGGTCACGTCAAGCAGCAGCACGTCCTTGACGTCGCCCTGCAGAACGCCGGCTTGAATGGCAGCACCCATGGCAACAACTTCGTCCGGGTTCACGCCGGTATGCGGCTTGGCTTCGAAGAACTTCTCGACCACTTCGCGAACCTTGGGCATGCGGGTCATCCCGCCGACCAGGATCACTTCGTCGATGTCGTCCTTGGAAATGCTGGCGTCGGCCAAGGCCTTCTTGCATGGGTCAAGCGTGCGGTCGATCAACTTGCCAACCAGTTTCTCAAGGTCGGCACGGCTGATGGTTTCGACGAGGTGGAGCGGCGTGGAACTGCCCCCTTCCATACGTGCAGTTATGGAGGGGAGGTTGACTTCGGTGGTGGCCGAGCTGGACAGCTCGATCTTGGGCTTGTCCGCCGCGTC
>CAZJZO010000080.1:0-16576 GCA_964550495.1 uncultured Porphyrobacter sp. | reverse complement strand
TACGGGCCGCTCCTGCACCGCGTCCTGCGCCGCATCGAAGCGATCATCCGCACCGGGGCCTCGCCGCCTTCGAGGTCGATCTCGCGCATCGCCACGCGGACGCCTGAGCCGGTGCGCGCGCCGACATGGATCTTGCGGCTGCCGCGAATGGGCCCGGTGGTGACGCCAATCTCTACAGGGGAATTGATATCGGCCATGATTGCGCTCTCTCCTAAAGGCGGAGTGCGGGCCACGAATATCAGCCGCCCACTCCCTCCGCCGATGCTAATCGGTTCAGGTTCGACGGGTCGGGCGGTGCTTACACGCCCCTCTCAGCGAAAGCTCGCTCCCCGGGGATGAGTCGGGCATAGAGCAGCCATACGAGAGAATCCAGCAACCAGAGGGGCAGAATTTCGATGTACACACTCTATGGCGCGCTCGCTTCACCCTATTCGATGAAGATGCGCGCTGTTTTGCGGTATCGTCGGCTGCCGTTTGTGTGGAAGGACGGGGAGGCGGCAAACGATGCGCTCGGGCAGGTCCGAGCGCCGGTTATCCCGGTCCTGCAAACGCCCGACGGGCAGTTCGCCAACGATTCAACGCCGCTGATCTACAGGCTGGAGGATGCGCATCCCGAGCGTTCGATCATACCACCCGACCCCGCCGTGGCCTTCGCCGCGCACCTGATCGAGGATTTTGCCGATGAATGGCTGACCAAGGCGATGTTCGGATATCGCTGGCTGGAGGAGGTCGACCAGCTGCAGATGAGCCGCTGGCTGGCGTTTGATCGGATGCATGGCGGCGAGTTGGAAGCCAGTCAGACGGCGGCTGCGATCTTCCGCGACCGGCAAGTCGGACGCATGCCGCTGGTTGGCTGCACGCGCGAGAACTTCGCGCTGATCGAAGCGTCGACCAGACTGGTGTTGGAAGCGCTCGAAAGCCGCGTGACCGACGGGTTCTTCCTGTTCGGCACGCGCCCGAGCCTCGCCGAATTCGGGCTGATGGGTCAGCTCTCGCAGCTCGCCGTCGATCCCACTCCCCAGGCGATGCTGCGCGCCGACTTTCCCTACACCTTTCGCTGGCTGATGCACCTTGAGGATCTGTCGGGCGTGGAAGGCGAATGGCACTCGGACATCGCTGAGGCTGCGATTGCGATCCTCCGAGTTGCGGGCGACGTCTATGCTCCCTTCCTGGCTGCCAATGCGGCGGCGATCATAGCCGGCGAAGCCGTGTTGAGCTTCAGCGCCATGGGCCACGATTTTGCCCAGCCGGTGTTCAAGTATCAGGCGAAGTGCCTTGCCGAACTTCGCGCGCGCTACGCCGCATTGACTCCCGACGATCGCCCGCGTGTCGATGAGTGGATCGGTGAGCCTTGGATCGAAGTGCTGGCTTGACCGCTCGATCGCAGCGGGCGAATTCATTCGATAATCTGAGTTGGGGAGCAAAACGATGCCATTCAGAATGACCGAGCTGGTGGGCTGCGAATTCCCTCTATTCGCCTTTTCCCATTGCCGTGATGTGGTCGCTGCGGCCAGCCGCGCGGGTGGGTTCGGGGTGCTGGGGGCGGTGAGCTACACGCCCGAACAGCTCGAGCACGAGCTCGCGTGGATCGACACTCATGTCGATGGAAAACCTTACGGCGTCGACGTGCTGATTCCCGAAGTGCAGGCGGTCGACACTTCCGTCAGCATGGATGCGATCGTCGAGCAGATCCCGAGCGAATATCGCGACTTCACCCGCGATCTGTTGCGCGAATGCGGGATCGACGAGGCGGTGGGCGCGCCGCGCGGCGGGTCGGCGGCGCCCAACACTTCGCTGGGGCAGGAACTGCTGGAGGTCAGTTTCAATCACCCGGTGCGCCTGATCGCCAACGCGCTCGGCACCGCGCCGCCGGAGATGATCGCGGCGGGCAAACAGCACGGCATTCCGGTCGCGGCCTTGGTCGGCGCGAAGGAGCATGCGCTCAAGCAGGTCGAAGCGGGCGTCGATGTGATCGTCGCGCAAGGCGGCGAAGGCGGCGGGCATTGCGGCGATGTCAGCACGATAGTGCTGGTGCCCGAAGTGATCGCCGCTATCGAGGAAGCCGGAGCCGATATCCCGGTGCTGGCCGCGGGCGGGATCATGACCGGAAAGCAGATGGCCGGGATGATGGCGATGGGCGCGGCGGGCGCGTGGTGCGGCAGCGTGTGGCTCGCTTCACCCGAAGCGGAGACCACCGAAGTGTTCCGCGACAAGATGATCGCCGCCGGATCGCGCGACACGATCCGCTCCAAGCACCGCACCGGCAAGTATTCGCGGCAATTGCGGAGCGAATGGCACGAGCGCTGGGAAGCGGCGGGCCTGCCCGCACTGCCAATGCCGTTGATGAGCCTCTTGGCAGAACCGGTCCTGCGCGCGCTCGACCAGGCGGCGGTGGCAGGCAATCCCAAAGCGCAGGCGCTGTCGAGCTACTGGGTCGGCCAGGGGCTCGGGCTGGTAAAGGACTCGCGTGGCGTCGGGACAATCGTGCAGGACTTCAAAGCGGGGTTTGCGGAGGGGTTTGAGGGGTTGGCGGCGTGTCTGGGGTGAAGACTAATGATTCCAGCTAGCTGCACTGACGTCTGAGGGCTAACGGTTTGCACTATTTCTAGATGGACGAGAATGAGCGCATATGGCTTGGATCAATTCTACCGAAGAGCTAAGAAATTGGCTCAAGGGCAAGCCTCCTCAATGGGCTCAGGTCTTAGCAGTACGTGCGGCAATGCGAGCCTTGCCGTACATCTCTGTTGGATCGGATACTTGGCTGACCAAGTTTGCTGTCTTGCCATTTGGAGCGCTAATAACGAGTTGGATGCAAATCGAGGCGACTGGTGGGTCAGTTTTCGTCCGCAAGGACGCATCTCGCGCAAACGCAAGATTTGGCGGAGAAGCATTCGACTTCCAACTATACAAGAGTGAGATGACTGCCTGCTTGGCAGCTGATGCAAGCTACCATTCTGCTGACGCTCAATCAGGTTCAATGCATGTGATTTCCGATTGTGTCGAAGCGGTCTCAAAAGCAGCTGAAGCAGTCCGGTCGTTCTCCGATTTAACTGTTCCGGATGGGTCGAGTGAACAAACAGAGGCAGCTTTTTGGAGACGTGTAACGTCCGATTGCGAATGGCTCCAAAACCAACCGAAAGAAACTGCCGTAGACTCATTAGCAGTCCATTCATTATGGCCAGAAAGCCCAAGTTTTTGGGATGACATGACGCGAGACCTCTCGAGTTCTCTCTTGAACATCACTCCCGGCTACAGATTCTGGATTGACTGGTATGAACGCCGCATTCAGGGCGAGCGCGCGGCATTTGACATCCCGCACGACCAACATCGCAGAGAAGACATATGGCTGCTTCGCAAAATCGCAGATGCCACGAATGAGGACTTCTGGAATCGCGGCGCGGAGTATGTGAACGGCAAGCTCACAAGATGGCTCGACGAAGCCCGTGCGCGAGCGGCCGAGCATCGAAGACATCAACAAGTGATCGAAGATGCAAAGAACCTCGACCTTGATAAGATATTTGAAGAGCTGTTTGGCAAGAATGACAAAGAAGAAACCGGTGCTCGCCTGCAGTTTGCAGCCTCTCCGAAATTCCGCGATGCCGATGGCAAGCTCGATGCCGGTGCCAACACGAAGTTTGACCAACCGAAATACAGTGGCGACCTCGCAGACCTTCCCGCCACGCTCCAGTCCTTCGCGCGAACACTCGCTAACAGCCTTGGCCGCAATGCCAGCGCGTTCCTGCGTTCGAGCTTGGCCGAATATGAGAATGAGCTTCGCGTACGCGGGCCTCGGCCAATCCTCGGGCCGCTGATCGGGCAGGCGATCAGCATCGCGCACGAGGTCTACACAAGCGAATCCCTGGAAGCGTCCAATGATCCCGCCACATGGGTGATGATCGACGAGCGCGAGTGGGGGTCAGGCGCTGCCAAGCTGTTCCGGATATTCTTTAGCTATCACAGCGATCTGATCGATCACTTCCCACTCGATGAAGAACGCGAGGAACTCTATCGCGACACGCCGATCGACGAAGCGGCAGCGAAGGGAGATGCGCTCACCAAGCCGCTAGAAATCATGGCGGAAATCATCGACAGTCTGCATTCTCAGGGCATGGCGACCGATGATATCGTCAAGATCATTGGCGCCATGAAGGAATACACGGCGCATGTCGCCGCGATGCCCTCTCCGCCTCCGGGCACCAACCCCAAACACGTCTCGCCGCAAAAGAGGACGACGCTCAACAACACCGGTGTCATCATGGATTTCTACACGTTCCTCGGGTCGAGTGCATCGCTAGATTCATGGGTCCAGCAGAACCAAGACTTGATGGCGAAAGTCTATGATGCAGCTGTCGGAATGCAGTCGTTGCTTCGCTGAACCCGAGTCCGCTTCTCAATCCTCTTTCGCCACCTTCAGCAGACACACCGCCAACAGCACCGTCGCCAGCACGCCCGATCCGCCTGCCAGCGGGAGCTCCCCGGTTACGTCGCGGCCGGCGGCCATCGACAGGGTGTTGGCGACCATAGCCAGCGCGCCGATCCCGGCGGTCAGCCCGCCCAGCACCTTGCCGCCCGACTGCATCACCGCCATGCCGAACACGATTGCCGCCAAGCCCAACAGGATCTTCGCTGCGTTGTAGACCATGAAGGAAAAGGCGACGACCGATCCGGCCGCCGGAGCCAACGCCTCTACCTCGCCAGCGGCCTCGTAGAACGGGCCGAACATCGTCAGCCCGACACCGACCTGCACGACGTTGAGCACCGCCGCCATCGTGATCGCCGACCAGCCGAGGCTGTAGCGCTTGGCCTCGACCATCGCCGACCCGGCGAAGGCGGCGAGCAGCACGAACAGCAGCCCTTCGGTGCCCCACAGGAATTGCCGCGGCACGTCGGCTTCGGCGACATAGAGCGCGGTGTAGACCGCTTGCGTCACCGCCGCTGTGAGCAGCAGTATGGCGACAATCTGTACGGTGCGTTTGAGTGTGAATTCCATTAGGACCAGCCCCTGATTGATGGATTGCAATATTCGCTGTTCGCTCGGTCCTAGCGCAAGGTTACTCGTACATGAACAAAAGTGAGCAATGGACTGAGATAGCTGAGGAAAGCTTGCAAGTGTGACCCAGCTCTATCGCCTCGATGCCAGCGCGGCGGAAGTCGCCGAACGGTTCAAGGCACGTCCGGGCGACGATCCGTGGCAGGGGGATTATGTCGCACCGCTCAAATTCGCGCCAGTGGTGACCGCCGGACGCGAATTCATCGCCGGGCCGCGTCCGCCAGGTGGACGGCTGCGACCGCGTTTGGTCCCGCGACTGTGGGGCGTGGCACCGCCGCCGGCATCGGACGATCCCATGCGGCGGGTCACCTCTGTGCGGAATCCCGATAGCCCGTTCTGGATCGGCAATCTGCGCAACAGCGAGTTCCGCTGCCTGATCCCGGCGACCGCCTTCATGCTATGGGGAAGCGAGACCGATTACGAAGGGCGCCGGCTCAAACACTGGCTGGCACCGCCGGGCGAGGCGATCTTCGCGATGGCCGGCGTGTGGAAGGATGAGGAAGTTCCCGCCTTTGCGCTGCTCGTTCGGGAGCCAACCGGCCTTGCGAAGGAACTGGGTGGACGCTCGATACCGCTGGTGCTTACCGACGATGAGAGCGCGCGCCAGACCTGGCTGCATGGAGGATGGGACGCGGCTCGGCGATTGGTCGACAACCCGCCGGACATAGAGTTGGAGCTTCGCCAGCCGCTCGGTTGACCGGCTAATCCTCGCCCGTTTCAGGGACCGCCAGCTGCTGCCCTTCGCCCGAGAAATAGTCGCGACCGCTGCCCTCAAGCCAGCCCGGTTCCTGCGCAGGCACGTGCATACCGACCGCTGCTTCCGCATTGAGCGTGGTGTCGATCAGCGCATCGACCTCGTCCTGGTTGAGGAACCAGAACGGTACGATTGCCAGACCGGTGCGGGCGCTCGACAGGAATTCGGCGTGCGGCACGTAATATTCGGTGCCCGGATCGGCATCACCCATGTGCATGACGCGGTGAACCATCGCCTGGTCGGTCGGCGCCGAAACTCGGAAAGTGATGTTGTGTACATCGGAATGACGAACGGGCCAGCCGCTGTGAGGTGAGCGGAATGCCTCGATCCGCGCGCCTTCGATATCGAAAGCCTCGGCCTGCTCGCCATTTTCGAGCGAGATCGCGGTGACGCGCGTGGCGAGCGTCGGATCCCATTCCTCGACGCTGCGCATCAGTTCGACCGCCTGCGACGGAGCGACCAGAAGCAGCTCCGATTGTGCGGCGAGCATGCGGGTGATGTGGCGCGCCGAGAAATGGTCGCCATGCGCGTGGCTGACAAACACCGCAGTGACATTGTCGTACGGGGCTTCACCGGCCACGATGCGTTCGATGAGCGCTTCGTCGAGCTGTTCGAGCGAGCCGAAATGGTTGTCGTAGAGCGGATCGAACAGGAATTTGAGCGGTTCGCCGGGCAACCCGATATTCGCCGTAACACCGGCATTGAGAATGGAAGTGACGCTCCCGCTGGCGCCCGCCGACGCAGGTTGAGCGCCCTGTTGCGCCTGTTCGTCGGCTGCGCAGGCGGCCAAGAGCAATGGCAGCGATGCCGCGAAAAGACCCCGGTTCGGAATACTGGCCATGTGTTGCTCCTGTTGCGGCCTCGCCTCGGCGCAGAAAAAATGCGCAAAATGTCGCTGAAATACAATAGGGCGTGGATGGAACCGGCTTGATATGCCGGTCTACAGGGGCGCACGAAATCTTGTGACACACTTCGTCGCAGTCCCTTTGAGTTGAGTGAAAGGGACCGAGATGAAGACCAGATTGCTGCTTTCGACCGCGTTGAGCGTAGGCGTCGCCGTGAGCGTGCTCGCAACGCCGCAAGACCTACGAGCGGAGGATTGCCTGCTCGACCGCGACGGCGACGGGATTGTCGATGCGACGACCGATGACGACGGTGGAGCGGACTCGACTGACGACGACACAGCGCTGGCCTGCGGGGTCGGGGCCGAAGCGACCGGGACCGAAGCGGTCGCCGTCGGCAACCTCGCTATCGCTTCCGGAGCCCAATCGGTTGCTATTGGCCAGGACGCCGATGCCACCAATCTCGAAGCGACAGCAGTTGGCCAGATGTCCCAGGCTTCAGGCTCGGCATCCAGCGCTTTCGGTGTGCGGGCAAATGCCAGCGGTCGAAGCGCGACCGCTATCGGCTCGCGCGCGAATGCGGCTGGCAATGACAGCCTCGCAGTCGGACGAGCCGCATCCGCCGCCGGAATTCGCTCAATCGCCATCGGAGATGCAACCGATGTTCAGGGAACCGACTCGATTGCAATCGGCACAAACGCCCGAGCGATTCCTGCTGACGCGATCTCGATCGGCCGAGATACAGCTTCGGGTTCGACGGCAGTGGCAATCGGTGACAGGGCATTCTCTACAGCATCGAGTGTTGCCGTCGGCAGCCAGAGCAACGCGGGCGGAAGCGGCACAGCGCTCGGTCATCGCTCGACTACCGGCTTGAGCGCTGTCGCCGTCGGAAACAGCGCTTCGGCGTTGGGCGGGTCTTCGATCGCAATCGGATTGCTCGCCGACGTCACCGCCGCGGCTAGCCGAGGGATCGCCATTGGGGTTAGCTCCGATGTGACCGGCATCGACGGGGTCGCGGTCGGAGAAGACAGCGTGGCTTCCGCTACCAACACCGTGGCGATTGGAGGCGAAGCCGTAGCGTCGGCCACCAATGCGGTCGCGCTGGGCAATGAATCTGTCGCGGATCAGGCCGACACCGTCTCGGTCGGCAACGCCACAACGCAACGCCGTATCGTCAATGTCGCTGACGGCACGGCAGACAGCGACGCGGCGACAGTCGGCCAGCTCAATGCGGCCGTCGCGTCGGCGGGAACCGACCCGTTTCTCGATGTCAACACAACCGGCGCAGCAGCTTCGGCGACCGGAGTTGATAGTATCGCGCTGGGTGGTGATGCCACCGCTAGCGCTGAAGAAACGATTGCCATTGGCGATCAGGCGAACGCTTCAACCACTCTGGCAATTGCCATCGGCGCTCGGTCGGTCGCCAATAACGGCGCTGGGACGGCCATCGGGACGGGAGCGAACGCAACCGGACTAAGCTCCGTTGCGATCGGCATTGGCTCCATCGCCTCAGGGACGACGTCAATTGCGATTGGCCCATTCGTAGGCGCCAGCGGCGAAAGAAGTGTGGGTGTTGGCGGTTCTGCAGGCGGAGACTTTAGCGTTGTAGTAGGGCGTGACGCGGTTGCTCGTGCCGAAAATGGTGTCGCCGTAGGTCAAGATGCTGAGGCGAATAGCTTCAACTCGGTCGCCATCGGTCAGGCGTCCTTTGCCGAGGGTTCCAGTGTCGCAGTAGGTCAATCCACATTTGCGGGAGGCGGTGGAGTTGCGGTCGGTGACGATGCGTATGGCGATTTCGCCGCAGTCGCAGTCGGAGGCTCCAGCTTTGCCAGCGGAAAAGGTTCGATTGCGATCGGTGGGGACGGGAGCGATGCCGACAGCAATGGCGCGCGAGTCAACACGAACACCGGCGCGCAAGGTGGCGGTGGAATCGCCATCGGCAGGGACGCAACAGTAACGGTCACCGATTTCAGCGAAGGGATCGCGATAGGCCGCTCTTCGAATGCAGGAAACTCATCTGTCTCAATCGGCAGCAACTCCGACGCCACGGCTCCGGCTAGCACGGCATTGGGCGTGTCCGCATCGGCCACAGGGTCATCCTCAGTGGCTCTAGGACAAGGTTCGGTAGCAGACGAAGACAACACGGTATCGGTCGGACGCAGCACAAGCAGGCGCAGGATCGTGAATGTAGCTGACGGCACAGCCGACAGCGACGCGGCGACTATAGGGCAACTGAATGCGGCGATTGCGGGGGTTTCGGTCGGGAGCCCCAACGACCCATTTATCGCGTTCAATGGGGTTGGCGGCCAGAACGCAGCGGCAACCGGCAATCGATCGATGGCCATTGGCGGAGGCGCGCAAGCGACTGGCGATCGAAGTGTCGCCATCGGCAATGACGCTGACGATGCCGATCAGATTGGCGCTTTGGCTCAAGGTGACAGATCTACGGCTGTCGGCCCCGACGCGACTGCATTCGGCGCTCGGAGTGTGGCCTTGGGCCATGACGCCAGCTCTGGCGAGAACAGCATCGCAATCGGCGATCGATCCGCTGCAGCCGCAGATAGCACTCTCGCGCTCGGTCAAACCACCCAAGCGCTCGCCTTCGGTGCGCACGCGATCGGCAACCAGTCCTTTGCCGACCAGGTCAATTCTACCGCCGTCGGTCAAAACGCTGTAGCCACTGCCGCGAATGCCGTGGCGCTCGGAGCAGGATCGCGTGCATTTGATGCCAACACCGTTTCGGTCGGCGATGCGGGTAGTGAACGCCGGATCGTGAATGTCGCCAATGCGATCAACAACACCGACGCAGTCAATCTTGGCCAGCTCAACGCGGCGATTGCTGGCGTGTCCGGCGGAGGGGGCTCTCAGTTTCTCGACGTCAACTCGGCCGACACCGCAGCAAGTGCGACTGGCTTGGACGCCATTGCACTGGGTGAGGCATCTGTATCAAGCGGCTCGATATCAGTTGCGGTAGGCACGCAATCTGAAGCGTCGGGCAGTGGAGCAAGCGCGCTAGGCTCCCTCAGTCTCGCATCGGCAACTTCGGCAACTGCGGTCGGTGGAGCCGCCCAGGCGACCGCGCTCCGCTCCAGTGCCTTCGGAGTAGGCGCAGAGGCCACAGCCGAGCAATCCACGGCACTAGGATATATTGCTACCGCCTCGGGAGTTGGTTCGGTCGCTCTCGGCGGCGATGGCGATGACGATGACAGTGCTGGTACTTTCGGCGCTCAAGCGCGTGGCACCCAGACCACCTCGGTCGGTGCCGATGCCTTCTCGGCAGGTCTGAACACCACCGCGCTTGGCGCTGGCACGCAGGCAACCGGCGTGCAGTCGACTGCCGTCGGCTCCGGCGCAGGCGCGAACGGCGTGGGTGCCCTCGCCTTCGGCGCTTTTGCGCAAGCGAGCGGAACCTTCTCGACCGCGCTCGGCTATCAGAGCTTTGCCCCGGTCGACCGTGCCACGGCGATCGGCAACACCGCACAGGCCACCAATGTCCAGGCCACCGCGATCGGCTTTGGCACGCGGGCACGCGGCACGGACTCGACCGCTATCGGGTCGGGCGCTGTCGCCGATCAGGCCAATTCCACCGCGATCGGTCAGGGAGCCACAACCACCGCCGCCAACCAGGTCACGATTGGTGGCGATGGAAGCGCTGTCCGCATCGGTGACATCGAAGCCTCCACCCTCGCCCAGCAAGGGCCGGTCGATGCGGTGACGGTCGATGCCAATGGCGTCCTCGGGCGCCAGACCGTCGCGACCGCAGCCTCGGTCGCCAATGTTCGGACTTCGGTAAACGCCCTCGCGCAAGTGTCCGAACTCCAGTTCAACCAGCTTACCGGGCAGGTCACGGCGCTCGACAGCCGGGTCAGCGGGCTGGAGTTCCGGCTTGAGGATGTCGATCAGCGCGCGCGCGGCGGGATTGCGGCGGCAGCGGCGCTCGGCAGTGCGGTCGCTCTGCCGGACAAGGACTTCGTGGTCGCGGGCAATGTGGCGACCTATGGCGGGGAACAGGGCTACGCTCTGACATTCGTGGGCCGCGCGACCGAGAACTTCGCACTGACAGCGGGGGTTGCGGGCAATACCGGCGAAGGCGATGTCATCGCCCAGGCCGGTTTTGCCGTCGGGTTCTAAACACCCAGGCCTTGCATTGTCTGCAGATGGGACGGGGTGTTGCTGATGCGATACCCTGTCTCATTTAAATAGGTACAAACCCCAAAAAATGTCGCTGTGGTACATGACAAGTGCTTGTTCGCTCGTTCTTGTTCCGAATCACCGGGGCGCGCGAATACTCTGATGCGATTAGTCTGAAGCGATGGAATTCGCAGTCCCTTGAGTTGAGTGAAAGGGACTGAAATGAAAACCAGACTGCTGCTTTCGACAGCATTGAGCGTTGGCGTTGCTGCAAGTGTTCTTGTGATTTCCGAAGAAGCGCACGCGGACGCCACGGCCGAATGCAACGCCGATGACGGCTTCGATGCCTCGCCAGGTACAGCCGATGACGGTCTGGAATGCGGAGTCAATTCGGATGCGCCGGGCGGCAACGCAACTGCTGTCGGCAACAACGCCACCGCAACGGGAGTGCAGTCAACCGCAGTCGGTGACGGCGCCGATGCAACCGGCGAAAGCAGCGTGGCTGTCGGCTTCGGCGCGGTTGCCGGGGACGACTTTCTTGAATTCAACGTCAGCGCGTTCGGCAAGGGCGCTCAAGCGCTATCGGATCGAGCAACCGCAATCGGAGCGGATTCGACGGCAAGCGCGATGAATTCCACCGCGCTTGGAACCGATGCGACTGCCAGCGCGGAAGGATCGGTCGCGCTCTGAGTTGGAGCGATCGCCAACGAAGCGAACACGATTTCGATCGGCTCCAGCGGAAGTGAGCGCAAGATCACCAATCTGGCTGCGGGCACCGCCGATACCGACGCGGTGAATGTCGGACAGCTCAACGCGGCCATCGCCGGGGTCAGCGGTGGCGGCGGCAGCGCCAGCCCGTTCTTCACGGTCAACTCAACCAGTGGCTCGGCCATTGCGACCGGTACCGACGCGATCTCTATCGGCAAGGACGCTCGTGCAGAAGGGGCCAATTCCATTGCCATCGGTCTCGACACGGCTGATCCCGGCGATGTTGGAACGCTTGCCAGCGGCGTCGACGCCGTCGCGATCGGATCCGAAGCGCAGGCCCAGGCCGACAATTCGGTTGCTCTTGGTGCCGGGTCGCTTGCGCTGCAAAGCGACACCGTGTCGGTTGGCGCCAGCGGCAGCGAACGTCGCATTACCAACGTCGCCGACGCCGTCGACGGAACCGACGCGGTCAATCTCAACCAGCTCAACGCCGCGATCATGGGCGGCGGAGGCAGCGCCTTCCTGGCAATCAATTCGATGGGCAGCGCAGCCTTTGCGTTGGGCACCGAAGCCATCGCGATTGGTGGAGGCGCCGATGCACAAAGCAACAACTCGATCGCCATCGGCAGCAATGCGCGAACTTCCTTCAGCGATGGTGGTGTCGCAATTGGTTCCGGCGCAAACGCGGGAGGAGCCCAGCAGGTGGTAATCGGCGCGGGCACTTCTGCATCTAGCGATGGCGCCACAGTTCTGGGCGCGGGTGCCAGCCAATTCGGCGCCATCAACGGCACCGCGCTGGGTGCGAATGCCTTCGTGAGCGGAGAGAACTCGGTCGCGTTGGGCCAAAACTCTTTCACCAACCAAACCAATGTCGTCTCGATTGGTCGGGTCGGTGAAGAACGCCGAATCGTAAACGTCGCCGATGCCGTCGACGGGACCGACGCCACCAACTTGCAACAGGTGACGGCGCTCATCGCGGCGGCATCCGGTTCCGGAAGCCGCCGCGATGAGCTCCAACCTGTTCCTGAATGTGAATTCGACCGGAACCGCAGCCAGCGCGACCGGATCGGAAGGCGTCGCCCTTGGCGGAGACACGTCCGCTTCAGGCACCGACAGCACTGCAGTCGGCAAAGGCAGTTCGGCGGCGGGTGTCAACTCGCTTGCGCTCGGGGCAGACGCATCGGCCTCGACCGAACGTTCCACTGCCCTCGGTGCGGACGCTGTCGCCAATGGCGATTTCGCGAGCGCTATCGGCTCCACCGCTTTCGCTTCGGGCAGCTTTGCGAACGCCATCGGCACCGGTGCTCGCGCAACCGGAGATCGCGGTTCGTCGCTTGGCTTTACCGCTGACGCGGTGGGTGAAGCCTCTGTCGCCATCGGCGGAGACGGCGATGACACCGATGGTGGCCCCATTCGTGGCGCAGAGGCGATCGGCGCGCAATCTGTCGCGATCGGTGCAGACTCCCGCTCTGACGGAGCCGACAGCGTGGCAGTTGGATCTGGCTCGGCAGCGCAAGCGCAATGGACGGTCGCAGTCGGAAGCAACAGCCGAGCCGCGACAACCAACTCGGTCGCCGTCGGACAAAGTGCAAATGCGAATGGTCTGACTTCGGTCGCGCTGGGTGGTTCCACTTTGGCAAGCGCCACGAACTCTGTCGCAATCGGCAACAATGCGACCGCTCTGGAGAGCGGATCGGTCGCGCTTGGCGAGAGTTCCGTAGCTGACCGGATCAATGCGGTATCGGTCGGCAACACTGGCACGAAACGTCAGATCATCAATGTCGCAGCGGGCACGCAGGATAACGACGCGGTTAATCTCGCTCAGCTTAACGCCGCCATTGCAGGCGTATCAGGCGGTGGAGGCGGAGGGAGCATTTTCCTTGCTGTAAACTCCACTGGAGCGGCAGCGAGCGCCACTGGAGTTGACGCTGTAGCACTCGGCGGAGACACCGATGCCAGCGGTGAGGCGTCAACAGCCATTGGAGAAGGAGCGCGGGCACGGGCTCTGCGCGCGACAGCAGTCGGTCAGGGCGCCCAAGTCGATGGTCAATCTTCTACGGCGATCGGCCGGGCCGCGTTGGCTCAAGCAGACTTCTCCACTGCTGTCGGTGCGTCGGCGCTGACAACCAACATTCAGTCAGTTGCGCTCGGCTGGGACGCCGAGGCCACAGCCGACGGAACGACAGCCATCGGTTTTCGTTCGCGCGCCTCGCAGTCGAGCGCGATCGCGATAGGTTCCGGAGCTGAGGCCATTGGCAATGGGGGTATCGCAATCGGGAGAAGTTCAAGTTCCAGCGAACCCGGCTCAGTCGCTGTTGGTCTCAACGCCAGCGCTTTGGAGAGCGGCACGATCGCTTTGGGAGACCAAGCGCTTGCCAATGCGAATCTGGCCCATTCGGTTGGATGGCGGTCCAGTGCGACAGGCGAAAGGGCAATTGCATTCGGTCCGCTGGCACAATCACAAGGCACAGCTTCCATCGCAATAGGTGCTGACGGGCTCGACACAGGCAGCGATGGCGCTCAAGCTCTGGGCACACAGACCACTTCGGTCGGTGCCGATGCCTTCACCGCAGGTCTCAACACGACTGCTCTGGGATCAGGGACACAAGCCACTGGAGTTCAATCAACCGCTGTCGGCTCGGGCGCCGGGGCCAATGGCGTTGGCGCTCTGTCCTTTGGCGCGTTCGCGCAGTCTGGCGGGTCTTTCTCGACCGCGCTTGGATATCAGAGCTTTGCTCCGGTCGATCGTGCCACGGCCATCGGCAACACCGCGCAGGCAACCAATGTGCAGTCGACCGCGATCGGCTTCGGCACCCGCGCTCGGGGGACGGACTCGACCGCAATCGGTTCGGGTGCCGTTGCCGATCAGGCCAATTCGACGGCTATCGGCCAGGGTGCAACCACAACAGCGGCCAACCAGGTCACGATCGGTGGCGCGGGAAGCGCGGTGCGCATCGGCGATATTGCGGCCAGCACTGCAGCCCAGCAAGGTCCGGTCGAGGCGGTGACCGTTGATGGTGACGGCATTCTCGGCACTACGGCGGTCGCCACGGCTGCTTCGGTCGCCAATGTGCGCACATCGGTCAACGCTCTGGCGCAAGTCAGCGATGCGCAGTTCTCGGTGCTGTCGGGCCGCGTCACCACTCTGGAAAGCCAGATCGCTGGAGCGTTCGACCTTGCCGAGACGATTGATCGCGACGCCCAGCGCGGCATCGCGGCGATCGCGGCCCAAGCCAACCCGCACTTCCCGTCCGAAGCGGGCAAGACCAGCTATGCCAGCAACGTCGCGACCTATCGCGGCGAAGTCGGCGTGTCGGTCGGTCTGATGCACCGTCTGGAAGGCGATTTCGCGATTACCGCCGGGGTTACCTATGCGGGTGGCAACTCAACCGCCGTTCGCGCCGGTGTCGCGGGTGAGTTCTAGGATCGATTGAGGGGTGCCTTCGGCATGAGGGCGCCCCTCAAACTACAGAATTTGAAGTGAAATGTTTTTCAGGGTCTCGCGTCTGTCATATGCGTAACGTTTGATGTGTCCCGATGGGGCGCGTCAATGAACTCACAATGGTCGGCGCGGTCCCTTCGATCGGAAAAGGGACATGCGATGAAGACCAGATACTTGCTTTCGACGGCTCTCAGCCTGGGCGTAGCGACGAGCCTGCTGCTGACACCGGATCAGGCCAAGGCCGACCTATCGCCCGAGTGCAACGTCACAAACGGCACGGGCGATGCAGGCCTCGAATGCGGAACAAACAGTTCTGCAACGGGTGATGACAGCACCGCAGTAGGCAACAATTCCGATGCGACGGCAGAAGACTCGACGGCCCTTGGTGATGATGCCAGCGCCAGCGCCGTGGACGCGACCGCTATCGGTCAAGCCGCGCTAGCTTCCGCCAGCGGCGCGGTAGCGCTGGGATCGGCCTCGGTCGCCGATCAGGTCAACACTGTTTCGGTCGGCTCAGCGACGCTGAAGCGCCGGATCGTGAACGTTGCGGACGGAACCGCGGACGATGACGCGGCGACCGTCGGGCAACTCAATGCGAGCGTGGAAAGCGCAACGCAATATGTCGACGTCAACGCAACCGGGACCGCCGCCAGCGCGACCGGCGGTAACGCTATCGCAATCGGTGAAGAGGCCGCTGCGAGCAGGCTCGATTCGATTGCGGTCGGCACACAGTCCGAAGCGAGCGGCATTCGGTCCACAGCCATTGGCAACCGGGCTCGGGCGTTTGGAGACGGTAGCGTCGCTTTCGGGCGGCTTGCGGACGCAACCGGGCTTGGCTCTGTTGCGGTTGGAGAAGGTGCAAGATCCAGTGGCATTAGCGGAATTGCGATTGGCTCTGCTGCAATGGCAACAAGCGATGGCGCAGTCGGGATTGGAGAATCCGCCACGGCCAATTTCGAGGGCGTTGCTGTCGGTCGGGCGGCTAATTCTGTACAAAGATCGGTCGCCATCGGTCCCAATGCCAGCGCAACAGATATCGGATCGGTTGCCATTGGCGATGGCTCAACCACCGGAACGAATTCCGCCGTTGCCATCGGCGAAGGTGCTGTTGTCGATGGAGGGGCCAACCGGGGAGTCGCGATCGGGCTAAACAGCGAGGTTGACCGACCTGATGGTGTAGCGCTTGGCAATGGTGCCAGAGTGACCCAGGCAAATTCGGTCGCATTGGGTGCCGGATCGGAGGCATTCGTCGAGAATGTGGTTTCCGTCGGTGGTGCTGGCGGCCTACGCCGGATTATTAACCTCGCAGACGGTCAGTTTGCCAATGACGCGGCTACGCTCGGGCAGGTGAACTCATTGATCAACGCGGCTTCTTCAGCCGGAAGCACCTTTATCTCGATCAATTCGGCGATCGGACAATCATCGGCGACCGGTACCAACGCCATCGCTATCGGGGGCGACGATTCCGATGCGGGAATTGATGGTGCAAGCGCGGCCGGAGAAGCAGCCATCGCATTGGGGGCCGAAGCAAACAGTGCAGGAGCGTTTTCGATAGCTGTCGGCCCCAATACCGACACCTCAGCGGACCAATCGGTTGGCATAGGTTATGCCAGTTCAGTCAGCGGCGTAGGCGGAATTGCAATCGGGGC
>CAZJZO010000079.1:0-16710 GCA_964550495.1 uncultured Porphyrobacter sp. | reverse complement strand
AAAGCCTGATTGCGTTGACCCAATTCCGCAATGGCAAGGTCAAAGCGATTCAACGGCACGATCGGACTGATCTCGGCCGTTCGCAATTCGACTGGATCGCGCTGGTCGATCCCGACGCTGGGATGAGCCAGATCCGCTACACGCTTCAGGATGCAACCACCGGAAAAGCGCGCGGCACGATGAATACGGTGAGCCCCGGCGCAGTGGCGGAAGATCCCGACGCGGTGGCATTTCCAATTATCTCCAGTGTGGAGTTCGATGGCACCCGGACCGATTGCCGATCGCGACACGAAGCGATCTTTACCGGTTATCTCGATGACCGCACTGTTGCTGTCGAGCCGAACGCGAATGGCGGTTTCGACCTGGTGACGTGGTCGATGCGGGCACCAGCCAAAGGCCCTGAAGTGATCGAGGGTGGGACGGTCGAACGTTCCGCTGACGGCACCGTGCGCTATGCCTTCTCACAAGGCCACAGCGTCATCACGCTCACTATTCCAAAAGTAGACGAATGGAATGGTGCAACGATGAAGGTCGAAGGCGATCGCGGCGAACTCGTCGAGCTGTTCATCCACGCTTACATCACCACCATTTGATCGGCGCAATTTCGGCGGCGCCAAGACAGAAGTCCTAGTTTCCGGTCACGGCCGATCCGCCGCGATAGCACCCGTCGTCTTGGCCGGGTTGCGGCTTCCATCCCGGTGGCCGGAAAAGGTAATCCCAAACTTCACCCCAATTTCTCGCGTTCCTAATATCGCGGTACAATTGAGGCAGTTCTGAGAACCAAACAACCAGAGGGTTTACACTGTTGAAGTCGCGCTTCAGGCCATAGCGCGGGGTCTCTTCCTCACGCTGATAAGTTCCGAAAATTCGATCCCAGATGATCAGTATTCCGCCGTAATTGGTATCGATGTACTTATCATCGCAGCCGTGGTGCACGCGGTGGTTCGCAGGCGTGTTGAGGAACTCATCGAGCACAGGAAGCTTGCCGATCAGCTCGGTATGGATCCAGACCTGATAGGCGAGCACGAACAGGATTCCGAAGAACACCAGTTCGGCAGTAAAGCCGATCAACACGAGCGGGAAGTGCAGCAGCGCGGAGATCGCCCCTTCGAACGGTCCAAATCGGATTGCGACACTGACGTTCATGTGGCGCGACGAATGATGCACCGCGTGCTGAGTCCAGAAAAGCCTGATTTCATGGGCGAGTCGGTGTTCCCAGTAGTAGACGAAATCGCAGGCGAGCAGTGCAAGAAGGATGGTCCACACATTAATCGGAATCGTCCTCGGTATGAGATAGTCGCTCACGACGACAAAACCGAAATAGACGAAGGATAACAGGAAGGTTTCGGCCAGGATCGAAGGGATCTGGGTCGAGGCGCTCGACACCATGTCGAACACGCCGTGCCATTTGAGCTTGCCCTGAAACAGACCCTTGGCGATCTCGATCAGCAGGATCACGATCCCGATCATAAAGAAGGTTTCGTCGAACCAGGTGCCGAGTTGTTCGATCGCATCACCGGTCATTTTTGTCGGCTCCCAGTCCTTGGGTGAGAGTTTGCCAGGCCAGCGTCGCAGCCTGTTTCGGTGTTGCTTCTCCTGCGATTACGCTTTCCCAAGCCGCATAAAGCATGTGGTCATAGGCTTGGACGATCCAGGCCGTCGGGATGGAAGGCGCGAAAAACCCTTCGTCTTTTGCGCCTTCGACCATGGTCTGGGTCTCGGCCTGCTGGCGTTCCATTTCCGACGCTATGTCCGGGTGATCCTCAGAACTTTCGCGGCTCAGGAAACGATAACGGTCGCCGAGCGGGATGAGTGCTTCCAGCGATAGCCTGAGCGCGTCCGAATGCGATTTAGCATCGGTGCAGGCACGTTCGGCTGCCTCGTCCATTTCCCGGAGGGCAGTCTTGCTTAGCGCCAGCATCAGATCCTCGCGGCCTGAGAAATAGCGGTGCAGGGTGGCGCGACCGACACCTGCACGCTTGGCAATCTGGCCAAGCGATGCAGTGGGATCATCAGTCAACAGCTCAAACGCGGCCTTGATTATTGCGTCTTCGGGTAGGGGGCGAATCGTGTCTCTCATGAGACATTCATGTCTCATTCGAGCTTTAGTTGTCAATACAATATCTGCGATCCGGAACGTGTTAGGCAGTCTTCAAAATAAAGGCTCAGCGGAGAGTGATCAGCATTTGACAGGGTCACCGCACCCGCGACGGTGCCACCAGCACGGCATTCGCGATCAGCAGATCGAGCCCGTCGAGATACCCCCGCGTTGAAGGGTCGTGCGCAAATCCGATCGTCAGGCCATCGCCGGTGCGCTGAGCCATCAGGTACGGCTTGAACGCCAGCTGGCGGCGATTTTCGTCCCAGACATAGCCGCTGGCGACCAACGCATCGGGCGCCGAGAATCGCAGAACATTGGTGCCTTGGGCGCGGTCCAGCGGCGTGAATATCTGCGAGCCGCTCGCCAGCACCACAGCGCCCCCATCGTATCCCGCCGAAAGAAAGTGCTCCTGATCCGCGACAGTGTTCAGCAAAGCACCAGGCAAGGTATCCGGTAGGGCGCTCTGATCCTGAATCGCCTCACGGTATTCGTCATCGCTAGTGATCTCCTGAGCTTCGGCCAGCCCGGGAGTTTCCTCCCCGTCGGGGCCGGTTGCTGGAACACGGCCCAATGCCGCTTCGCGCTGGACTGCAAGCAGCGGGTTCTTGCCTTTGGAGAATGTGGTCAGGCTGTTGCCGACTGCGATCAGAACTCCGCCACGATCGACGAAGTTGGTGAGGACTTTCAGACCTCCTTCGCCGAGTTCGTTGCCCGGATTGCCCTGGGGGACCAGAATCACGTCGTAATCGCTGAGATCGGCACGGGCGAAGCGGTCGGTGCGGATCGGCACAACCGGCAGTCCCAACCTGCGCTCGAGCACATATCGCATTGCCCCGGCGCTCAATTGCGAAATCCCGTCATCCCACGCCATCGCGACCTTTGGCAGAGTCAGGCGCACAAACGACTCGCTTCCGAGGTTTGGTCCTTCCTCTACCCAACTGGAGGGCAACGAAACGGTATGTGCACCAATGTCGCGTGCTAGTTCGGCTAAGCGATCCATCGCTTGTGGTTCATTCGCGCCGGCCGGGAAGATCACGGTGCCACGCGGATATTCACGCCCGTCCTTTACGAAGGCCTCATCCGTGACCCGCGCCTCCAAACCGGCGCGCAAGGCCAAAGTCACAAGGCGCGCTTGACCGCTATCGGTCCAGGGAACCGCGACTGCGAATGTTCCGGATCCTTCATTGATCGGCGCGATCGGTGTTTCCACTCCCAACGTATCTCCGCCGATACTGGTGTTGCACAGCGCGACATCGACGCCAGCCATCAAGCCGACTGACCAAGCGGTTACATCGTACAACTCGTGCGGCAGATCCTGCGAACGCCTGCGTTCCTGCTCGGTTATGAAATCGCGTGGCAGCGGAGTGTTGGTGTCGAGCAGGCTGCGAACAAGTCGTGCGGCGGGTTGGGCCAGTGGAACTGCCAGATAGCCATTGGGATAGGATTTGCCGCAAGCGCTAGCCGGAGCATCTCTGCGGAGCACCGAGATGCCCTGTGCTGCCAGCCTCCGACCGAGAGCTTCGCCATTCCAACGCCGCGACGAGAGGTCGATCAGATAGGATCCACGACCAACCGCACCGTTTGCAGCGGATGAACGGTAACTCGCGAAATCGTTCAAAAACCGATCGGCGTTTTCAGCGACGGCTTCGGCGGTAGAAAAGCTGGCGATGAATTGATTGCGGACCGCATCTGCGTATGTGAGTTTTGTGCCGTCCCGGCGTTCGAAGATCAGTCCGCGCGGCGAACCTTGTTCATAGGTACTCCCGATCGAACCGTGATGTGTGTTCCAGGTATCGCCATAGCCGGGGTAGAAAAGATCGTAGACTTCGCGTGTGAAGTAGGGTTCGCCCATTCGATCAAACCATGACGCATTGTTGCGACCGATGATCTCATAGGCGCGCCGCTGAGCGGCGGTAATATTGGGATTGAGCGGCTCTGCGGCAGGGCTGAAGAAATACGTGTCGTCACCGCTCATTTCGTGCACGTCGACCACAACAACCGGGTTCCAGGCACGGATTGCCGCGATCTTGCCGCGGGTTTCAGGCTGGCTCAGTGTAAACCAGTCGCGGTTGAGGTCGAACATGTAGTGGTTCACCCGTCCGCTGGGCCAAGGCTCGTCATGCTCAGCTGCCTGACGGTCGGCCGCCGGCTCAATTCCCAACGACGCTCGAAAGCGGCTGACGAAACGTGCGCGTCCGTCCGGGTTTTGCAGCGGATCGATGATGACAATCGAATTCCGCAAAATGCGATCGACCCGGGGATCGGCTTGGGCCGCAAGCAGGTGATAAATCAACATCAATCCGGCATCGGTTGGAGAAATCTCGTTGCCGTGAACGCTGTTGGCCAACCAGGTTACCGGCAACGCGCTGCCGTTGCTTGCATTCCCACTGGCAATATTCGCGAGGTCGGACTGGATTGCGTCAAGCCGCGCCATGTTTTCGGGGGCCGACAATACCAAATAGTGTAGCGGGCGATCTTCCCAGCTGCGTGCGTATTCGACCAGGCGGACTCTGTCGGGTGCCGCTTGGGCCAATGCGCGCAGATAAGCAATGGCTTCCTCCGGCGATGTGATCCGGGTGCCCGGCGCATGCCCAACCGCTTGTTCCAGCGTCGGAATGGCAGGGTCGAATTCACCATCGAGAAAGGACTGCGCGTGAGCCGGGTGACCCAACCACAACAAAGCAGCCAGCAGCGCCAGACACCGACCAAGAAACTCACTTCTCATGGGAACACCCCGGATTGCAGCGACGAACGATTTGAGGTGATGATCCATTCGGCAAGGCTGCGCGAGGGTCAAGGAGCAATGTTGCTAATCGAGCAGAGCCTCCACTTGATGATTGAACGCATCCAGCGCGCCTTCAAACCGGCCGAAGGTCAGATGCGAGTTGGCGCCGCTGGCAAGCCCGGCCTGAATTCCTTCGCCAAGATCGAAATCTTCTGCCAGCGTCTTCATCGTAATCGCATGGTTGCGCCGCCAGTGTTCCGCGTCTTTGCCTTCGGCCATTGGCCCGGAATTGGGCGCCAGCGTCGTCAGGCGCAATTGCGTTTGACCTGCCGATTTCGGTTCAGAGGTTATGAGCACGAGGTGATCCTGCTGGACCAGCATCTGCGTGGTCGGAAACAGGGTGTAAAGAATATTGGCATGATCGCGGATGCGCCAATCTTCACGGCCTTCGGAGTCGAGTTTCGCCATAGACGAGCGTGGCAGGATCGAACGCATATGCGGACCGTGGCTCTGATAGCTTGAGAGATTGTCTTCGAAGTAGGGGCCGATCGTGTCGCGGTGTGCGACCTTGAAATGATAGGCTTCGATTCCACCTTCGACGAGGATCTTCCAATTGGCGGCGATATCGAGCGACTCTTCGGCAGCGATATGCATGTCGGCCATGCCGAGTTCTTCGAGGTCGGCAGCGAGAGGCGCGAACCAAGCTTTGAAATCGAAACTTCCACCGGGTTCGCCAACCACCCAGATGATGCCGTAGGCCTCCTTTGCGGGTAGCTGTGCAAGCGCGATGGTGCCCTTGTCCTGCCCGGGAAAGCCGCTGTCGAAATGCGGCGCGCCAATCAACTCTCCGGAGTTGGCATAGGTCCAAGCGTGATAGGGACATGAGAAGCGGTGCTTGCAGCCCGACTCTTCGCTCACCAGCTGTGCGCCGCGATGGCGACAGACATTGAGAAACGCGCGGACCTCGCCCGATTTGTCGCGGGTGAGCAGAACGGGAAAACCGCGCAATTCGCGTCGAAGAAATGCTCCAGGCCCATCGAGTTCGCTGGCATGGGCGAGGGCGTGCGGATGCGGGCGAAGCACCTTGTCGCGCTCGGCGGCGAACCGATCCTCGCTGGTGTAATGCTCGACCGGCACCTGGACCGCGCGTTCATCGAGGAAGGGTGTTTTCGACGCGCGCAGGTCGCGCAACTCATCCATCAGTTCAAGTTCGGTGGCGTGGTCCATAGCTGATCGTATCTCCTTACCGATCGGTCAGTATTTGACTTACCGATCGGTAAGTGTCAAGCTTTCCAGCATGGCCAGTGCTGCAAACGACACACTTTCAACCCGCCAACTTATGCTTCGCGAAGCGCGCAGCCTGTTCGCAGAACGTGGATTTTATGGCGTCAGCATCGCGCAGGTGGCGGCGGAACTGGGGCTTACCAAGCAGGCATTGCTGCATCATTTCGGCACCAAGGAAAGGCTCTACGGCCTGGTGCTTGAACAGATTGCAGGAGAATTCGCGGAACAGAAGTCGGCGCTTGAACTATCGGACGAACCAGCAATGGCTTTGGAAGAGTATCTCGCTTCCATGGTTGCACTTACGCCTCCGGAGATCGAACGCTCGCGGGTGCTTATGCGCGAAATACTCGACAACCGGATCCGCGCCGAAACCGCAGGACGATGGTATCTGAAGCCTTTTCTCGAGGATCTTGTCGCAATGCTACGCGCGGTTCCGACCTGGTCGAATGCGAGCGACGGTGAGCAACTGGCGGCAATCGTCCAGATGCTCGGTGCCATCAACTATCACGCAGTCTCACGGCCAACGTTTCGGGGGATCTTCGGCGATGCGCAAGCAGAAGCGATGGACGCTGCCTACAAATCCCAGCTTCGGGTATTGGTCGCGGGTGTTCTAGAGCGGGGTCCGCGCTAGCTTGGCCCTCAGTCAAGGCGTTCCATCAGGTAACACAAGCAATCCTGCCGCACGATCTGCTCGTCGCTGGTGAGCATTGCAGGCACGACGGATTGCTTCAACTGCAGCCGACCCTGCACGACCGTGAAGTAGTCATGCGCAACGTCCCGCCCCTGCTCGTCGATCGCTTCGAGCGGCATCGGATGGTTGGTTGAGCCAATCCTGGCGCCGCTCTCGGCGTTCTCGAAGTTCATTCGATCGAGGTCGGTGTCCAACCGCAGCCAATGCCCCTCAACGCGACCGGCCAAACTGATGTCCGACTTCACTTTGACCTGAGCCAGCGTGTGAAACAGGTCGAGTTCCAGCTTGGGATCATGCGCGTGCGAGAGGTCGGTCAGGCCCAGAACCAAGTGGACGAAGCGAGCGGCAGCCTCTGCGTTCTCGTCGCGCCCCGGTTGGCCGCACTCGATCGTCAGCGCGGGTAGCGTGGTGCCGAAAGATGCCGTCTGCGTACCCGGAAGCCCACGGAACAAGACCGCGCTTCGCGTAAACATCGCGGCCAATCTTTCGACCCTCCGGTCGCGTGTGCAGATCACCGAATAGTGTGGGTTGCGCCCTGTGTTGTTGTGGATGTCGATTGCGGCAAAGGCCTTGCGCTCGATTGCCCTGTCTCGAACCTGCGCCATGATGCGCGCTTCGGTGCTGTTCTGATCCCGTTCCGCACCCGGCCAGACCCGGTTGTAATCGGGCTGGCCGGGAAGCCTTCGTTTCCCTTCGCGGGCCGCTTGCACGTTTCCGATCATCAGCATCAGCGGACGTGGTAGCGAACGGCTGCGGTACTCGCGCAGGATGCGCTGGGCCGCCCCCAGACCCGAATCCTCATTGCCATGCATCAGGACGGAAACGAACAGCGGAGCCCCGCTTTTGCCGGGCAGCTCGATCAGGGTCGGGCCATCGAGCAGTCGGTAAAGATCCCGCGCGCTGCATTCGAGCAAGCCTTCGGGCAGAGCGTCGAGGATCGAAAGCGAGATCATTGCTGCACCGGGCCTCGGGTCAGAGAGCCCATTCGTGCACGGGCAAGCCGCTGCGCTGGTTTTCGAGATAGGCTGCCGTTAGCCGGTGCAGGTCGCCGTAGCGCTTATAGTGGGCCAATTGCCAGCTCGCTCCATTGCGCCCGCTTGCGAGCCGTGAAGCGATGGTCGAGAGGTATTTGTCGATCAGCTGCTCTGCCATGCCCTGTTTGCGCAATCCGCGCTCCGCCATCGGAATGAGTTCGTCGACGACTTGCCGGACAGGTCGCCTTCCTTGCTTGCCGTACCAATCGACGTCCGCGCCGAGGCCGTATCGAGCGGCCGCATAAAAGTTGGCCTTCGCGGTCTCGAACGGCAATTCGGCCATCGCCGCGTCGATATATTCCGACAACTCATGCACCGCGCCAAAATACAGCGCGGCATTGGCCATCATGTCGAGCACGCTAGGGCCAGCAGGCATCACCCGTTGCTCGATCCGGATATGCGGCGTACCGTCATGGTTCTTGCCGACCAAGGGGCGTACCCATCGCCACAAAGTGCCGTTGTGAAGCTTGAGACAGGAAAAGGCCGAGTCTTCCTGGTCGCGGCACATCGGCAGCATCACAGGGTAGTCGGCCAGATTCTCTTCGAAGACCTCGACAAGATCCTGCCTTGCATAGCCCGATCCAAAGGTGACTCGCTGACGCGAATGCGGCTGAGCCAGAGCCTGTTCGAACACTGGAATACGGGTTTCATGCCACAATGTGCGGTCGAACAGAAACGGTGCATTGGCAGCGATTGCGACGAGCGGCGCGCTGAGGATTAGCGAAGCGTTGTAGGCGCGCAGCATGGCTTCTGGTGCAAGCTGCAAGTGCAATTGCAAAGACGTGGTAGCCGCTTCGAGCATGACGTCGCGATAAGTTGCATTGAAGCCAGGTGTGCCGGAAGTCGCGCAATCGATATCGATCGCGATCGGTGCCCCTTCGCGCAGCCGCATGGCTTCGCGGTTGAGTGCGCTGTAGCGGTTCGACGGGGTCATCATTTCGAGCGACAGGTCGGCTTCGCGCAGGGTTGGCAAGGTTCCGATCGCAATCACCGTATCGACGTCATCATGCGCGTGCGCTGCGCACAGACGCATAGTTTCGCTCACGTGCGCATGCATCCGGGCCAGACCTTCGCCGGCGATGTCCTCGACCGGCGTGTTGATCTCGATGTTGAATTGCGACAGCTCAGATACAACTGCATCGCTGTCGAGCCGGGCCAGAAAGCTCTGGTTATGTGGTGCGGGATAAAAGTTATGGTCGATCAGCCAGGCTTCGAGTTCGAGCCCGATCGTAGGGCCGATAGCCGACAGTGTACCTTCCTGAAGATACTTCCGCAGCAAATGGGTCTCGCGCTCGAGTCTTGCCGCGAATTCCGCCCGGTCCGCCTCGTTGAACTCGGCGGCGCTGATTTCCTCTCCCATTCCCGTCCCCGCTACGATTCCTCGCTTTGTCATGAGGCTTTGCAGCGGATTTGAAAAGACCCGGCCCGCATAGTGCAAACCGGGTCTCGGAATCTGGAGAGACTCGCTTAGTTCGGATACGTCCAGGTCGTACCGCGCGCGAGGTTCTCGCTGGCGAAGGCCCAGTTGAGATTCCCTTCGACAACCGCCTCGAGATAGGCAGGACGTGCGTTGCGGTGGTCGATGTAATAGGCGTGCTCCCACACATCGATCGTCAGCAGCGGGTTGAAGCCGCTGTCGGCCAGCGTGTCGCCGTCGTGGGTCTCTTCGATCGAAAGCGTCCCATCCTTTTCGGCGAGCCATACCCAGCCGCTGGCGAAGTGACCGACGCCGCGCGCTTTGAGCTGCGCCTTGAGCTCGTCCATCGACCCAAAGGCTTCGTCGATCTTGGCGGCCAGTTCGGCCGAGGGCGCGGTTGCTTCGCCGGTGAGCGAAAGCCAGTAAAAGGCGTGATTCCAGGTCTGGGCTGCGTTGTTGAACAGGCCCTGGTTGCTGCCGCGAGCATCGGCAACGACCGCTTCGAGTGCGGCGCTGTCATGTGCGGTGCCTTCGATAGCGGCGTTCATCTTGTCGACATAGGTCTTGTGGTGCTTGCCGTGGTGGAACGACAGCGTTTCAGCCGAGATGGCCGGCGCGAGCGCGGTATCGGCATAGGGCAGGTCGTGGAGTGTGAAAGCCATGGTGTGTCCCTCTCTTGTTGGGGTTTCGTCCGTTATCAAACCAATGCGTGGCCGCGATATAGGTTGCATAGTGCGCGGGAAAAACCCGCCTGCTGCAATTTGTTAGGCCGCGGCAAGCAGACTTCGTTTGAAATCCGCATCGGCGCTCAGCTGCGAATGTTCGACCCAAGTGGAGTGCACGCCGCTGGATATCTTGTGCGGCAGCGCGAGGCGGCAGATCGGGCCCTTAGAAATGTCCGAGGCGTCAAGGATCGCGCATTCGGAAGTGCCGCGGTTCTCATCAATCAGGAACGTGATGAGATAACCGTCGTCTTCAGCTGTGGCGCCTTTGCGGGGCACCATGGGACTTTCGCTGGCATAGACGCCTTCCGGCAATTCGAAGACTTCTTCTTCACCCGTCTGCGTGTCGTGGCGGACATAGCCGTTGAACAGGAACCAGCCAGGCTTGGTGGTGGTCGACCACACGTATCGGCTCTTGCGCATGAGGTGGTCCGGATTGATCATCCCGAATTCAACGACGCGGTCGGACATCCGTTCTTCGATCGTTTCACCGGTTTTCAGGTTGAAGCGCCAGCGATGCAGGCGCGGTAGGAACGAATGTTCGTCGACATAGGCCATCATGTGGCTGTATTCGCCCGCTTCCTCGATCGGGTCGGGCATCGGTTTGTCTTGGTAATAGCCTTCGAGCACGACCTCGTCGCCTTCCGACCGCGAAACCTCATACGCATTGGTCCAGTGGAGGACGTATGTCGGCGAGGCCTCGAACCAGCGAATATCATCCTCGCTTCCGTGACGCGGGATCAGCGCGAAGCGGGTCGGCACACCTTCATGAATCCGCGCGGCGTGGATGTCGCGTTTCAACAGCTCCTCGTCCCAGAACAATGGCATGTCGTTGAGGATCGACCAGTTCCGGGTGATCGCCATATCGTGCGGCAGCCGAGGGCCGGGGAGCGGGATCGGCGTGTAGTGCACCAGCTTTCCAGCGCGATCGACTACACCGTAATGCATGTAGGGAGCGTGTTTGGAATAGTTGAAGAACATCAACTCGCCGGTTTCTTCGTCAACCTTGGGATGGGCCGAAACGCCGTCGAGCGGACCCCAGGAAGCTTTGCCGAGGTTCTCCAGTGATACTGGGTCGAGCTGCCACGCCTCGCCGCACTGATATAGCGTCGCAAGCGCCACTCCGGCATGGACGATGATATCGGTCGAGCCGGTGTCTTTGAGCGAACCATGCGCGCCGAAGCCCGAACGCTTGCTGAGCGCTGGCGGGTCCATCAACCCGCCCCAAAGCGCGCCGCCAGCAATTTGTTCGGCCTCAAAACACTGAGTTCGGACGTAACGGTTTCGGTAGCTCGCTTTGCCATCAGAAATGCTGACCTGATGGATCATCGCATCTCCATCAAATGGGTGGTGCCGACCAAGCGGCTGGTGAACCGGGTTCTCGGTGTTGCGCAGATAGATGCCGTCAATGTCTGCGGGAATGGCGCCTTCGATCACTTCGAGTTCGTCGACATCGACCTCTTCATGGCACGGTGTCCAGGGGCCGCTGAGATAGGGATGATTGGATGGTTCGAGCGTCGTCTTGACCGGCGGTTGGCGCGTGATCTGCATGCTGAATTGTCTCCTGTAGCGGCGGACCTTAGCTGACCAAACGGATCGAGAAAACTCCGAGAAATTTGATTTCGATCAATGATCTCCAACCTCTGTAAGCTCAGATTTGAGCGAACAAAGGAGACGAGCCATGAAATCCCTACTGCTCCACATTGACGGCGATTCGTGCATGGACGCGCGCATGCAGGCTGCGCTCGACATTGCTCGTGCGACCGGCGCCCACATCACTTGTCTCCAGGCTGTAAGCTACGAGGTGTTTGCACCGGGGGATTTTTACGGATCGGCGATGGCTGCCGCGATGCCGCGCATCAAGGAAGCAGCCGACGAACTGCGCGAGAAGATCGAATCCCATCTCTCGAACGAGGACGTCTCCTGGGACTGGCAGTTTCTCTATGGCATGGCCGAGCATAGACTGCTCGAGCAGTCGGCGCTGCACGACTTGATCATCGTCGGTCCAAACGACATTGGCGAGGAAGGAAAGCGCGCGTCGCGGATGGTTGGCGAACTGGTCCTGAAAGCACCTGTTCCGGTACTGGTTGTGCCGAGCGATACCAAACGGCTCGATCTTGGCGCTCCCGTCATGGTCGCGTGGAACGGCTCTTCCGAAGCGTGTGTGGCGTTGCGTGCAGCGACGCCGCTGCTGACTCTCGCGAGCAAAGTCTATCTCACCAGCGTTGCAGAAGAATCCGACAAACAGCGATTTGATTTCCCACCGACTTCAGGTGCGAAATATCTCAGCCGTCACGGGATCGAGGCCGAACTGGTCGAGGTTCCTAGAGGGGAGGCAAGGATCAGCGACACACTCTTCTCGGCCGCGCAAATGCGTGACTGCGGACTGATGGTGATGGGCGCCTATGGCCACTCCCGACTGTCGGAGATGCTGCTCGGCGGGGTGACACGGCATTCGCTGACACAACCAGACATGCCGATACTGATGGCACACTAATCGAGGATAATGCTGGGCAGGAAACGCGCAAGGTCGCGAGTTATGGGGCTCGCGTCCTCTCGCACGGACATGGCGACCGCATCATCGCCTACCACCCAACTGCCGATCACGGCATGGTTTTCGCCGGATTTTGCGATCGGCGCGTAGGCTTGGATGATCGCTCCTTCCTCGCCATAACCTTGCTCTGGGCCAAGGAAACGGTTTTCGCCATCGAAAAGCTGGATATCGGCGCCTTCTCGGCTGAAAAACGGCTTTGTGACATGCGGTTTTCCGCGCAGTTCCTGAGCCGCGTCGCTACCGGCAACATAGGCGGGCAGCAGATTGCGGTGGCCGCGATAGCGCTCCCACAGGAGCGGCAGCATCGCTTTGTTCGACAGAATGGCCTTCCAGGCAGGTTCGACAAAGACCGTATCCGACTGGCTGACCGCGCTTGCGAACTCCTCGCGCATCATGTCTTCCCACGGATAGAGCTTGAACAAGGCACCAATCTTGTAGCCCGCATCGTCGACAAATTGACCGTTCTCATCGACGGCGATCTTTTCGATATCAACGAACCGCGTTTCAAGCGTTGCCTGGCCAGCGAGGTCTTCGAGGTAAGCGACCGTCGCGCGATCTTCGATATGATCGGATGCAGCCGAGAAATGGATTAGACTGCCTTGGGTGAAGATCTGGCCGAACCGTTCGATCAATGCTTCGTGCAGGCGATTGAATTGGTCGGTTCCTTCGGGCAGCTGCCCGGCTGCGATCATGTCTTCAAGCCAACCCCATTGGAAGAATGCTGTCTCGTAGATGCTGGTTGGCGTATCGGCGTTGAATTCCAGCAGCTTGGCCGGCCCCGATCCGTCATAAGCGAAGTCAAACCGTCCATAGAGCGACATGTCGCCGTCACGCCAGCTTGCGGCAATTACATCCCACATCGTCGATGGTATTGCGAGCCGTTCCATCAATTCCTGCGATGCGCATGCATCGTCGACCAGCGCGAGGCACATGGCGTATAGTTCCGTGGTCGGATCCTCGATCTCTTCTTCGACTTCGCGCAGGCCGAATTGCCAACATGCGCCCTCGTCCCAGTAGATGTCGCCATCGACATGGTGGAACAGGAATCCATTCGCTTCGGCGATCGCCTGCCAGTTCGGTCGCTCATTCAGTGTCTTGCGAAGCATCCCGTCTCTCCTGGCTCGCAGGCTCCGTCTCCACTTTGTGATAACTATTTGGCGTTATGCCAATCACACAGAAGGGTGTGATGGGGGATAATCGAATGCGAAGTCAGGACATTGGGAAGCGCAAACGCTCATCGCGAGTGGCGCTCACGACTATGGCGGCGCTGGGCGGCGGAGCAATGCTCTCGGCGTGCGGTGGCGAGCCTGCTGCGCCTCAGGCTTCTGCTGCGGACGCAAACTCCGAAGAAGTGCAAGTCTTCGAAAACGTCTTTGCTTGCGCCAAGGCGACCGGCAAGACCACCGACGAATGCGGCGAAATGCGCGAAGAGGCGATGGCTCTTGCGGCGGAAGAAGCCCCGCGCTTTGCCGCGCTCGAAGATTGCGAAGCCGAATTCGGTGCCGGACAGTGCATGCGGGCCGATCAGGCCACCAGCCAGCCTAGCGAGGAGCAGGCGCAATCTGGTCGCAGGCATTACTCGCCGTTTATCGTCGCCTGGTTCTCCAGTTCCAAGAACGGGAAGAGTGCACCCTTGTTCAACTCACGAGCGGGTGGGTACCAGTCGGCCAACGGCTCGCGGCTCGGCTATGCTGGAGCTCCGGGGAAGTATTACGCTTCGAACCGCGCGATGGAGCGCGCCAAATCGGTTCCAAAGGTCAAGCCCGCCTCGAAACTGGCCAAGAGCGGCGGGTTCGGTTCAACCAACAAGTCCTGGAACCTGGCCGATCGTGACGGCAAGAATGGATCGAGCTCAGCGCGCAGCCGGGGCGGCTAATTTCTGATAGTGCGTTTGCGCATCATCCCCTCTTGCGCAACGCTGGCTATCAGGTCGCCGGACTGATTGAAAATTCGTCCGCGATTGAATCCGCGGCCTCCGCCCGACCAAGGGGCATCGGTAACGTAGAGCAGCCATTCGTCAGCCCGGGCCTGTCGGTGAAACCAGATCGCGTGGTCGAGGCTCGCCCCTACCAATTCTCCGCGCATCCACGATAGACCGTGAGGCAGAGCGCTGGTGCCGAGCAGAGTGTAATCGCTGGCATAGGTGATCACTGCCCGATGGAGCGCTGGATCGTCGGGAAGCGCCGCAGCAGTTCGGAACCAGCTATGAGCGCGGGGTTCCTTGGGTTCGCTGTTCATCCAGTGCAACCGATCGATCGTACGCATTTCGATCGGGCGAGGCCTAAGCATGAGAGTTCTCTGAGCGCTGTTGAGTTTGTCGCCCATTTTCTCAGCCATCTCTCTTCGCAACTGCATGTCGGATTTGAGTTGGTCCGGACCGGTAACGTCGGGCATCGGAGCGTCGACGTGCTCAAGCCCGTCTTCAGGGATCTGGAAGCTGGCAGTGAGGTTGAGGATCGGCGTGCACGATCCATCTTCGTTCTCTTGCGCGGCAACGACCCTTCGGTTGGAAAAGCTGCGACCGTCAAAATCGCGCTGGATGCGATATTCTATCGGCCTGCCTTCTTTGCCACCGCGAAGAAAATAGGCATGCAGCGAATGAGCAACCTTCGCTTCAGCAACACTGGCCTGCGCCGCCTGCAACGCCTGGGCAAGAACCTGACCGCCAAAAACGCGGCCGATCCCGTCCTTCTGCTGGCGGCCGACATGCACATCGGCGGCTCGCTTCTCAACGGTCAGCAGCTTGACCAGTCCGGCAACGAGCTGTTCGTTTGTGGGTGTCTCCGTCATCGCGCGTTCCCATGCGGGGCGACGGAAGGCAGGTCAAGCGGGTGTGTCAGCCCGTAAGGCCAATCTTGCGAAGAGCTCGAAAGGCGAAAGCGCGAGCGCGATTTTGCGAAGGCCAGCGAGCGGGAGCACGGGGATTGAAACCGATCTGGCGCAGCCGATGATTCAGGCCTCGCGCGTCGCTTTCATCATAACTCCAGTCGGATCTCCACGTTATCGAAAGCGAGATCGAGCTATTCGGACCATTGCGAACGAAATGCGGCGCCATCACCGGCACGAACACCGCGTCGCCCGGGCCAAGGACAAACTCCTGACCGTAGTCCTGGAAGGCATCATCCCAAGTCAGTTCACGGGGACCGCCCGAGTGATAGCTCTCATGCATCTCGTCTGGTGCGAAGCGTGGATCACCGGCCGCGAACTGAGTCATGGTCTTTGAGCCTTCTATCTGGAGCAGGATATTGTGCTCTGGATCGAAGTGATACGGTGTGACCGCGTTCGGGCTGGAAATGAAGATGAACCCCTGCGGAGTGAGCAACGCGCCGGTCTTGGCTTCGATCTCCGACTTGAGTTCGTCGAGCAGGTCCATCAGCAGAGACGCATAGGATGGTACCTGCTCGATATTCTTCAGCACCGCCCAGCTGTTGGCTTCCTGCACACGGCGAATGGTTTCGGCAATCGACAGGCCGGTCGTGCCCGGCTTGCCGTCGACTCCAATCGGCAGATCGCCGCGATTGTATTCGACGCTCGCTTCCGGGAGGCGTTCGGCCAGATCAGCCAGAGCCTCGATCTCGAGCAAGGGGTGCCGATCAAGTGCATGGCGCAATTGATGCGGGCCTTCCGGGTAGTGAGTCGCAAATCTGCGACGCGCGCTATCGTCGAAGACTTGCGGCGCCGAGCAGCGGGCCGGTTGCCAATGAGTGCTGGGTGCGTTCATGAGGCGCTCCAATTGCGGGTCTCGTAGTTCAACAATTGCTTGAAAACGGCACGGCGCAAACGGCCGCCAATAGCGATGTTGTAGCTGTTCAGCGTCCGTTTCTCGCGCCAAAGCCGTTCGATCATTGGATGGCCTTCGGCAGCGCAGCTGTCAGCCCATTCAATGTCTTTGCGGTCGAGCAAGGCAAGATTCTCGAGTTGCAGAAGCATGCCGGGCGAAAAACGCGAATATGTTTCGTCGTATGCGGTCTTGAAGCTGTAGACGCCGGGGGTGGTGATGAAGTTGGCGAGCATTGCGATTGGGCGACCATCGAGTGACAAGGTGAGCCGCTCGAGCTTGCCAGCGTCGGCGGCGCGACGAAGCGTCGCTGCAAAGAAGCTGCGCGTCTGGGCTGCACTGCCGAGCGCGGAGCCCGCTGCGCCTTTCCACCCAGCAGCCTCAAGCGCGATGAAGTCGGAGGT
>CAZJZO010000078.1:15645-16928 GCA_964550495.1 uncultured Porphyrobacter sp. | reverse complement strand
GACAATGTGGTGGTCGACAGCCCAGCGAGTTTCCCCGGAGGGTTTGCTCCGGTTCCGGCGCTCGCCAGCGACACCGAGTTCGAGCGGCTCGAAGTGATCGGCGATGCGAGGATTCGTATGAGCGGCCGGTTGGATTTGGTGGTTGGCGCTGCCTATCAGCGCGAATTGGCGGATAGCGTCGGCACAATCGATTTCGGGTTCCCGCTTCCGACAGCATTCAAGATCGAGCGCGACCAGGTGTCTGTGTTTGCAGAAGCCGAATTTCGCCCGGCGCAGGGTCTAACGCTGTCGCTGGCGGGGCGTCAGGATTGGTTCGAGCAGCGCGACGAGGCAAGCGTGCAAGGATCGATCGAGTACGAACTGGCACAGACCGGCCTGACACTGTTTGTCGGCTACGCCGAAGGATTTCGCCTGCCGAGCCTGTTCGCGCTGGCCTTCCCGTTGACCGCCAATCCCAATTTGCTGCCCGAACGCAGCGTCTCCTGGGAAGGCGGTGTCTCGTGGCGATCCGGATCGACGTCGCTGCGTGCCAGCGCATTCCTGAACGACTACACTAACCTGATCGATTTCGATCCGGTCCTCTTCACGACGGTCAATCGCTCCGAAACCGAGATCAGCGGATTCTCGATTTCGGGTGCTGGCCGTCTGGGATCTGCGCTCGAGTGGAACGGGTCGTTCACGCTCCTGGACTTCGAAAGCGCGGTGCCCCTGCGCGGGCGACCAGATTGGTATGGGCATGCGAGACTGGCCTGGCGCCCGACCGACGAATTGAGGATCGGTGCCGCCGCCACATTCAATTCCGATTTTCTCGAGACAAGCATCCCGACCGGGGTCGTCGAACTGGACGGTCACGCGGCGATTGATGTGTTTGCCGAGTGGCAAGCGAATGACGCAATCAACCTCTCGCTTGCGTTGCGCAACGCTCTGGATGAAGACTGGCAGGACGCCGTCGGTTTCCCCGCTCCGGGTCGCGTCCTGCGGCTGTCGGCAGGTTTCGAATTCTGACGTCCCTTAGCTCGGCGGGCCGGGATTGAGCGGCTGGTATTCAAAACTTGGCCCGACAAAGTCCGGCGCTGACGGGTCCGGATTGGGAAGCCCAGCCATGATCGCGCGCGCCTGTCCTTTCAGGGACATCATCAACCCGATCGCGCGATTGAACTGAGCCTGCGTGTCCGCGCCGTTGAACAATCCGTGGAGCGACTTCAGCAGGCTCGTATAAGTGTAGTTGAAGGTTTCGTTCTCAAACCTTTGCTGCCCGGTGTAGTTCGCTTTCGATGGATCGG
>CAZJZO010000078.1:0-15545 GCA_964550495.1 uncultured Porphyrobacter sp. | reverse complement strand
AAGGTTTCGTTCTCAAACCTTTGCTGCCCGGTGTAGTTCGCTTTCGATGGATCGGTAGGGACGGCATAGACCCCGGTATCGTCGAACGGAATGGCAGGCCCGGTGAAACTGTACTGGTTGTCAGGGTTGGGCTGCGGGTCCGGATTCTTGACCAATTCATGACCCATGGCGATCTGTTGAAACCGATAGTAGTGCGCGTATCCGCCGCCAACGACCTCTTCGGGCGAGGTTCCCGTACCCTCGCCTTGCTCGATGATAGTGTTGATCGCCTGCTGCGCGGTTGCGACATCGGTGACCACGACTGCTTCGAACATCAGGTCCGGCCCAACTTGGTGGCGCGGAGGGTCGACAAAGACGTTTTCACCCAGCGCGGCAATGCAGTCCGAGATCGCCGTGTAGAACATGCCAATGGTAATATCCTGCGCTTCGGCAATGGCCAGCGACTTGTAGACCAGGGGATCTTCGGGCTCCTCGATCTCAAGGAACTTGCCGAGCTGATCCATCGAGAATGGAGCCAGCTGGACGGTAAGGCCGGATTGGACGCCTCCCGGCAGCGGTCCGGGGTAGGTCGGGATGAAATCCGGTCGGTCGATTTGGGGCGCACCGCCGACCGCGTTGAGCACGTTGCAGGCGAGGGTCATGTGGAGCATTTCCTCGACCACGACCGACTCTATTATGGCCGCGATTGCATCGTTCTTGCCCGGCACGAGCGAATACAGCGCGTAGAGATATGTCGGGATGGTCGCATGCTCGAGTTCCACGGCCTTTTGCAGCGCTTTCTGCACCGCCGGGAGGCTCGGATTGGCAGGATCGAGACCGTCGATGAGGGATTTGTCGAGACGGATCATTGGAAGTCTCCCGTCTGAGCTTGCTCCTGGACAATCAACCGGCGCGCTGCGGCCGCAGCCTTTCCACCCTTATACGCATCGGCAAGCTCGGGGGCCGATGCCGCCTCTGCAGGTTCCGCCTCAGGAATGGCTTTCTCCAGCGGTCTGTCTTTCGCAGGCGGAGGCGGGTGCGGAACGGCCTCGCCCGCAGCTTGCCCCGCCAATTGGGCCTCGAGATAGGAGAGGATTGCTTCGCGCTTGGCAGGCGAAAGATCCCGCGTGACGGGCATGTGATTTGGGTCGGTCATGGGCAAGCCGAAGGCCAGTTTGAGCAGATAGGCATACTTGTCGACGCTGGCCTGACTGCCGAGATCGAGGAAGCGGTTCATGACCGGATAGAGATTGGCATATTGCTGCATGATCGGCTGGATATCGCTCCACTGCGGCGGCGAATGCGCCGGGGACCAGCCGCTCCAGATCAGGAAGCTGACAAAATCCCATTGGTTGACCGGGCCGGTCTGTAGCGTGGAATCCGCAAAGGAAGGCCGCACGCCATAGACCTGGCCATCAAGTCCGTAATCGAGGCCATTGTTGAACCAACGCACATTGCCGGGATCGCCGGCGATGAACGACAGAGTTGCTTTGCCGTTGCCGTCGGTGGTGGTCGATGCGGGGATCGGAATGGCGCTCTCGGGCACGGCAACCGGCGGCGATGCTCCGGCAAAGGGCCACTGGTCGGGGGTCGGCTGAAGCTGGCTCTTGTCCAGCGCAAACGCGACATCGACGTAGCCGGCAGGTTCGCCGAGGATGGTTGCATAGATATCGACCGATGCCTGATCCCCCGGTGAAAGTCGCCTGACAAAGGAATCCGCGCGCAGGAAGGCGCCCGATGGCGCTTCGTAAATCGAGACGTCATTGGTGGTGTTGACGATTGCCAGCGGGAGGCTCGATGCGGCCGCGATCTGGTCGTCATCGAGAGCCAGAAACGCAACCCCGGCCGTGCACGCGTACCAGTCGCTCGCGGCGTAGACCATTGATGGCAGAGAAGTGAGCGGCGACACCGAACCGTCCGACGGATCGTAGATCCCGACGGACAGATCGCCGAGATCGGCAATCGGTCCGCCCGCGATCGTGGTCGGCAGAGCGTTGCCGAGATCGAGGAACAGTCCTCCCGCTTCATTGTCGATCCGGCCGCACAGGAAATTGAGCTTGCCTTTCGGCAGAAAGAAGTTTCCGCCGGGAGCAGCTGCGGCCATGAGGTGCCGCCCAAGCACCAGATGATCGGGTTCTCCCTCGCAATAGGGACCGATCGTGCCGACCAATCGCCCGCACATGAAGTCGGGGGAGTCGTAGGACATGTTGATGCCATCGGTGTTGAACTTGATCGACAGCTTGTCGCCCGCCGCCTGTGCCTTCGTTTTCAAAGCGGTGAGAAAGGGAGAGGCGGATACGTCGCTCCAGGTGACGCCGGTGAGTACCGATTGCCAGTATGCGCCGGCATTGGTGTCGCCGCCTCCCCCTTTCAGCCCGCGGTCCCAGATGTCGAAGAACGCGCTGGCTTCGAACTGGCCTTCCATCAAGGTGTTGCCGCCGCTATCCGCGATCCGAACGGTCAGGCCCCAGATCTGCGATACGAGTTGCTGTTCCGGATCGAGGTCGGCCAGCTTGCCCGGAGCAGTCTCATCGGAATCGGACACCTGACAGGACAAAACCGGATCGTCGCGGACCACTCCCGAAGGCAGATAGGCACCGGTGATCGCGCAGCCGAGCAAGCGCCATGCGCCATCGCCTTGCGGATTGAACCATCCGTTGGGCGGTTTCATGCCAGCGCCCTGCATGTCCTGCCACGACGCTTCGAACGCAGCGTTGTTGAAGTGATACGCGTCGTTGTTGACGGTGGAGACATTGGCCTGGAATTGACCCGCAAAGTGCAGCCGGGTTGGATCGAGATAGCTCATTGCAATAGCGCTCCCTTGCGCGTGATGCTGGGTTTCAGGTGTCGAAAGGCGTGACCAGACCGACCTCAAATCCGTCGAGGTCTTTGAACATCGCAAAGTGATATCCGTCGATCGCGGTCGGAGGGACCAGGGTTGAGCCCCCATACGATTCCGCTCGGTCGAGAACGGCGTGCAGATCGTCGACCAGCAAGTAGAAGTTGGTCCCCGGGTTCATGCCCGACACAGAGTCGTGCGCAGCGCCGATTCCGCCGAGCAGAGGAGGGGAACTGTCGGGGAAGTGGATGTAGGCGAAGCCCTTGGAGCCGATCTGGTACTCCCAACCGAAGACATCCGAGTAAAACTGCTTCGATCGCTCCTGATCGGCAGTGAGAATTTCGAACATCACCGAAGGATGCCGATTGCCCGAAGCAACCTTCTCGCCGAACTGGCCACCGCTTGCGCGAGCAAACCCGGTTTCGCGAGTCAGGAAGGTAACCGTGACGTAAGGCTTGCCGTTCGCCTGCACGAAACTGTCTGCATGCTTGGCGACAAAGCCTGTGAATATCTCGCCGTTTACGTGCTTCCGAAATGCCTCGGGGGAGGCGTATTCCTCATAGAACAGCAACAACTGCGCGTCGGTCGGCGGGAGCGGCTGGAGGCTCGTGTCACCCGTGAATGGCCGGTGCACGAAATAGGTCAGTGTTCCCTCTTCATGTGCCTTGATCTGCGGGACCAGATCGGTGCGGATCGCTTCCAGGACGCTGTCTTCGTGTCCCGGTTGAATGAACCATTGCGATGTCAGGCACACGGTCGATCGCGCGCTGCCCATCATTCACCGTCTCCGCGATGGGAGGCGGCGATGGCGGAAATATCGGGAAGCGTGTTGGGATCGGGCATTCCGTGCTGCGGCGGAGGCTCGTTCGTTTCCGCCCTCAGGCCCTGCGAGGCCGGGCTGTCGATCCAATTGTACAGCAGGGTTCGCTGACCCGGCGAAAGATCGCGCGTAACCGGCATGTAGCGGAAATCCTCGAATGCGGACGGGTCGGTCAGGCGCTTGACCAGCGGCGCATAGGCGCGAACCTGCGCTTCCTCATCCAGCCTCAGCCAGTTGTCCATGCACGGCGCGATCGCTTTGAAGTTCGCGAGAACGTTGGTGTAGACGTTCTCCCATGTCGGTGACATTTGCGCGATCGTGTCGTCCTTGGGCAGGACACGGATATAGACGTACGGCATGACCATCGGGTTGAAGTTGGGGAGCGGTACGACCGCATCTGTGCCGACCTGGAAGATCAGCGCGTATACATTGCCCACGCTGGTATCGACCGGGACAAAGACCTGGCCGTTCGCATCGGTTGTGGCGGTTCCGTGTGTACCATCGGTCGAGCCGACTGCGGACATCGGTGTCCATGTCACTGTCAGGCCCGAACCTGCCGGCGTCCCGCGATCATAGACCTGAACTGCGATCTGCCTGGTATCGCCCTCATTCACATAGACGTTGGGTTCGAGCGCGAGTGCCCGATACCGGACTTCCTGCAGGTAAGTCGGCGCATCGCCGCCCCCCTTGATCGAGAAGACGTAGTCCTCAAGCCCCTGCATCGCGTGCGGAAGCGGTATCGTGACGATGCCCGACGTCGCCTCGTAGGCTGCACGATCATACGCGCCGACCGGGATTTCGACGAGGTCCGCCATCGCCACGGCGGGTGGCGGATCTGCCGCGATCACCGACAGCGTGCCCAGATCGACCTTGTCGGTTTCCTGGTTCGCGCACGGGATGGAGTTTTGCAGATCGAGCGTCAGAGTGGGCGGCTGGGCCGCCATATCCAGCTTCATGAAAGCGGTTCCCATGGTCGCGTCGCCGCCGGGGGTCGAGATCGGTGTCAGCGTGGAAATGAGAGTGCGATCGCCCGGCTCGGTCGGGCATTCGCCGCGCCGCCAGAGCCCGACCACACCGACCACCAGGCTGCGCGCGGGGTTGGGTTGCCAGCCGCCTTCGCGCAGTTTGGCCATCAACGCCTGTTGCGCATCGGACTGCGCTTGATTGCCGTTTCGCAGTGCCGGATCGTTGTAGTAGATCGTGCGGTAGGTGTTGAACCGCACCATCAATCCCAGAATATCGTCTTGAGCAAAGGCCGATCGAAGCGCTGCGACCGCCGGGGAATCGAATTCTTCAAGGATTGCGTGCCCTGCTTTCGGGAAGACGGTTTGCCACGACACGGAAGCAAGTCCGGCAATGATCTGGTTGCTGGGATTGGCGCCGAAATTGATGTTGCGATCATCGAACCGGCGCTGTCGCAATCCGAGGATGCGACATCCTCCGGGAATGCCGAAGCTCATCTGGTCGAAGAACAATTGCGAGGTCAGCGGACCGTATGGCTCGGCATCGACGAGCATGCCGCTGAAGCCGACATTCGCGCCGACAAACGGATCGCTGGTGTCAAGACCCGACCCGGTATCGACCCCAGAAACCTTGGTGTCGAAGAAGTTGGACCGGTAAGTGCCGTCCGGGTTCCAGCTGGTACCCTGCTTTCCCTGAGGAGCGGGCACTTGAACGATCGCCTGTTCACGGAACTCGTCGACTTCGGACGGCGACACCGGGTTGTTGTTCCAGGTCGAATCGAGCGTGTCCTCATCATATCCGGCGACGCGCTGCTCACCGTCGTAATTGTTGGTCGTAACCGGATCCCAGCTGATATTGCCGCGGAAATAGACGCGCGGTGTGTCGAGAACGCTCATGCGACTTCTCCTTCCGACGAAACCTCGTTGCTGGCGATCCAGTCCGGTGCGGTGTTGAGAAAGGCGGGGCCGGCTACCTTTCCGTTGTTGAGCGGAGTGGTGAAGGCAACCCGCGCCGCCATGCGCAGGTCGAACATCGCACGAACCGCGATGCCGAGTTGATCTTCCTGACCGTTGAAGGCGAGTTCCAGCGCCGCAATCATCGCCGAATAGGCATCATTGCACTCCTGCTGCGCTTGCTGTGCTGCGGGCGGCTCGCTTGAGAAGTCGTGCTGCTCGGGATCGCTGATCGCCGGATAGACTTTGCTCCAGTCGACACCGAGCGTCTGCGGTCCCCATTGGTATCCGCTCGGCGTATCCGCCTTGGTCAGAACCAGGTTCTTTTCGACTTCCCAGAAGCGGTAATAGTGCGCGAGCTCGTTTTGCCAGTCGAGCGGGCTGCCATTGTCTCCCGCGGTGACCGGAGTGCCTTCCCCTTCCGATACGATCTCGAAGATCGCCCGATGGGCATCGGCGTAATTGTTCACCTTGAACAGATTCCCCTGCATGAATTGGGAATCGTCGATCTGGTTGCGATCGGCCTGCCAGTCCGACGCGGGCAGCTTGGAAAGAGCATCGTCGAGCAATGCGTAGTACTGACCGATGGTTACCGGTTGCCCGCCCGAGGCTTCGAGCGAGTGCAAGAGCGTTGAAGGCTCGACCGGATCCTCGGGCTGCTCGATGGTTTTGCCCTGCGCGATGGCTTCTGGCGAGAAGGGGTAAAGGTGGATGCTTACTCCGTGAGCAAGATCGCCCGGTAGCGGGCCCGGATATCTCGGGGCGACGATCGCCGGTCGTCCCCCGATCGCGTTCATGATATTGCAGGCAAGGCACATATGGATCATTTCCTGCATCGTGATCGCATAGATGCGGGAACGCGCCTCGAGATTTTCACCCGGCGGGATAGAAAGCAGCGTGTATAGATACGGAGGAAGAGTAGAAAACTCGAGATTTATTGCAGTTTGGACCCTGGCCTGAACCTCTTCGAGGCTGTTCGGTTGGGTCCACATGAGTTTAAACATTCGCTCCTCCCCTCGCGACTCACGTGCCTTTTCCTGCCTACACCAAATTCTGCAGACAACAGTATTATTTATTTCCCATACTGGTTTGGTTGATTCAAATAGTTTTGCTTCTATGCTCAAGAATAGAGCAAGGGGGCGGGAAAATGTCGGTTTCCAAGAGCAAACTTAATTTTCGCAGTAATTACGCTGGCGTTCTGGCGCTGATCAGCGGGCTGTTTTTGTTAACAGCCTGTAATTCTGCTGAAGAAGCCGATCCGAATGAAGAACCCGATATCGATCAGGGCGCGGTCTATCAGACTTATGGCGTGCACAATGACGGCACATCGCCGCCCTGCACCAACGACGACTGCACCTATCCTAGGGGCGAAGGCGAGCCCGAGAATCCGATCTACCCGGACTACTGGGTTTCAGACTGGACCATGTACCGCGTCTACAACAACTATGTCGACAATCCGCCGCCTTACCCGGGCAGGCCTCCGGCCGACCTGAAAGAGGGCGCCGACTACGAGGTTTCGTACGGCACAACCTATTACGATTCCACCTGGACCGGCGAGAGTGGGACCGGTGCGATGATGGAGAAGTACGACAAGCGCTGCCTGCCGATCTTCCCGTTCGACAACACCTATTCCTGCGCGTTCATTTCGCTTGGGAACACCGCCTACTTTCTCGCTGGCGAGGGCAAGCCCGACTGGATGCCGGATGTCTGCCTGTTCTCGAAGTTCAACCATCCGCCGCGCAAGGACTTCATCAAGCACCTGCCTTACGACGCGGGAGACAGTGCGCGGATCGGCACAGGCGGTCAGGGTTACAGCTTCTGGGTCAGCCACGCTGACGGCTCGATCATGCAGACCGGCGTCACGCCCGACCAGACAGCCAATGGCGGGATATTGTTCGGCTATGGCTTCCAGGCGCAGGGCGAAGAGGTGATGCCGCAGAGTTTCTATTTCTCGGGCGTTCCGGTTCGCGAAGTGGATGGGAAGATGGTTTCCTTCGCGCCGATCGTCAGCCAGAACTACACCGATTTCGCCGCGGTCCAGCCTGAGGCATCGGAGACCTGGGATCTGGTCAGTTCGCTTGACGTGGGATCGCTTCCCGCTTGCCAGCTCTTCGATCCTCCAACCGGCGTTACGACCCTGCTCGAAGGGACAGAGCCGGTTCCGACCTGGGCCACGATCGGCCGCGGTCGGCGTTGATCGCTGCGCGCGGCGTTTCCGCGCAAATCCCTCGCTGCCGAGGCTGGACTTCCGGCAACCCTGCAACTCCGCAGGGTTGCAATGCCTGCTGCAGTCTCTAGGCTTTGCGTCATTCCCCGAACACGCTGGCACGCATGTTTGCGCATACGAGCGCGATCTCAGCGGGTTCACGCAAACATAGGTTATCCAGTTTCACGTGGCCGATATCGACCCAAAAACAACAATCGAAACGGACTATCCGATCGACCCGCCCATCGTCGAACTGCCAATCGAAACGCACGATCGCGGCTTTTACGATGGCTTCAGCCGCGAAGTGACGATCCCGTCGAAGATCATCGTCTCGCTGCTTATCATGTGGGCGATCTTCTTCCCCGTGAACGCCAGTGACACACTCTCGGCCGCCAATTCGACCATCATCTCGAACTATGGCGGCTGGTACGTGTATCTGGTCGCAGCGCTGATCGTCGTCTGCTCGGTTCTGGCACTGACCCCGCAGGCCGGTTCGCTGCGCATCGGTGCGCCCGACGAAAAGCCGGAATTCAGCCGCTTCTCCTGGTTCTCGATGCTGTTCGGGGCCGGGATCGGGATCGGGATGCTGACCTATTCGACCGGGGAGCCGCTTTCGCATTTCAGCAACAACCCCGACATCATCCGCGGGATTGTCGAGCCGCGCACTGCCGAAACGGTGCGCTCGGCCTATATGTATTCGTTCCTGCATTGGGGATTTGGCGCCTGGTGCACCTACGCGCTGGTCGGTTTGGCGGTTGGATACGTCGCCTATCGCCGCAACCTCCCACTCACGATCCGTTCGGCCCTGTGTCCGCTGTTCGGCCGGGTTCTGTCCGGTGCGCCGGGTCATCTGGTCGACATCGTCTCGGTGGTCGCGACCATCCTGGGCGTCTCCGTGACGATGGCTTTGGGTGTCGAACAGTTCGTGGCTGGCCTGCACCGGGTCGGGCTCGGCGATTGGCTCCTGAACAGCGAGGGAACTGCCAGTGCAGCCGCAATCGTTGTCGCACTGCTGGTGCTGGTTGGCGCATCGACGGTGAGCGCGCTGTCGGGCGTGGGACGCGGCATCAAATGGCTCTCCAATCTCAATATGGGGCTGTCGTTCAGTTTGCTGGCGCTCTTTGCGCTGGTCGGTTCGGGCCTTTTCGGGCTGCAACTGCTGGGGGTTGGCATGTGGGACTATGTCCGCACGCTTCCGGCCATGGCGCTAACCTTGTTCCCCGACGACGGCACCGAAATGGGTGCAGCGCTTGTCCAGTGGCAGCTTGACTGGTCGGTGTTCTACTGGGCGTGGTGGATAGCGTTTGCTCCGTTTGTCGGCATGTTCATCGCGCGCATTTCGCGCGGACGCACAGTGCGCGAATACATCCTTGGTGTCGTCATGGTGCCATCGCTAATGTGCTTCGTCTGGTTCGCGCTGGTCGGCGGGACGGCAATCGACCTCGAGTTGAGCGGAGCCGCGGCGGGACAGATCGTCAACACCACGATCTCCGATCAGCTCTACGCCACGCTCAACGTGCTGCTCAGCCCCGGCGTTGCCATGATCGCATCTGGCCTCGTCGTGATCCTGCTGATGACCTACCTCATCACCTCGGTCGATAGCGCGATCCTGATCGTCAACACGATCAACGGCGCGGGAGAAGATGAAGGCAGCCGCCGCTATCATATCCTGTTCTGGGGTGCAGCGCTCGCGTTCGTTGTGGGTTCGATGCTGATCCTGGGCGGGGTCGATGCGATCCGCATCACCATGATCATCGGAGCCTTGCCGTTTTCCTTGGTGGTAGCGCTGATGGGCCTATCCATCTGTAAAGCCGTGTTGTTCGACCTGATCCGCAAGCAGCACGGAGTGCCGACAACGGCGCAGGCCTGTGCGGATTGGGATGGCAAAGTATCCGTCGCAGAATAAATCAAGACGTCGACGACGGCTTAGCAAGAGTAAAATTGAGTATATTGTTCTAGTCTTGCGAGTTAACTTCAATAGATTATCAATAGATCAAATCAAAATAAAAATAGAATACTCTCTATTGAAAATATCTCAATCTAGTCGGTAGTGAATTCATTCTCTGCGATCGCATGTTGTTATTTTGCAACATCGAATTTTCCAATCCCCAAATCTTCGGGTGCGGCTGTGGCCGTGCCGAGTCAGCCTTGTTACGGCCTCCCACAAGGCGCGACCTTTACGATACCGCGTCAGAATTACTGATCAGGCAGCCCTGTCCTGTGGCGCTGCGGGTCGCACAGAAGTCTTAAGGGGACAAACATCATGGTTCGATTTGCAAGCTGCGCCTCGGCGAGCGCGCTGGCTATTGCCGTCGCTTCGCCTGCCGTCGCGCAGGATGGCGAAACAGGTGAGGAGGCGCAACGTCAAGGTGGCGTTGGCACTATCGTCGTTACCGCGCAGCGCCGCAGCGAAGATCTGCAGGACGTGCCGGTTTCCGTCTCGGCCATTGGCGCCGAGCAGCTCGAAGAATTGAACATCGACACGTTCGAAGATTATCTCGAACAAATTCCTTCCGTCACGGCCGGCGGCAACGGCCCGGGGCAAAGCACGATCTACATTCGCGGGCTTGCTTCAACCACGCCCAACATCACCGTCGCCGGTGTTGCGGGTCTTGCGCCCAACGTTGCGCTGTACCTCAACGATCAGCCGCTCTCGCAGCCAGGCCGTAACCTCGACGTCTACGCTGCCGACCTTGAGCGGATCGAAGTGCTGTCCGGTCCGCAGGGTACGCTCTTTGGCGCCAGTTCGCAGGCGGGCGTTGTCCGTCTTATCACCAACAAGCCCGACCTTAGCGGCTTTGCTGTCAACGCGTCGGCCGGCGTCTCGTTCACCAAGGGTGGTGAAAGCAGCTATCAGGGTGAGATCACCGTCAATGTTCCCGTCAGCGACACGATTGCGCTGCGCGGTGTGGTCTATCTCGACGATCAGGGCGGCTATATCGACAACGTACAGGGCACCCGCGACCTGACCGAGAGCGCGCGTTTCCGTCCCGAAGGCTTTGTCCGCGCCAATGGCGTTCCGGTCAACGCCAACCGCGCCGGTTTCCAGTCGACCTCGGACCTCAGCGGGGTGACCTTCCTCGAAGCGGACAATGCCGGGCTGGTCGAAGATGACTTCAACGACACCCAGTATGCCGGTTTCCGCATCAGCGGTCTGTGGGAAGTCACACCCGATTGGACCGTCACCGTATCGCACCAGCGACAGAGCCTTGAAAGCGATGGCGTCTTCTTCGCCGATCCGGAGCTGGGCGGGCTGGACGATCTCGAGATAGAGCGCTTCGAAGAAGACCGTCTCGAGGACGATTTCTCCAACACCAGTTGGACCGTTGAAGGCCGCATCGCGATGCTCGACGTGATCTACACCGGGGCCTACACTGATCGTGAAAGCGAACAGCGCGCGGACTACACCGATTACCTGTTCGCAGGGCAATACCTGCCATATTACATCTGCGATGGCTCGGTGACCTATCCCGGCGCCGCCGATCCGAGCGGGACATGTCAGCCCCCGAACCTCTACATCAACTCGTTCTCCAAGACCGAGGTATTCACGCAGGAGTTGCGGTTCAGCACGCCGGAGGATTGGCGCTTCCGTTTCCAGGGCGGCGGTTTCTATTCGGATCTCAGCCTCGAAGAACGCGTCGACTTTGCCTATCCCGGCAATGTGGTGGCGCAGCCGTTCGGGCCATTCGCGACCAATTTCCCGCAGATGTCGGGTTTCTTCTCCGATCCGGGTCCGTTCCCGGCGGAAACGATCTTCCGAAACGATATTCGCCGGACCGACGAACAATTCGGGATCTTCGGTGAGGCGAGTTTTGACATCGTGCCTGACTTGCTGACCGCGACATTCGGCGCGCGTTATTATGACGTCGAAGTCGACTTCGAAGGCAGCGCCAACGGGTCGTTCTGCAACTCGGGCGCGGCCCAGGATGCCAACGCCTTTGGCACCGATATCAGCGATCTCTATGACGGGGACGGGCAGTTCACCTTCATCGGATCGTGCAACGCGGCATTGCGCCAGACCTTCGATCTGAATGACAGTCTCGCCGATATTCAGGCCGCCGGACTTTCGGCGGCACAGGCGCAGCAGGTCTTCAACGCGATCCGCGCGCCGGACACCGCTTCGACCAGCGGCACGATCTTCAAGGGCACGCTGACGGTGACGCCGAACGACGACACCTTGTTCTACGTCACCTATTCCGAAGGCTTCCGCCCCGGCTTCCTAAATAGGCCCGGCGGGGCCGTGGGTGCCGGCGGCTTCGTCGTGCCGTTCGAGCTCGAAACCGACGAAGTGAAGAACTACGAGCTGGGCTGGAAACTCGACTTGGTCGACGGACAGTTCCGCTTCAACGGGTCGGCCTTCTTCGTCGACATTGCCAACCTGCAAACGCAGATTTTCGACCCGTCGATCACCAATCTGTTCTTCTCGTCCAACGCCGCCAACGCGGAAATCTACGGACTCGAAGCCGACTTCACGATCGCACCGTACGCGGTGCCCGGGCTGACGATTGCGGGCGCGTTCTCGATCCTCGATACCGAGATCACCGACGTCCTGATCCCCACCAACGATGTGATCGAAGGCGAGGAACTGGCCTATGCGCCCGGTTTCCAGGGGAACATGCGCGTGCGCTACGAATGGGATCTGTCGGATACGCTTGAGGCATACATCCAGCCGCAGGTTACGCACTCGGCATCGAAGTTCACCGACATTATCGAGATCAACAAGATCGAACTCGATGCCTATACGCTGTTCGACTTCGCGGTCGGCGTGAAGGCGGAACAGTGGGGCTTCGAGATCTTCGGCGAGAACCTGACCGACGAACGCGCGGAAATCTCGGGAATTTTCGGCAACGATCGCGAACGCATCATCACCAACCGGCCGCTTACGGTCGGTGCGCGGGTGTCGTTCAACTACTGATCGTTTCAAGGACCAATCGGCGGCGGGGGTGAGCAGGGTGTTCACTCCCGCCGTTTGCTTGTTAGAGGCGCTGACATGAGTTCACGCACCGAGCAGTTGAAAGCCGCGCAGCAGGCACTGCAGGCTGGCCAGTTCGCCGAAGGACTGGCGCTGGCCGAGGCGTTGCTCGGTGAGGACAAAGGCGACGGTGAGGCGCTGTATATGGCGGCGGTCGCTTGCCGCTATCTTCAGCGCTTCGATGATGCGGCCAAGCACCTTCGTAGTCTGCACGCAGCCATGCCCGAATATGGACGGGCGTGGCAGGAAGAGGGACATCTTGCTCTGGCTCGCGACAATGACGAAGCGGCGTTTGCGGCGTTTGCGCAGGCCACGCGGTTCAATTCTGCATTGTCCGCCAGCTGGCGCGAGCAGGCACGATTGGCGGCGAAACTTGGCTGGTCGGACGATGCCAAGGCGGCGCAAGCGCAGCTGGACAGGCTGAGTAAACTACCGCGAGAGCTGCTGGCGGTGACCAATCACCTCCATGAAGGGCGCCTGCTGCGCGCGGAGGAAATCTGCCGCCATTATCTCCGACAAAACCCCAAAGATGTGGAAGGGATGCGGTTGCTGGCGCGTATCGGCGTCGAGCTCGGTGTGCTCGACGATGCCGAATTTCTGCTCGAGAGTGCGGTTACCTTCGAACCAGACAACATCCAACTGCGGCTCGATTTCATCGATGTGCTCCGCCGCAAGCAGAAGTTCGAGCGCGCCTGCGAAGAGGCCGAGGCGCTGCACGAGCGCGATCCGGACAACCCGCTGTTTCAGTCGCGGTTCGCAATCGAAAGCATGCAAGCGGGCGAGTATGAGCGCGCCTTCGAACTGTTCGACAAGGTGCTCGAGAAACTGCCGCGCGATCACTCGACGCTGACCAGCAAGGGCCACGCGCTCAAAACAATGGGTCAGCAAGACGAAGCGGTTGCGAGCTACCGTGCCGCATTTACCGCGCGGCCCGATCACGGCGACGCCTACTACGCGCTCGCCAATCTCAAGACCTACCGTTTCACCGACGCCGAGATTGCAGCAATGCGAGAGCAATCGGCACGGCCGGACCTCGCTTTCATGGACCGCGTCCACATCGCCTTCGCGCTGGGCAAGGCGCTGGAAGATCGCGGCGAATACGAGGCGAGTTTCAGGCACTACGAGGAAGGCAACGCGCTCAAGCGCGCACAGACCCGTTACAGCGCCGATGGCATGACCGAGGAACTGGCGCGGCAGAAGCAGAGCTGCACACCGGAGCTGTTCGAAAGGCACAAGGGCGTCGGCCACGAGGCCCCCGATCCGATCTTCATTCTCGGCCTGCCGCGCGCGGGTTCGACCCTGCTTGAACAGATCCTCGCCAGCCACTCGCAGATCGACGGGACGCTGGAACTGCCCGATATCCTTGCGCTCGCTCACAAGCTGCGCGGGCGAAAGGCCGGGCACCCGCTTTACCCTGCAAACTTGCACGACCTCGCAGGTGAGGACTTCGCCAGGTTCGGCGAGCAGTTCATCGCCAACACCCGAGTCCACCGGCAGGGCGCGCCGTTGTTCATCGACAAGATGCCGAACAACTTCCGGCATATCGGACTGATCCACTTGATCCTGCCCAATGCCAAGATCATCGATGCCCGCCGAGCGCCGCTCGACTGTTGTTTCTCGGGCTTCAAGCAGCTGTTCGCGCAAGGGCAGGAATTTACTTACGGCTTGACCGAGATCGGGCGCTACTACGCCGACTATGTCGACCTGATGGAGCACTGGGATGCCGTTCTGCCCGGCAAGGTTCTGCGGGTGCAGCACGAAGATGTGCTCGACGATCTGGAGGAACAGAGCCGTCGGATGCTCGACTTCCTCGAGCTGCCGTTCGAAGCGGCGTGTCTCGAATTCCACAAGACCGATCGTGCCGTTCGGACCGCGTCGAGCGAGCAGGTTCGCCAGCCTATCAACCGCAAGGGGCAGGGCGCCTGGAAACCGTTCGAGCCATGGCTGGGCGAGCTAAGAGCTGCGCTGGCTGACCTCGCCTAAGCCAGCCGCGCTCCGTCCGGCACATCCTCGCGCGGTTGGACCAGCACGATCTTCCCCTCGGCATCGGGAAACCCCAGCACCAGCACTTCGGACATGAACGGTCCGATCTGGCGCGGCGGGAAATTGACCACCGCCATCACCTTCCGTCCGACCAGCATGCCGGGTTCATAATGGTCGGTGATCTGGGCGGAACTCTTCCTGGCGCCGATCTCGGGTCCGAAGTCGACGACCAGCTTGAACGCAGGTTTCCGCGCCTCGGGGAATGGGACGGCGTCGACGACGGTGCCGCAGCGAATATCGGCCGCAAAGAATTGTTCGGGGGTAATGGAGTCCATGCCGCTGGGTAGGAAATACCCGTGCCCGTGTCGATGATTTGCCAAGCGCGCCGGACTGTTTCATCAGGCCTGCATGCAAAGTGAGCGCGGCGCGGCAGATCGCGGCCAATGGCAATTCTGGATCGATCGCGGCGGGACGTTCACCGACATCGTCGCACGCGCTCCCGATGGCGACTTGGTGACGCGCAAATACCTGTCGGAGAACTCCGAGCATTACGACGATGCCGCGCTGCACGGGATGCGCGAACTGATAGGCGAAAGCGATCTCACGTTCGAATCCATCCGATCGATCCGCATGGGGACCACAGTCGCAACCAACGCCTTGCTGGAACGCAAGGGCGAGCCGACGCTGCTGGCGATCACGCAAGGTCTCGGCGATGCAATCGAGATCGGCACGCAGGCGCGGCCCGATACATTCGCGCTCGACATCCGCACACCGGCGCCGCTCTACGCCGATGTCGTTGAAATCGCCGAAAGAGTACTGGCCGACGGCAC
>CAZJZO010000077.1:0-17052 GCA_964550495.1 uncultured Porphyrobacter sp. | reverse complement strand
GCGCCAGACCATCGCCCGCCGCCTCAAAGGTGCGCAGGAAGAAGCGGCGCTGCTCACCACGTTCAACGATTGCGACATGAGCGCGGTCATCGAAGCACGCACCAAGTACAAGGATCTGTTCGCCAAGAAGCACAACATCCGCCTCGGCTTCATGGGCTTCTTCGCCAAGGCCGCCTGCCTTGCGCTCAAGGACGTGCCGAGCGTCAACGCCTACATCCAGGGCGATGAGATCGTCTACCACGACTACGTCGACATCTCGGTTGCGGTCAGTGCGCCCAACGGCCTCGTCGTCCCGGTCATCCGCGACGCCGACAAGAAAGGCTTCGCGCAGATCGAAAAGGACATTGCCGATTTCGGTGCGAGGGCCAAGGAAGGCACGCTGACCATGGAGGACATGACCGGTGGCACCTTCACCATCTCCAATGGCGGCGTGTTCGGATCGCTGATGTCGACCCCGATCATCAACCCGCCGCAAAGCGCGGTGCTCGGTCTTCACCGCATCGAAGACCGCCCGGTCGCGGTGAATGGCGAAGTCGTGATCAGACCGATGATGTACCTTGCATTGAGCTACGACCACCGCCTGATCGACGGCCGCGAAGCCGTGACCGCGCTCAAGATTATCAAGGAAGCGATCGAAGATCCGACCCGGATGCTGATCGACCTCTAAAGGAACGAGAACCCCCATGGTTGAATACGACTACGACGTCCTTGTCATCGGTGCCGGGCCCGGCGGTTATGTCGCGGCGATCCGCGCGGCGCAGCTGGGGCTGAAGACCGCTTGCGTCGAAAGCCGCGAAACGCTGGGCGGAACCTGCCTCAATGTCGGCTGCATCCCGTCCAAAGCGCTGCTCCACGCTTCCGAGCTGTTCGAAGAAGCCGAAGGCGGGCATTTTGCGACCTGGGGCATCGACGCCAAGGCGAGCTTCGACCTCACAAAGATGATGGCCGAGAAAACCAGCGCGGTCGGCGATCTCACCAACGGGATCGAATTCCTGTTCAAGAAGAACAAGGTCACCTGGCTCAAGGGCCATGCCGCGTTCGAGGATGCGCACACCGTCAAGGTCGGCGACGCGACGCACACCGCCAAGGACATCGTCATTGCTACCGGCTCCAGCGTCACGCCCCTGCCCGGTGTCGAAGTCGACAATGACAAGAAGCGGATCGTCGATTCAACCGGCGCGCTCGACCTGCCTGAAGTCCCCGAGCATCTCGTTGTCATCGGGGGCGGTGTGATCGGGCTGGAGCTTGGCAGCGTCTGGCGGCGTCTCGGCGCGAAGGTCACTGTGGTCGAATTCCTCGACCAGATCCTTCCCGGCATGGACGAGGAAGTGCGCAAGGAATCGAACAAGATCTTCAAGAAGCAGGGCATGGAAATGATGCTCGGCCACAAGGTCACCGGCGCTACGGTCAAGGGCAAGAAGGTCACGCTGACGATCGAGAAATCGGCCGGCGGCGACGAGCAGAAGCTCGAAGCCAGCCACGTGCTGGTCGCAATCGGGCGGCGTCCCAACACCGATGGGCTCGCGCTCGACAAGGCGGGCCTGCAGGTCAACAATCGCGGCCAGATCGAGATCGACCATGACTTCCGAACCAAGGTCGACGGCGTCTGGGCGATCGGCGATGTGGTCCCCGGCCCGATGCTCGCGCACAAAGCCGAGGATGAAGGTATCGCGGTTGCCGAGAATATCGCGGGCGAGACCGGGATCGTGAACCACGATGTGATTCCCAGCGTCGTCTACACCATGCCCGAGATTGCGGGTGTAGGCCTGACTCAGGAGGAAGCGATCGAGAAGGCCGGCGGCGACAAGAAAGCGGTCAAAGTCGGCAAGTTCCCAATGATGGCCAACAGCCGTGCCAAGGCCAATCGCGACACTGACGGCTTTGTGAAAGTGATCGCGGACTCCGAAACCGACCGTGTGCTCGGTGTGTGGATGGTCAACTCGCTTGCCGGCACGATGATCGCGCAGGCCGCGCAAGCGATGGAATTCGGCGCGACAAGCGAAGACATCGCCTATACATGCCATGCGCACCCGACCCACGCCGAAGCCTTCAAGGAAGCGGCGATGGCGGTGCAAGGCAAGCCGATCCATATGTGATGAAATGACCCGCTCGGTTGCAATCGTCGGAGCGGGTCAGATCGGCTTTGCCGCAGCGCAGGCCTTCATGACGTCAGGCTCGGACGTGCGCATCCTCGCGCGAACCCGACCGCTTTGGCATCACGACCGGGATACCCGGTTCGAACGCTACGTCGTCGGCGAAGACCCAGCTCCCTCAGCGGACGTCGTGCTCGACACGATCGCTTACGATGAAGAGGATGTCGCGCGCTACGATCCCGACACGATCGGCCGCCTCATCACCATTTCTTCCGCCAGCGTCTATATCGACTACGGCGGACGGACTCTCGAGCAGGCAGCGGAGACCGGCTATCCGGACTTCAGCGACGGCGTCACCGAAGATCAATTGACCGTTGCGCCCGGCCCGGCCAGTTATTCCACCCGCAAGGTCCGGATGGAAAGGACAGCGGCCGAGCGCTTTGGCGGCCGGACCACCAATATCCGACCTGGGCCGATCTACGGTCCGTGGAGCCGTCATCCACGCGAATGGTGGTTCGTCAAGCGGATCAAGGACCGGCGGCGAGTGATCCCGCTCGCATTCGACGGCGCGAGCGTCTTTCACACCACCAATGTTCGCGACATCGGCGAACTCGCCGTCTTCCTCACCGAAAGAGAGCTTGGCGGTTCCTACAACATCGCCGACGATTACGCGCCCAGTGTGAAGGAGATTGGTCAGACGATTGCCGAGGCCTTCGGCAAGCGGATCCGCTTCTACGGAATCGAAGGGCCGCCGCTCGGGACTGTAGGACGGACCCCATGGTCGCTTCCGATGCCGTTCGAGATCAACTGCGGCAAGGCCTACAGCGCCGGCTTCGATCGTTTCTCGAACTATGCGAGCGACGTTGCCGAGGCGGTGGACTGGCTGCGTGCGCAGCGCTTCGACGACTGGCGCAGCGCTTTTCCGCAGCTGGCTTCCTATCCCTGGAATCTGTTCGACTACGACGCCGAAGACCGTTTTTTCGACGAACGACTTTAGCCGAGAGGCGATCCGCATTGCCGCCTTCGCATCTCACTGTATTATCGACCTATATCAGTGATACGGATGAGGGACCGACTTCGTGACAACCAAGACAATGCTTGCCGCACTCGCGGTGGCCGCGTCTGCGGCGACATTCTCTGCCCCGCTCTTCGCGGAGACGTCAAAGCCTTCCGATGCCGTTCCGGCGGCGGTCGATGCCATCGCCGCCAAGGCCATCGCACAGCCTAATATCGCCGCGATCGGCATGGCGCGGATCGAAGACGGGAAGGTCGTCTGGAGCGGCTATTGGGGTGAGCAGTCCGACGGCGTGCCCGTTACCTCGCAAACAGCGTTCAACACCGCATCGGTCGCCAAGACAATCATAGCCGAAACAACACTGAGGCTTGCGGACCAGGGCAAGCTCTCGCTCGATGATCGGATCGCCGATCATTACACGCACCCGGAGCTTGGCGAAGACCCGCGCTATGTTACCTTAACCCCACGCATCCTGCTTTCGCATCAGGCCGCATTGCTCAACTGGCCGTGGCTCTATGACGACAATCGCCTTGCCTTCACCGGCGATCCGGGAACGGGCGAGACGAGCTATTCCGGAGCGGGCATCGAGATCGTCATGCGCTACCTCGAAGCACGGTTCGAAAAGAGCTATCCCGAACTTGCACGGGACGTGGTGTTCGATCCGCTAGGGATCGAAGGTCTTGCGGTGGCGCGCGAGGGTTGGCTTGAGGGCCAAGTCGGGAACCCGCGCGGCGGAGACGGCACAATCTTCCCGCCGTTCACGCGCAGCGGCGATGCAAACTTGATCGAGCCGGGCACCTATTCCGCCGCCGACAATCTCTACGCCACCGTGCCCGGCTATGCACAATTGCTGATCAAACTCATCGATGGGACCGGCCTGTCGCCCGAGATGCGCGCAGAACGGGCCAGGCTGCTTTCCAGCTCCAAGACCGAGCTGGGCTACTTCTGCATCGCCGAAACTGACGAATGCCCCGATCCGATCGGTTTCGGCATTGGTTGGAGCCTGTTTGGCGAACCGGGACGCACCGTGCTCAACCATGGCGGCAACGACTTTGCCGAGCACGCCCAGGTCTATTTCATTCCGGAAACCCGCGAAGGACTGGTGCTGTTCGTCAATGGCGGAAATGCTTTCCCAACCGGCATCGAATTGATCCTTGCGGTTGACCCGGAGCTGCGAATGGCGAAACACTTCGACGCGCTGATCAAGCAGATGCGCGAACAAGGAGGCGGCTGACCTCCGGGATTGGGGGAACGATGGCCTACAAGCAACTGACCGACAAACCCGGCGCGCTGGAAACCGCCGCCGCGATCCGCGCGGGCGAACTGAGCGCGGTGGAAGCGGTCGACGCGGCAATTGTCCGGATCGAGCAGTTCGATGCCGAGATCGACGCGCTGGCCGTGCCCGATTTCGAGCGCGCCTATGAAGCGGCGAAAGTGCTCGATGCCGCTGGACCCGGCGACAATCAACCGCTGTTCGGCGTTCCGATGACGATCAAGGAAAGCTTCGACGTCAAAGGGCTGCAATCGTGCTGGGGGCACGAACGGCTGACCGACTATGTCGCCCCGCGCGACGCCGATCTGGTCAAGCGATTGAAGGCAGCTGGGGCAATCATCGTCGGCAAGACCAATGTACCGGTCGATCTTTCGGACTGGCAGAGCTTCAACCCGGTCTATGGCCGCACCCGCAACCCGCACAATCTCGATCGCTCGCCCGGCGGATCCTCGGGTGGCAGCGCAGCCGCGGTCGCAAGCGGCATGGTTCCGTGCGAATACGGGACGGACATAGGCGGATCGGTCCGTGTTCCCGCCCATTTCTGCGGCGTTTGGGGCCACAAGACCAGCTGGGGCCTGGTCAGCAAGCAGGGGCATGACCACCCGCAAATGGCGCGGCGCGACGGCTTCGTGACGGCGCATGACGGGGCACTTTCGATCGCTGGTCCCCTGGCGCGCAACGCCCAGGATCTGACCCTGCTGACCGAAATCGGAGCAACCGTCCCGCTGCGCCACCACAACAAGCCGCTGTCGAAGTGTCGCCTGCTGGCGATTGTCGAACACCCTTCGAGCGAGCTTGATGTCGGGGTCGCCGAACCGACCAAGGCCGCGCTTGCCGCACTCGAAGCCGCAGGGGTGGCGATAGAATACGAAAGCGACCTGCTGCCCGATCTCGCCCGGCAACAGGCGGATTACCTGCGCATGCTCAACACGGTGATGGCGCGCGGCGCGCCCGCGCCCAATGGCAAGCAGGCGAGCGCCGCCGACTGGTTCGACCTGCTCGATGCGCAGGCGGTGGTCGAATTCGCCTGGACGCAGGTGTTCGAGCGGTACGATTTCGTGCTCTCCCCGCCCGCGCCTGTGCTGGCGATTCCGCATCTCGACGGATCGGTTTTCAACTCGACCTTGCGGATCAATGGCGAGGATGTCCCTGCGGGGGGCGGACTGGCTTGGCCTGGCCTCGCCACCTTCCCCAACTTGCCGGCAACGGTTCTGCCGATCGGTGACGGGACCACGGAAGGCGTCACCCTGCCCTGCGGTATGCAAGTGATAGGCCCGCGCTGGAGCGATCTCGATTGCATCCACGCTGCCGCTCAAATCGGGAAAATCTTGCACGGTTAGTATCGAGCCGTCATTGCGAGCCACAGGCGAAGCAATCCATCTCCTACCAACTCGCCAAGATGCAGCGTCAGAAGCTGGATTGCCGCGTCGCCCAGCGGGGCTCCTCGCAATGACGAGACAAGAGATGGTTCGATCATGATGCGCAAATTCGCCAAATGGCATATCTGGCTGGGCTGGCTGGTCGGTGTCCCGATTGTGATGTGGACCGCCACCGGCTTGTTCATGGTCGCCAAACCGATCGAGCAGGTGCGCGGCGAGCATCTGCGGATCGAATCCGAGCCGACGCCTCTGGTCCTGCCCGACAGCGAAATCGCCAGCGAAGAGGCACAGCTGAGAGAAATGCGCGTCACGATGCAGGACGGAAGAGCCGTCGCGATCCTTACCACTCTCGACGGCATGAGCAGCCGCATCGATATGGCCAGCGGAGCGCCGATCGCGCCGGTCGACGCGCAAGATGCGCGTGCCATCGCCGCAGAGCGGATCGTCGGCGGCGATGATGTGCGCGCCGTCACCTTCTTCGAGGCGAGCGAGGTGCCGTTCGATTTCCGTCGTCCAAAACCGGTCTGGCAAGTCGCACTGACCGACGGCACCCACGTCTATGTCGGCCGCGACACCGGAGAGATCGAGGCCGTGCGCACCACCTGGTGGCGCTGGTTCGATTTCATGTGGGGACTGCACATCATGGATCTGTCCGAGCGCGAGGACACCAGCCACCCGATCCTGATCCTGTTCGCCGCGCTGGCGCTGACCGGAGCGATGATCGGCTGCATCCTGATGTTCCGGCGGCGCAAAGCGCGGATCAAGGCAGACGCATGAACGGCGAGATCCTCACCCCGATCCTCGACTGGCTCGACATTGCCGGGATCGCGATCTTCGCGCTTTCGGGCGCTGTCGTCGCCGCGCGCGAACGGCAGACCTTTGTCACCATGGGTTTCTTCGCACTGGTCACGGGTGTCGGCGGAGGTACCGTGCGCGATTTGCTGATCGGCGCGCCGGTGTTCTGGATCACCGATGCCTGGGTAGCCGCCGTCTGCCTTGGCTGCGCGTTGATCGCGTGGTTTACGCCAGTGCGATGGTGGCAGGGCAAGCTTTTCGACCTCGCCGACGGGATCGGTCTCGCCGCCTATGCCGTGCTCGGCAGCGCCAAGGCGATGGCCTATGGCGTGCCGCCAGTGCCTGCTGCGCTGATGGGGATCATCACCGGGTGCGTAGGCGGAATCATCCGCGATGTCGTTGCGGGTCGCCCGTCGATCATCATGCAGCCGGAATTGTATGTGACGGCCGCCGCGCTGAGTTCGGCGCTGACGGTGGTCGGGATGCTGCTCGCGCCCGCGCTCGGCCTCGCCGACTTCGCGATCTGGATCGGCGCCTTTGTCGCGGGGTTCGCCTTGCGCGCTATCGCAATCCAGTGGGAGCTTGGCCTTCCCAGCTACCGCGGACGCGAAAACGAAGACGGGGCCGGTGAAACCACCGACCCCGCCAATTCCTCAACCCGTTCGGACTAATTCGGCAGGTCTCCGTCGACCTGGGCCAGTGTTTCGGGGATTTCCTCGCCGGGGACAGGACCACCGGGATAGGCCGGCGCACGCTCGGCACTTAGCGGCACAAGCGGCTCTGCCGGACGTTCGGCAAGACGCTCGACCGGACGATCCGAGGGACGCGGTTGTGGCTGCGAAGCAACCGAACCGCGCGCGGCAAGGTACGTGCTGTCGTCGAGCTGACCTTCGGCGCGCGTGTCCCGGACGAAGCGGTTCTCACCCGTGTCGCGTTCCTCGAAATCGTTGCTCGCGGCAAAGCTGCCGTAGTCGATATCGGCAATCCGGCCGTCATTGCCGATCCGGCAGGTGAAGCTCGATCCATTGAACAGCGAGCCGGCGACCAGCCAACCATTGCCGGTGCGATCGACGCTATCGACATTGTCGACACGCACATCACGTTCGATACGGTCGAGGCATTGCGAAACGGCGTTCTCGAGCCCGGAGGCCCCGGAACTGCGCCGATTGTCGCGCCTGTCGTCACGGCGGCGATCTTCGTAGCGGTCGCGATCGCGGTCACGCTCGACAATCACTACGTCGCGCTCGCGGCGGCGATTGTTGTTTGCAGCACTTGCGACGGCGGCAATCCCGCCGAGGATCAGCACGCCGGCGAGCACATCGCCCGCGCGAACGCCGCGATGGCGGCGCCATCCACGACGCCAGCCGCGACGGCCCCAGCCACGGCGCCATTCGGCAATGTCGGTGTCGCTGTCATAGGTGCTGGAATCGAACTGCATGTGCACAGCGCTGCCCTGCGCCGGTTGCACGATCAGCCCCGACGGCAATTCCGAGGCGAAAGCGGGAGTGGTTGCCATTGAGGCTGCGGCGAGTAGGCCAGCGAACGCCCCAAAACGAGATTGTAGAGCCATGAATGCTCCCTCCTGTTTGGTACGAGCGGCCACCAATCGCTCAAAGATGCGAAACGACTTAGGCGGAACAGGCTTACAAACGCCTGAACCGCCCAAGTCCCATGCACCCGATAGGTGTGGATTTCCAGCCTTGTGAAAGACCCTTGGAGGCTGCGCGGCTTAGCGCTCAGGAGGAAAACCCCCAAGGGTCAGCTGGTGCAGGCGCTTATCGCAGCCCGCGAATGCCTCGGAATTCGACCTGCGGGCGGCCGCGGCCATCGAACCAGCAGGTGAAGCGACCGCGATCGAAATCGCGTCCCCGATATCCACGGCTGCCTTCGACCTGGATCCGGCCTTTGACGCGGAAGCCGTAACGGGTGCGGTCAACGTCGCGGATTTGGGTCACATCGGCAAAGCGATAGCCTCCAAACCGGCGCGCTTGGCGCTCGGCCACTCGGACACAGCGTTCGACTGCCCGGCGACCATTGTATTGCCCGCGATTGTAGCGAACATTGTGGTTGTATCCGCGATCATAGTGGCGGTCGCGATAGCGCCGGTCGCGGTAGCGGTCGCGCTTGTCGCCATCGAACGCGCCTGCAAGCGCTGCAATTCCGCCGATAATCACTGCTCCGGCGATGACATCACCGGCATCAATTCTGTCGTGACCATAGCGATCCTTCGCTACGGCAGGGGTGGCGGTCGCAAGGGCCATCGCGCCAGCCGCGACAGTCCCGAGCGTGCCTTTGGCGAGAGTCTTCTTGAGCTTCGTCATTGGGTTTCATCCTCGGGTTTGGCCGGAGCGGGATTGCCCGGCGTTGAAACCCGTATGGATGATTCGCAGTGAGGTGAGCCTGAAGAGGTCTGGCAGCCTTTGTTCAGGTTAAAGGCTATTTATCTGAACAACTGCTTGAGTAGCTACTGCCCGAACGTCCAGTTTATGACTCCGCCCTTGCGGTTACCCGCGCCGGGCAGCTCAAGCTTGCGGAACGGCACCTTGAACGACAGGTTGTCGCGGCAATAATCCCTGGTCAGTAGCCCGAGGCCATGGTCAACCACGTGGCGAAACGCGATCGTCGGCCGATCCAGAATGCAATACTCGTTCTCGCCCTGCTTGCCGCCCCACCGGTTTCCGTCGCCCAGGGTAACCGCTCCGCCGAGCAGGCGGGTCTGAAAGGCTTCGCGGGTCTGGCCGTAGATATAGGTCGGCGACATGAAGCCGGACGCTTTGCCTTCAAAGCCCTCGGGAAGTCGCACTTCCGTGCGCCAGTGCTGGCTGAGGTTGCGGATCTCGCAGCTGCCGGGTGCTAGCCGTGTCCAACCGGTCGAGGCACTGCCACGCATACCCTCATTGTAGGTATCCATCGCCAGCGCATAATAGACGGTCTCTGAGGTCGAGTTGCAGAGATTGGCCAGCACCGCCGGCTCAAAGTACCTTTCGTTCCGGGACACGCGAGTGGTGACGGTATCAAGCATCACCCGCTTGAGCTCGACAGCTTCGGTGGTGCCGCCGGGATAGGAAACGACCAGCGCGTTGCCGTAACGCTCGGATAGGACGGCGCGTGTCAGGCCGCCTTGCTTGCGAACGAACAGCGCATCGCCCGGTTCGAACGTATCGGGGCGAATGCGAGTGGTCGGCAGGGTGGTGACGTCGCCATCGAGGAACCTGATCCGAAAATTGCTGCCAACCTGCCGCTCGACATTGCCGGGGTACCACCTGCCATCGCCCCATTGGGCAATAACCTGATCGTCCTCGGCGTAGCGTGCGGACTGCGCTGCAAGCGGCGCAGCGAGGCAAGACAAGGCAGCGCCGGCAATGAGTGCAGACCTGGTGAAAGCAATGAACATCGGATCGTCCCCCTGAAAGCAATCGGTCGCGACCCGCCTGCTTTGTTCACCCGCATTTACCGCCTTGCTGCTAGCACAAGTTTGAACGTCGACGTTGGCGTTTGTTCATGTTTGCCTGACTTAAGATGAATGCCAGGGTTGAGTGTCGACGGTTACTCTTCCCCAAGCGCGGCGAGCACATCACGCGTGAAGGCCGCGATGTCGAACCGCGTGCCAACCATGTCTTCGCCTCGGCGAACGATCACAACATTGCGCGACGGGACCACCACGACATACTGTCCGCGATTGCCACGCGCGGCGAATGCGTCGTCGGGAATGCCCTCGAATGCGTTGCCTTCTGGCCGACGGAAGGTCCACCAGCCCGCGCCATATCCCCAGCTGGTGCCCTGAGGCTGCGGGCCGGCTGGGTCCGATACATAGTCGCTCCAGTTTTCGGGGAGCAGACGTTCCTCACCAACCATGCCATCGTCGAGGTGCAGCTGGCCCAGGCGCGCGAGATCGCGCGCGGTGGCCCAGACTTGCGACGACAACACATAGCCTCCGCGCCAGTCCGTCTCGGCGATCGTCCGGTGCATGCCGAAACGCTGCAGCACCGGGTTTGCACCATAATAGCTGAGGTAATTCTCGACCCCCTTGATCGCCATCAGAGTGTCGTTGTTGGCGTAGCGATAGACCGTTCCCGGGGCATGCACGACCGGCCAGTTGGTCGAGCGCTCGTCGACAGTGGAGCCACCCCAGTAGAGCGGATCGGTGCGATTGCCCGGAGTATCGGAATAGCGACCGGTCGCCATGCGAAGCGCATGATCGATCGTGATCGCGTTGCGCGCATCGAAGCCGCCGCCCGAACGCCAGTAGTTGATACCGATCGGCTCCCCGACTTCGAATTCGCCCGATTTAACGGCGGCCCCGACCAGAGTGGCGGCGATGCTCTTCGCTACCGACCATGTGCGCTGCGGAGTGGTCGCATCGAAGCCATCGGCGTAGCTTTCCATGACGATTGCGCCGTCCTTGACAACTAGAGCGGCCGTCGTGCGCGAACCTTCGCCATAGGTGCCATCGAAGGCGGCAGAGCCGAGACTTTCACTCGCGTTTGCGCCGAGGATGGACGGGTCGGTCCTCCAGCCGTCTTCGGGGATCACCTCGGCGCTGTAATCCGCCGGGACAGGTTGCGCCTCCGGAACTGGCGCACCGATCGGTTGAATATAACAGCCATCGCCGGGCAGATGGCCAGCGACGCGCGGCGGCATGTCGTCGCTCCAACTTACGCGAACGTGATCGACCGGACCTTGATTGCCGCCAGACTCAACACGCCGAACGATCTCGAACGGCAGATCGCGGATGATCGGATCGAGCTTGGGATATATCCCGGTCAATTCCCATTCATGGATACTGGCCGGGGTGCGAGATCCACCCAGGCGTTCGGCATTGGCCGTCGCGCTGCACAGGAACAGCGCCTTGTAACCCGCCGCCAGCGCGCGGTCATAGCGCGCATCCAACCTTTCCTGAGCGGATTGGGCGAAAGTGGGAGTGGCGATGAGGAGCGCTGCGGCGCTTGCAATGAGAGTGCGGATCATGCCGCGCAGGATTGGCGCGATGCCTCGTGCGAGTCAAAGCCAATCGCACGCGCCTCGGCATCGAAGACCTCGTCGGCCATTCCAAGCCGTGCGAAATCGCTTTCGAAGTCGCCAAGGTCGAGAATTCCCGAGCAGGCTCGCGCGCCGATGTCAGGCCGTAGTCCATCACGGCTGCGACGGATCATGGCCAGCGCAGCCAGAACCGGGACATAGGGTCCGCGATTGGCGTCGGCCTTGAGCACCCAGCGCTTCGATACCGCCTCACTCACGCTGTCCTTGCCGCGAGCCAGCACACTCATCGCTCCGCGATCCGATCCGAATGGCAAAAACCACTTCGCCACGGTCAGCATCGGGCGGGCGATGGGCCGCAGGCTCTCCACCCAACCCCAGCGCACGGGAAATGCAAAGGCGGCAAGCCCGAGATGTAGCAGCGACAATTCCAACCCGGCGAAGAACTCGGCGCTGCGGGTCGGGCGGTAGCGCTCGACCAGCAAATCCTGTTCCGGCGTGTCGCACACACTGGCCCAGCGGGGGCCAATGTCGGGAATGTCCTCGCGGTGGGTCATCCCCCACCCGCTTGCATGTTGCCATTCGCCTTCGCGATACACTCGCACCGGCTTGCCGACATAGGACAGGATCGCTTCGACCACCGAAAGGCCGCGCGGCGCGCGATTGCCGGGATAGATGCCAATCCGCAAATCGTCGATCGAATGCCATCCGGCGGTGAGTCGGTCGATCACCGCGTGAGACAGCGCCGGGATCGAGCTTGCCCCGGTGATGAGCGCCACACCCGCCCCCTTGGCCACCTCGTCGAAGCGCGCAAAGTCGCGGACGAAGTCACGCCCATCAGCCAGGTCGATATAGTCCACTTGCGCGGCCAGCGCGGATTCGACCACGCGCATATGCGAAGACTGGAACGGTCCTGCAGCATCGATCACCATGTCAAAGCCTTCGAGATCGAGCGCGGTCAATGCGTCGCGATCGAGCGCGATGCACCGCGCTTCACCCGGCAAGCCCGCGGCGATCTGTTCGAGCCGCTTGAGATTTCGAGCTGCTAGGGTCAGCGCAATCCCTTCCTCGCGGCTCGCCAGTTCAGCCAGCCGCGAGCCGAACACTCCGCTGGCACCGAGGATCAGGACTTTGAGAGGGCTGCCGTCATCACGCATCTTCGAACAGCCCTTCCTGATAGACCATCTCGCCCAGCCATTTGTGCTCCAGCGCGAGCGAGAAAACGAAGCTTCCCTCCCCCTTGTCGATATGACGCACGACCGTCCGTCCCGGCTCGAGCCAGCGCGGCAACTTCAACCTGCGGCCGAACACCGCGACAAAGTAGTGATCGCTGCGGAATTCCAAACCGCCGTCGACCGCCACCGCTTCGAGCGCCATGCCGATCCCGCGTCCCAAATGCTCCTCGAGCCCGCTCGGCCCTGCGAACCTCTTGGCGCTGTGGATCACTTGCGGGAAACCGCTCCGGCGGCCGTAGACGCGGGTCCAGCATTGTCCGCCGCTGACGCAGTCTTCCGACACCGAAACTGCCGCCGGGACGTCGCAATCGGAGCTCAGCGGCAAGGGGCCGCCAATCAGACGACACAATTGCGCGAGAATTCGACCGGCGCGTGAGAATTGCGCCTGCTTGATGACGCCTGGGTAAATGACAACCCGCTGGCCCTCGACCCGCTTGGAGAACCGCCGGCGAACGGCCCCAGGCAGGCTTTCCCATGCCTGCTTGCCTAGGAGGCGACGAAACCGGGTGTCATAGGCTCCGCTCGAACCGGCAATTCTGGCCCTTGGTTCCGATCTTCTGTCAGGGACGACACTGGCAATTTCCGGTTTCATCTTTGCCCCCTTTCCGGAGGTTCATGCACTGCAATCAGTCGGTTTTCTCGGCTCCCTTGCCCGGGCGCCAGTTGATCAGGCGGGTGACACCCGACCCCATCTTGATCAGCGCCGTCAGAGCAGGTTTGGGCACTTTCAGCATTTCGTCGTGCCACCGCGACATGGTGGTGACGAAGTCGAGCATGTCGGCAAGCTTGGCTTTGGCCTCGGGACTGACCTCGTCGTCGCGCGCGGCTTCTTCGTTGCAGAGACGCAGGGCGTCTTCGGCGGGATCTATCTCGCGTGCCTTGCGCCCCTGTGCGATCCGCACCGCCATTTCCCAGATATCGGCTTCGGCGGTGAAGTGATCGCGCCGGTCACCCATCACCGGTACCCGCTGGATCAGCCGCCAACCGAGCAGTTCCTTGATCGAATTCGAAACGTTCGAGCGCGCCATGCCGAGTTTGTCCGCGATCTCCTCAGCCGTCAGCGGAGTGTCGGAGATGAACAACAGAGCATGGATCTGCGCCACCGAGCGGTTCACGCCCCACTGCCCGCCAAGATCGCCCCAATGCAGCACGAACTTCGCGATCGAAGGTGGGAGTTTCGAATCAACATTAATTTCTGTCATGACAGAAATATCTGACTATTCCGGTCGAAAGTCAAGCGCACAAAACCAAGGGGCCGGCAGATCGCTCCACCGGCCCCTCATGCGTTTCTGCCGAGTCAGCCTAGATTGGGCCGCATCGCAGCGCCAATCGCCACCAGCATCATCGGAATACCCAGATACATCAGTCCGATATCGGACATGTATTCATGCACTGACATGCCCACTGGGCCATGGATCATGATCGGGACGTCGACGGCGATGGCAATGACGACCCATATTGCTCCAATCCCCACAAGCGCCAGAACCCCCTTCTCGTGGAATCCGGTGCGCCTGAGATACCAGAATGAAAGCGTGGTCGTTCCGGCAATCATGGCCAAGGCCATAAGCGTATCGAAGACGGGATGGTGCATATGGATAACCGGAAGGATCGCGAATCCGAGTGCGAACGGAACCATCCAGATCAGGATGCCGACGCACACGGTCAGAACAGCGTTCTTCATTTCACCCCCCTATTCTGAAGCCGCACCGCCAGTTGAGGATTGCCGGTCGAAAGCCGTTCGTAGGAGTTGCCGTCCGGTCCGATGACTCCGGAAACACGCTTGCGGAAGGCCGAGAACCGGTCGGATTGCACCACGTCGACGGGTTCCCAGAGTTCGAGCGAGATGAACGTCTCCTCAGCCGAAAGCCGGGTGGCAGCGGTCACGCGGGCTTCGAAGTCCTGGCCCATATACCGACCGGAAACATGCGATCCGGCCGGAAATTCTTCCGGCACGGGCAATGTCCGTGCGTGCGCAATCGCCGTGTTCCAGTCGAAGAAACCGTATTGCCGCGCGACCAGTTCGAGCGCGCGGGAATGCGAAACCTCGCGTCCTTGTGCGACCTTGCTCGAGCGGTATCGTCGAGCTTGCGCTTTCAGGTTCGGGACATTCGGATGATGTCGAGTGAGCATTTCAATCTCCTGATTGTGATGCCGATATCGATGGGGTCCGCATTGCCATCTCGGCCGGTCTGGAGACGAAGTGTCGATGTGATCGAGGTTTCACCATAGCTTGCGCTTGCGGACGGCAGGCTCCTCAGGCCTTGCGGCTGACTAGGTGAGCTGTCCTGCGGTGTCAAACCATGCACACGAAAAGGGCCGGCGAATCGCTTCGCCGGCCCGTTCGAATTTCTGTTTGAAGCGCGGCTTACGCGTCTTCGTATTCGTCGGCTTCGCTCAGGTCCGGACCGCTGTCCTGACCTTTGGCCTCTTCATCGCGATCGACGAATTCGATGATCGCCATCTGTGCGCTGTCGCTCTCGCGGTAGCCGGCCTTGATAATGCGGGTGTAGCCGCCCTCGCGGTCGCTGTAGCGCTCGGCCAGGACGTCGAACAGTTTCTTCAACTGGGTTTCGTCAAGCAGCCGTGCCTGCGCGAGGCGACGGTTGGACAGCCCGCCGCGCTTGGCAAGCGTGACCAGCTTCTCGACATAGGGACGCAGTTCCTTCGCCTTGGGAAGCGTTGTCATGATTTGCTCGTGCTTGATCAGCGCGGCAGCCATGTTGCGGAACAGGGCCTTGCGGTGGCCCGACTTGCGGCTCAGCTTGCGCTGAGAAATTCCGTGACGCATCTTATACTTCCTTCGTTCGTAGAGAGCCCGTGTGAGGTAGCTCCATCCTGGTCGCAATTAAGGCCGCAACCTTCGCCCTTCGCTAGCTCCAGACCCGATCCGGAGCCAGCGCAACATCAAGCTGAGCTCCTGCCTTCGCAGGAGCTCGCAGCATCGTTAGCCCAGCAGCTCCTGTTCGAGCTTCTTGGCCATTTCCTCGATGTTCTCCGGAGGCCAGCCCGGGATGTCCATCCCGAGGCGCAGGCCCATGCTGGAGAGCACTTCCTTGATCTCGTTGAGCGACTTGCGACCGAAATTCGGCGTGCGCAGCATCTCGGCTTCGGTCTTCTGGACGAGGTCGCCGATATAGATGATGTTGTCGTTCTTGAGGCAGTTGGCCGAACGCACCGAAAGCTCGAGCTCGTCGACCTTCTTGAGAAGGTAGCGGTTGAGCTGGTTGGCGTCGTCTTCCTGCGGCTGCGCAGCATGGCCGATCATGGCCGACTGCGGCTGCGGGATGCCGTCTTCGAAGTGGACGAACAAGGTCAGTTGGTCCTGAAGGATGCGAGCAGCATAGGCCACCGCGTCTTCCGGCGTGACAGTGCCATCGGTCTCAATCGTCAGCGAAAGCTTGTCGTAGTCAAGCTCCTGGCCGACACGGGCGTTCTCGACCTTGTAGCTCACCTGGCGCACCGGCGAGTACAGCGAGTCGACCGGGATCAGGCCAATCGGCGCGTCGGCCGGACGGTTCTGCACCGCAGGGGCGTAGCCTTTGCCGACGTCAGCGGTCAGTTCCATGTTGAGCGTCGCGCCTTCATCGAGGTGACACAGGACCAAGTCCTTGTTCATCACTTCGATGTCGCCGGTGACAGCGATGTCGCCAGCCTTCACTTCGGCTGGGCCGGTTGCGGAAAGCTGCAGACGCTTGGCCCCCTCGCCTTCCATCTTGAGTGCGATCTGCTTCACGTTCAGGACGATGTCGGTCACGTCTTCGCGGACACCGGCGAGCGACGAGAATTCGTGCAGCACGTTCTCGATCTTGATCGAAGTGATCGCAGCGCCCTGGAGCGAGCTGAGCAGCACGCGACGCAGCGCATTGCCGAGCGTCAGACCGAAGCCGCGCTCGAGCGGTTCGGCGACAAAGGTTGCCTTGCGGCTCTTGTCGCCACCTTCCTTGATATCAAGGGTGTTGGGTTTCTTGAGTTCCTGCCAGTTCTTCGTGTTGACGGACATGGATTTCCCCTAGTTCGCTCATCAGCGGTTTGAGTTTTCAGTCGGATCCGAAGCCTGCCTGTTTCGCCTCGAACCCGCTCGGAAAGCGACGGCCAGGACGACCATCGCACCGTATTCGGATCAGACGCGGCGACGCTTCGACGGACGCACCCCGTTATGCGGGATCGGCGTCACATCGCGGATCGACGTGATGTTGCAGCCGACAGCGGCGAGACCGCGCAGCGCGCTCTCACGCCCCGAACCCGGGCCCCTCACTTCGACTTCGCCAGTGACACCACCACGCTC
>CAZJZO010000076.1:0-17159 GCA_964550495.1 uncultured Porphyrobacter sp. | reverse complement strand
ACTGCTCGTCCACCATCTCGTCTTCGGTGTTGGCGAACGCTTCGACCGCGAGTTCGAGCTTGCTGCCGCGCGCCTTGCGATCGGGTGGCAGGTTGGTGAAGCCGCCGCCGGTAAGTTTGGCCATCTCGTAGAGATGCTCGAGATCGGAATGGCGCGCGGCGCGCAGTCGGAAAGTCAAGTCAGTGCCCCCTCGGCAAGTCTCTCTATCACCCGCGCCGACAAGGCAGCGCGCTCGGCGAGGCTGGAGACGATCAGAAATTCATCGGCGGAGTGGATCGATCCTCCGCGAACGCCCATCGTGTCGACCACGGGCACCCCGCAGGCAGCGATGTTGTTGCCGTCGCACACTCCGCCGGTGGATTGCCACTTGATATCTTGTCCCAGTTCGGCGCCGCATTCCTTGACGAGATCGAACAGCCTTTGAGCCTTGTCGTCGACTGGTTTTGGCGGACGAGTGACGCCGCCGTGGCGATGAGTGGATATCTCGTGCTCGTGCTCAATTGAGATGAGCAATTGTTTGAGATCGTTGTCAAACCCTTCCATCGCCTCGGTCGACTTTGGGCGGATGTTGAAGCGCAGAACGGCGTGATCGGGCACGACATTGTTCGGTCCGCCGCCGTCCAGCTTGGCCGGGTTGATGGTTATGTCCTCGCGCTCCATGGCTTTCAGGCGCAGGATCAGATCTGCCGCTGCAACCAGAGCGTTGCGCCCCTCGTGCGGGTTGCGCCCGGCATGGGCCGACTTGCCGGTGAGTGTGATCGAGTAATTGCCGGTCCCGCCGCGTTCGTGAGCGAGCGTGCCGTCGGGCAGCGCGGCTGGCTCATAGGTCAGCGCCGCCAGCTTGCCCCGAGCCATTTCGGCAATCAGGTCCGCACTGGCAAGCGATCCGGTTTCTTCGTCCGAATTGATCAGCACATCGTAGCCGAGCGAGCCTGCGGACGCAGTCGCTTCGAACGCCAGCAGCGAATGCAGGATCACCGCGATCCCACCCTTCATGTCTGCGACGCCGGGGCCTCCCAGAACATCGTCATCAAGCCAGGTCAGCCGCTGGAAAGGATGATCCTTGGGGAAGACCGTGTCCATGTGCCCAGTCAGCAAGATGCGGAGATTGGCGGTCGGTCGCACGCGCAGGATAAGGTGCTTTCCGTTGGCCTTTTCGAATTCGGAGCCATCGGCCGCGATTCCCGTCACGGGAGCAGGATCGACCAGTTCGACCTCTCCGGGAAGCTGCGCAAAGGCCTCCGCGAGTGCGTTCGCCTGTTTTTCCAGGCCTTCGAGATGTCCCGTACCGGTATTGATTGCGCACCATGACTGGACCTGATCCAGCATCGCCGTAGCGTCAATTTTGGAAAGCGTTTCAGGTTTCATTGGCAACCATCCCTAGACGGCAAATTCAGGCGTTCCAACCCGTTGCAATTCCGCTGCTGTTTGGTCATAGCGCGAGCCGTCCTCCTCCCCGGGCCCAACTCACTTGGTGTCATGAGGACCATAATGACAAGCATGATCGATCGCGCCGGGCTGCAAGTTGACGAGCGGCTGGCGACCTTCCTCGAGGCGCAGGTGCTTGCGCCCTTGAACCGCGATGCGGACGCGTTCTGGCAGGGATTTGCCGCGCTGCTGGCGGATTTCGCGCCGCGCAACGCCGCGCTATTGGCGAAGCGCGAAGACCTGCAAGCCAGGATCGACGCATGGCATGTGGAGCGCCGCGGCAAACCGCACGATGCCGCTGAATACGAGGCTTTCCTGCGCGAAATCGGCTACCTCGTCCCCGAGCCGGGCGACTTCCAGATCGGCACCGAGAATGTCGATCCCGAGATAGCGACCATGGCCGGGCCGCAGCTGGTGGTGCCGATCCTCAACGCGCGCTTCCTTTTGAACGCCGCCAATGCACGCTGGGGCAGCCTCTACGACGCATTCTATGGCACCGACGCACTCGACGCGCCGCCTGCACGGCCAGGTGGCTACGACAAGGATCGCGGCGACGCGGTGATTGAACAGGGAAGGGCGTTCCTGGACCAGGCAATCCCGCTCGTCCAAGGCAGTTGGGCCGATCTGACCGATCTCACAAAGGGCATCGCGATTGCGGATGAAGGCCAGTATGTCGGCGAAACCATAAAGGGCCGCCTCTTCGTCAACAACGGGCTGCATATCGAAGTGATTTTCGATGGCGATGACCCGATCGGGCACGACGACCCAATTCACATTGCGGACATCCATATCGAAGCCGCTTTGACGACGATTGCCGATTGCGAGGATTCCGTTGCGGCTGTCGATGCCGAAGACAAGCTGCTCGCCTACACCAATTGGCTCGGCATCATTCGCGGCGACCTGGAAGAGAGCTTCGAGAAGGGTGGGCGCACGCTGACCCGCAAGCTCAACGGCGACAAGGCCTACACCGACGCTTCCGGCATCGAGCGCACGCTTTCAGGCCGCAGCCTGATGTTCGTGCGCAATGTCGGTCATCTGATGACCAATCCGGCGATCCGGTTGCCGGATGGAAGCGAGATACCCGAAGGCATCATGGATGCGGTCTTCACCAGTGCGATCAGCACGCTCGATGTCGAAGGTCATGCAAAATACGGCAATTCCAAGCACGGCTCGATCTACATCGTTAAGCCGAAGATGCACGGGCCGGAAGAATGCGCCTTTACCGATGAGCTTTTCAACGCTGTCGAAGACCTGTTGGCGATCCAGCGCCACACGATCAAGGTAGGGGTGATGGACGAAGAGCGCCGCACCAGTGCCAATCTCGCGGCCTGTATCCATGCGGTGAAGGATCGGATCGTGTTCATCAACACCGGTTTCCTCGATCGCACCGGGGACGAGATTCACACCTCGATGCAAGCCGGCCCGATGATGCGCAAGGGCGCGATGAAGGGCTCGGATTGGCTCTCCGCCTACGAAGCCCGCAATGTTGCAATTGGCCTCAAACAAGGCCTCTCGGGCAAGGCGCAGATCGGCAAGGGCATGTGGGCCGCGCCCGATCTGATGGGACAGATGATGGTCGAGAAAATCGGCCATCTGCGCGCCGGGGCCAACACCGCCTGGGTGCCGTCGCCAACCGCCGCAACGCTGCACGCACTGCATTATCATCAGGAAAACGTGTTCGAGATTCAGCAGGATCTTCCAGAACCGGCAGGGCTCGACGCGCTGCTTTCGATCCCGCTCGCCAAGGACACCAACTGGCCCGAAGACGAACTGCGCGACGAACTCGACAACAACTGCCAGGGCCTGCTGGGCTATGTCGTGCGCTGGGTCGATGCCGGGGTGGGATGCTCCAAGGTTCCGGACATCAACGATGTCGGCCTGATGGAAGACCGCGCAACCTTGCGCATCTCCTCACAGCATATTGCGAACTGGCTGCATCACGGCGTTGTCAGCGAGACACAAGTGATGGATGCGCTCATTCGCATGGCGTCCAAGGTCGATGCGCAGAATGCGGGCGATCCGGCCTACATACCGTTGATCGGGAATGAAGACGGCCCAGCTTTCAGCGCGGCGAAAGACCTGATCTTCAAAGGCGTCGAGCAACCGAGCGGCTATACCGAGCCGCTGCTGCATTCTTGGCGTCAAGTGAAAAAGGCGACTTAGTCTACGGCCGTGGGTTGGCTCGCCTTGAGCTCTTCGATCAGGGTAACGGCTGGCGCGATACTTTCTCGATCCATGTAGTCGAACCCCATCGCCTCCTCCTTCGCCGCCGCGCGATCCGGATTGAACAGGGCTGCAATCTTCAACATGATCCAGTGCACCCAGCCCAAGTCGCTGGGATCCTGCCGCCCCCGCAACGCGACATGCTGCATGCGTGCGAGGAATTCGGCGGGCAGGCAGTCGCGCAGCCACCCGTCCAGCTTGGCGCCGGGCGGAGCACCGGAAACCGTAACGAACACGATTGGTTTGCGCTCGATGATCGCGGCGTTGCGTTTGATCCAATCGAGCATCAGGGGTTTGTAATAGTAGATCGGAGAAACCAGGACGAGGAAATCAAGCTCGCTGGCATTGGTGATCCAGCCGTCGGCGTAGAAGGTTTGCAGACCGGTCTCGTCGGCGATCCAGCCCGCATATTTGGCGGCACTGCCATATTTGCTCGCAAAGAAGATCGCGCCGTTCATGCCCCGCTCCGTCATCGACAATGCCAGGCAATCACAATCTGGATGGGATTTCTTTGACCTCGGTCAATTTTCTAGCCGACGAGATCGTTTGACCGGCTTGCGATCGCTTTGTAGCGTTCGCTTGTGACGCCCACCGATCGTTATGAATGCATGCAAAAGCAGCGCGAACCGATGCCCCGCATTATCTTGCGACAGCGCACGGGCGGGGCGTCGATTGCAATCGATGCGGCCGAATTGCTTGAACAATACGCCGTTTCTTCGTCGGATACTCTGCTCGTTCTCGATGAGGACACGCCTTACGAAGAACAACTGCACCTGGTCTTGGTAAGGCGCACCAAAATACTCGATCACATTCTGATCGGGGCGCCCTATACTGCCGGTGTATTTCGATTCGTTGATGCGAGTGAACGCGTCTTGCAGTTCTGCTTTGAAGGCGACGCGGTCTGGACGCTCTCGGCGAAACGGCAGGGCAAGCGCGGGTTTGGAGGCCTGCCTCCCGGCGCAAGCCGGCGTGGAGGCTTCTTCGCCAGGCGATACTTGGATTTGGAGCATAAGGGCGCCGCATGACTCAGAAGCCGATGGATCCGCACACAGAGCAGGCGATCCGCGCGCTTGAAAGCACCGCGATCAATTTCGCTTATCAGGCGATCAACATCTCTTCGGTTCGCTCGCAATACATCCAGGAAGCCCAGAAGATCAGCGAATCCCTCCGCAACGCCTATCGCAGCGGCGAGATGTCGGCGAAGGCTGCCGCCGAAACCGCACACGGCATGCGCAACAAGCTGCTCGAGGTGCAACGTGCGCGGTCGGCATCGCTCGGGCGAGCGCTGGCCAGAAATCTCAAGGCCAGTGGTTTGGCGCTGGACGACATCCTCGAGAAGCTCTCCAAGCGGATGTACGAGGGGCGGAGCTTCTCGCAGCTCGACAATGCCCAGCAGACGCGTGTGTATCTCGAAGTGGTCGAGTCCGCCGGTCGACCGCGGCCGGCCGCAACCAAGTTTGCTGCGCGTGCGGGAGCCGCGGGGCGGGCATTGTTCGTTCTTGGGATCGGGATCGCTGTCTACAACATCGCCAATGCCGAGGATCCGGTGTGGCAGACCGGGCGGGAGGTATCGAACATTGCAGGCGGTTTGGGGGGTAGTATCGCCGCGGGCGCGCTGGCGGGCGTATGGCTCGGGCCGGTCGGGGTCGCGATCGGTGCTTTTGTGGGCGGTGTCGCCGGCGCGCTGCTGGCCGATCAGGTATACACTTCCGCTGTGGGTGCCTCCGACCGCCAGGCAGAGGCTTTCATCGACCGCTTCACGACATTCTGGTCGACGGACGAGGAAGGCCTTGCGCGTGCGCTCCATAGCGAGATCGGCATCGACGCCGACCGGGTCAATTCGATCTTCCTCGCGCTCGACGAAAGCTACACCAGCGACGCCGACGATATTGCCGTCCTGTACCTCAAACGCGTGTTTGCGAGCGGCGGCAACGTGCTGCAGACGCTGAAGCTCAACCGCGGCCTTCGCGATACACTGGTCCGGGTGCTCGACCAGGGTTGGACCACCCGCGAAGAGTACAACATGATGGCGAGGGTCCGCGCGCTGTAGCGATCGCTCAGTCTGTCGAGATCTGACGGGCGAGCTCGGCAAATTCAGTGACGCTTACCGTTTCCGCGCGCCTTGTCTCGTCGACGCCGACAAGGGACAGCGCCTCGAGTGCTCCGGGCACGCCCTTCAAACTCTGACGCAGCATCTTGCGCCGTTGACCGAACGCGGCTTCGGTCAGGCGCTCGAGTGTCTGGGCTGAAACCCCTTCAGGCGCTTCGCCTGGCGTGACATGGACAATCGCGCTCATGACCTTGGGTGGCGGAGTGAAAGCGCTGCGATGCACTTTCATTGCGAGTCTGGCATGAGCGCGCCACTGGGCGAGCACTGCCAGACGGCCATAGGCGGCTGTGTTCGGCTTGGCGACGATCCGCTCGGCGACTTCGCGCTGGAACATCAGAGTGAGCGAACGCCATTGCGGCGGCCACTCCGCGCCGCTCAGCCACTTCACGAACAACGCCGTCCCGACATTGTAGGGGAGGTTCGAAAGGACGTGGAATGGCGCCCCGCCCATGATCTCCCCGTGATCGAGCCGCATCGCATCGCCTTCGATCACTGTGAGTTGGCCGGGGTAGGCCTCGCCGAGTTCCTGCAGCGCAGGCAGGCACCGGCGGTCCATCTCGATCGCGGTGACCCTGGCGCCTGCCCGCAACAATGCGCGAGTGAGTCCGCCGGGACCGGGGCCAACCTCGAGCACGGCCTGGCCCTCGAGCTCTCCCGGCAATGCCGCGATCCGGTCCAGCAATTGCTCGTCGAGCAGGAAGTTTTGCCCCAGCGCCTTGGACGCCGAGAGGCCATGCTTGGCGATCGTTTCGCGCAGGGGCGGAAGGTCGGTCACTGACCCGTGCGCGCTCGCGCGGCCGCGATCTCACTTGCCATCCGCAAGGCCGCAATCATCGCTCCGGGGTCAGCGATCCCCTTGCCAGCGATGTCGAAGGCGGTGCCATGATCGGGTGAGGTGCGGACGATCGGGAGGCCCAGCGTTACATTGACCCCTTCGTCGAATTCGAGGGCCTTCAGCGGGATCAGTGCCTGATCGTGATACATGCACAAGGCCACATCGAAGGTCTGGCGAGCACGGGGAGTGAACAGAGCATCGCCGGGGACCGGGCCAGCCACGTCGAAGCCTTCGCTGCGCAATGCTGCAATCGCCGGCTCAATGATGCGCTGCTCTTCGTCGCCGAACTTGCCGTCTTCGCCCGCATGCGGGTTGAGCCCGGCGATGGCGAGGCGAGGTCGATCGACGCCGAAATCGCGCCTCAACGCCTCGGCAATGATCCGTGCTTTTTCGACGATCAGATCTTGCGTCAGGATCGAGGCGACCTCGGCCAGCGCGACATGCACTGTCAACGGAACCGTGCGCAGGCTCGGTCCGGCCAGCATCATCACAGCACTGTCATGCGGCACGCCGCAGCGGTCTGCCAGCAACTCGGTCTGGCCGGTGAAGTCGGATGTTACGGCTGCGATCCCGGCCTTGCTGACCGGCGCGGTCACGACTCCGGCAGCGCGACCATCCTGTGCAAGCATGATCGCACCTTCGAGTGAATCGTAGGCCAATCCAGCTGTCGATGCATCGGGCGAACCGGGGCGGTAGAGATCGCTTGGTCGTCCCATCACCGGCATGGCGCGATCGAAGACTTCGGGTGCTTCGGTCGGATCGCTAACCGTCGCGACCGGACATTCGACGCCCAGCGCTTCGGCAGCGGCTTCGAGCACACCGCCGCCCCAGGCGACCACGAAAGGAGACAGTCCTTCGGTCTCGCGCGCGAGCCACGCGCGCACGATTATCTCAGGCCCGATCCCCGCCGGGTCGCCGAGCGAGACGGCCAGCGGGCGGGGCGCACTCGTCAATTGTATTCGATATAGGCGTCGTTGCGCAGGTCGCGCAGGTAGCGCTGGGCGCGCTTGTTGATGCGCTCTTCCTCGATCTGGCGTTCGATCGTCGCAAAGGTCGGGCCGCCGGTGTTTTCCGGCTCGTCCCGGCCGCACAGCATCAGCACGCGTACACCCTCTTCGATCGAGCCGAAGGGCGGGGTGGTCTGGCCGATCTGCAGATTGAGGATGATCCCCTGCAACTGTTCGGGAAGCGAACGCGCCCGGATCTGGTCGTTCGAAACGACGGTCGCGCCGATCCGGTCGCGCGCAGTCTCGGCGTCGGCGCAGCCACGCAGGTTCTGGACGAAGGTGCCGAATTCATTGACCCGCGCTTCGGCTGCTGCCTGTTCCACGTCTGGCGCAAACGAGATCGAAATCTGCTTGAGGCTGAGCACGGCATCACGGGGATCGGCCATCAGCACTTGCCGCTTGTCGATCAGGTAAAGGATCGAGAAGCCGCCGGGGATCTCGATCGGACCGACCAGCTGACCCGGCTGCAGGTTGCGCGCAGCGGTTGCCAAAGCGGGCGGCAACTGACCGAGCCGCACGAAGCCGAGATCGCCTCCGACAACGGCGGTCGTGGCTTCGGAGAACTGGCGGGCATAGGCGACAAAGCTGCCGCCCCCGCGAAGCTGTTCCATGATCCGTTCGGCATTCTGCAAGACGCTGGCGCGATTTTCGCGGGTTGCCGACAGGTAGATTTCCCCGAGACGAAACTCTTCGGTCCCGCGCGATTCCTCAAGCCGCTGGAGTACGTCGTTGACTTCTTCGGCGGCGACATTGACGAACGGGTTGACGTTGCGGCGCAGCAGGTTGTCCCACGCAATTTCGCCTTCGATCTGGCGTTTGAGCGCGTTCGGAGACGATCCGACCGAGATCAGATATTCGTCCATTCTCTCGGGCTCCTGCCCGAAGTTCTGCGCAGCGAGCTGGTCATAGGTCTGATTGATCTCGGCCCGCGTGACCGGCATTTCGAGCGCCTGGGCCGCCTGTATCTTCAGCGTTTCATCGATCAGGTTGCGCAGCACCTGCACGCGCAGGCGTTGCAGTTCCTCGGGTGAGACCTGGGTGTTCGATGCCGAGGTGACGAGGGCAACCCGCTGATTGACGTCGGTTCCGGTAATGACAAACCCGTTCACAACCGCGGTGGCGGTCCGCACATTGGGGTTTTCCGGGCCAAGGATGTTGATGCTTTCGGGCAATCCGAACGGATTGTCGGCGGTAGGAACGGCTGCGGTTTGCGCCGCTGCCGGTGCCGCAACTGTGGTCACGCCGAACAGTCCGGCTACGGCCAATGCACCGCACGACTTCAAAAACGCTTTGAACATCACTGTAATCAATCCCGATTTTCGATCTTGAAAGCCGCGCGCCCCCTCAGACGCAGCACACTTGTTATTTTCGCGGGGCCAATTGCAACAGCGCGGCTTAACCGCTCCTGAGTGCAAGATTTCGCCCCGCCGCAGTTCCATTAGCCACTTTTGCAGCCGCTGCCAATTCGCCAGCTGGGGATGGATTGTGATGGATTAGCGGAAGCCCAGATTGCGCAAGGCAAAGAACAGCTGAAACGTGTTGCCGCGTTCCGCGTCTCCGGCGGTGATGAAGTCGCGTCGCCAGGTCAGCCCGAATTCGATGCAATCGTCCTGATAGGCTACGCCCAGCCGGGTGCGGATCGGTTCGAAACCATCGGGGGAGAAGGTCGGGTCTTCTTCGGCGCTGGTGAGGTTGAACACGCCCGATCCGAATGCCGACCAATTGTCGGTAAAGGCGATGCGTCCGGCGGCGCGCAGCTCCTCGCGGTCCTGCAAATCCTCGACGGTGGTAATGTCGCGATTGAGGCGCAGATAGCCGACTTCGAAATAGGTGCGGCGCGATCCGATCGTTGCGTCGATCTCGTTGCGACGGATCGCCAGGTTGTCCTTGTCGAGCCGGAACCGGTGCGTGAATTTGAGGAAGTCGCGATAGCGCACTTCGGTCCTGCCGACGAAGTCGGATACCCGTTCGGACAGGCCGGTCCCGTCCGGAAATACGTCGCGCTGGGCGTTGAAACGCAGCGACTGGCCGATATTGGTCTTCACTCGCCAGCCCGGCTTGTTGAGCTCCCAATCGACACCCCAGGTGACGCGCACACCGTCTTCGACCCGGTCGTATCCGGGAAAGCGGTTGAGCGAGAACAGGTTCGAATCTTCAAGATCAATCGCGCGCGCGTCCTCGTTGGGCACCGCGAGATTGCGGATCGGCGGGCTGGCGACGATCTGTACGCGCGGTTTCAGCACCTGTGTGCCACCGAACGCTTCGCCGACGAATGGCCATTCGATGTCCACCGCTGCGGTCGCGATCGCCCGCCCGGTGAAGCCTTCATTGCCGCGATAGACGGCAGTGACGGTCGAGAGCGTATCGTTGGTGTTGTAGACATCGCCGCGCACCAGGCCGGTCAGCGTCACCACCTGGCCAAGATCGGTCAGCGTGCTGAGGTTCCAGGTCGCCCCGGCGAAGGCGCGCTGCGTGTCCTGCCCGTCGGTCCGGATCAGGCTCAGCGTGTTGGCTTGCAACTGCAATTGGCCGCCAAGGATCGGATCATCGATCAATCGGCGATAGTCGAAGGCCGGCAGCGCCACCGGAATCTGCCCCTGATCGGCGTTGATCCGCAGCGTTTGCGTCGCCCAGCCGGCCAGCGAAAGGTAGGACTTGTCATCGATCCGTTCGAGATTGACGGTCGAGCGCAGCCGGTCGTCGCGGCTGAGGTCGTAGCGGCGCAGGAAAGTACGGTCGCTGGCGGCGCGGATCGATCCGGTCAGGCTCCATTCGGGCGACAGTTGGAAGCGACCATTGGCAAACAGGTAACCACGCGGATCGCTTTCGGTGGTCGGAACCCCGGTGAAATCGGCGACGCGCGGGCTCGATGTGGCATAGCCGGTAATCTGATAGGCGCCTTTGCCGGTCAGGTGCCGCCACTGCGCGGAGACCATCGGAGCGACCTCGGTGAACACGAAGGCACCGAGAGTAAGATCCTTGTTGTCCGCCATCCGCCAGTAATACTCACCCGACACTTCGACGCCGTTGACGTTCGTGATCCTGATGTCGGGGACGAGGAAGCCCGATTCCGCCCGGCCATCGGTCCGCAGGGCAAGGCCGGGCAAAGGGAGTATCCGCGCGCCGAACAGTTCGAGCATCGCGCCGCTGAACTCGACGCGGTTCTCCTCCGGATCGAATGTCACCCGGTCGGCGGTGATCCGCCAGCTGGGGTTCTTGGCGCAGCCGTCATTGTCGCTGACCGCGCAGGCTGTGTAGGCCGCATCGGTGAGCAGGATCGTGCCATTCTCGCCGCGTGCGCCCGACCGCGCGGCGAGACGTCCACCGGCGCGCAACGCGACCAGCAGCTCTTCCATTGCGCCGGCTTCGAACTGGTCGGTGAGCTCGATCGAATCGGTGAACAGCTGGTTTCCGCGATCGTCGACCAGCCGGATATTGCCAGTCGCCTGGATAAGTCCCGATTTGCGGTCCCACACGACCTCGTCGGCGATGACCGAGCGATCCTCACTGCGCAGGATGACGCGACCGCGGGCAGTTATCGTGTCGTTTTCATTGTCGTATTCGAGCTGATCGGCTTCGAAATCGATCTGTCTGCCAACGTCTCCCTCGTTTTCGGATGGAGGCAGATCGTCGACGGTCAGCGGACGGACCGCTTCAGGGACAGGCCCTGCGGAGCGCGGGGTTCCGACCCCGACTTGCTCCATTTCGCGCTCGATCGCTGCGATTTCCTCGTCGGTAGGAGCGGCATCCTGGGCTGCCACAGGACCGGCCAGCACCAGCGGTCCGGCCATAGTCGCTGCAGCCAGCGCTGCTCGCGAGGAGGCCAGTTGCGATAACGCGCGCAAGTATGCAGCGGCAGTCATCATCAGTGCTGCCTTCGAACCTCCCGACATGCCTTGCCTATCGCACCGCTCGCGCCTAATCGCAATCGCCATTCCAATGCCTGTTCTTCGGCGCCGTTCGGTTGTTTCGTGCGTTCGTTGAACTGGTCCCCCAACGGTCTGCCGTGCCGTCAGCCAGATTCGGAGAAATCATGCATATTCAATTCACCGACACTTCGCCTGCCAATGTCCGACTTATCGCTCGAGTTGTGAATCAGGGCGACGCGTTGGCCGATCTTGATCCCGCGCTCATCGACGGGGCCCACGCTGCGCGATTCACCGGGCGCACCGGGCAGGTGTTTGAAGGTTTTGTGATGGAGGCAGGTTCGCTTCGCCGCATCGCACTGGCCGGAGCGGGCGAATCCGATTCCGGCAAGCGTCGCCTGAATGTGGAGCGGGCCGGAGCGGCGCTGGCCGCAAAATACCTGACGTCAGGTGAGTCCGGAATGGTCCTCGACCTCGGCCATGCCGATCTGTCGGGTGAGGAAGCGGCAGCGGTACTGCTCGGCCTGCGGCTGCGCAGCTGGCGGCATGACAAATACCGGACCAAGCTGGCGGCGGACAAGAAGCCATCACTGGAACGCGTGCATGTGATCGGTGCTCCCGACGGAACCGAAGCCGCATGGGAGACCGCAGCGGCGATCGCCAAGGGCGTCGAATTCACCCGCATGCTGGTCTCCGAGCCCGCCAATATCGTCTATCCCGAGAGCTTTGTGGCGCTGTGCGAGGAAGCGTTCGACGGCACCGGTGCCGAGATCACGGTGCTGGATGACGATGCGATGGCCGAGCTTGGAATGGGCGCATTGCTCGGCGTCGGGCAGGGGTCGGAGCGGCCTTCGCGCCTGCTCGCGATCCGCTGGAACGGTGGCGGTGACGAACAGCCAACGGTCCTGGTCGGCAAGGGCGTCACCTTCGACACCGGCGGAATCTCGTTGAAGCCGCCTCCCGGCATGGAAGACATGAAGTGGGACATGGGCGGCGCAGGTGCCGTCGCCGGCGGCATGCTCGCCGTGGTTTCGCGCAAGGCCAAGGCCAATGTCATCGGCGTGATGGGGCTGGTCGAGAACATGCCCGACGGCAAGGCACAGCGCCCCGGCGATGTCGTGACCACGATGAGCGGCCAGACGGTCGAAGTTCTCAACACCGATGCCGAAGGGCGGTTGGTGCTGTGCGATGCGCTGCACTGGGCTCAGGAAGAGTATGATCCGGCCCGCATCATCGATTTCGCCACTCTGACGGGCGCGATGATCATTGCGCTCGGGCACGAACATGGCGGGTTGTTCGCCAACGATGATGATCTCGCCGAGCAATTGCTCAGCGCAGGCAAGACCACCGGCGACAAGCTGTGGCGCATGCCGATTGCGCCAGCTTACGACAAGCTGATCGACTCTCCCATCGCCGATATCAAGAATGTCGGCCCGCGTCCGGCTGGCTCGATCACGGCGGCACAGTTCCTGCACCGTTTCATCAAGGCAGACACGCCCTGGGCGCATTGCGACATTGCCGGGATGGTCTGGGCCGACAAGCCCGGTCACAGCTGGGACAAGGGCGCGACCGGGTACGGAGCGCGGCTGATCGACCAGCTGGTCGCGGATGTTGCGGAAGGCTAACCGGCCTCAAGCAGCGGAGTCGAAGACGGTTCGTAGAACCAACCGGTAGGCCGACTAGAATGCCAAGAATGAGGCGGAAATCCGATCTGCCTTCGAAGATCTGCGAGGCCTGCGGGCTGCCATTCACCTGGCGCAAGAAGTGGGAACGGGATTGGGAAGACGTGCGCTATTGCTCCGAGCGGTGCCGGAGGAATAAGAGGTCTTCGCAATGAAGGTGGATTTCTGGCAGCTCTCGCGCGATCCGATCGCGAAAGTCGTTGCCCTGATAGCGCAACGCGTGGTCGATCAGGGCGAACGGTTGCTCGTGGTGAGTGACAATGCCGAGCAGCGCGAAGCCATTTCGCTAGGTCTGTGGCGCGCCGAGCCGGAGAGTTTCCTTGCCAATGGCGAAGCGACCGGCGTGCAGCCGGGCGCACAGCCGATCCTGCTTTCCGAGACGACCGAGCCTGCGAACGGCGCCAGCCACGTGATATTTGCCGACGGAACCTATCGCGAGACGCAGGGCTTCACGCGGTTGTTCCTGCTGTTCGACGACACCACCGTCGAACAGGCCCGAGCGACCTGGCGATCGCTCGACGAGGCCGATGTCGAACGCGCTTTCTTCCGACAGGAAGAGGGCAAATGGGTGAAGATCGCCTGATACCTTGCGCCAATCGCCTTCATCGGAGATGATCGGACGCGAAAAGGGAGGTTTTGACCATGCGTATCGTCCTGATTTCAGCCATCTGTGCCAGCGCGATTGCGCTTTCTTCATGCGGCTCGGAGCCCTCCGCAACATTCACAACCGACGATGGCGAAACGGTCGAAGTCACAACCGACGAGGATAGTTCCGGCGAGACGAGCATGCGGATAACCGGTCCGGACGGTGAAGAGGTGGTGGCCCGTTCGGGCGAAGGAGTAGAACTCGCGCTTCCCGACGGAATGAGCATGTATCCTGGCGCCAAGATTGTTCAGAGCACGGTTGTGTCCGGAGGTTCCGAAGGCGCGGGCAGCCTCGTCATCTTTGAAACCGACGACAGCCCGAAGGAGGTCACGGATTTCTATCGCAAGCAGGCGCAGGATGCCGGGATCACGATCCAGATGGACGCCGACATGAATGGTAACAGGATGATCGCCGGCGAGATGGAAGGCTCCGAGACCGGTTTCATGGTATCGGCTTCTCGCGAAGACAGCGACGTTACGAGAGCCCAGTTGTTGGTCAACAACCAGCCCGGGTAGCTGGCCGAGACCGCTCAGGGCTTGAACTCAAGCACCGCCAGCGTTAGAGGCGCGCCGAAATTCAAACCCCGGCGCCCCGGCCGCGCTCACTCTTCTCAAGGAAATTCGCCATGGCGGTTACCCGCACCTTTTCGATCATCAAGCCCGATGCCACCAAGCGCAACCTCACCGGCGCTGTCACAAAGATGCTGGAAGACGCCGGCCTGCGCGTCGTCGCTTCGAAGCGCATTCACATGACCCGCGAACAGGCGGAAGGCTTTTACGCCGTGCACAAGGAACGTCCGTTCTTCGGCGAGTTGGTCGACTTCATGATGAGCGAACCGGTGGTCGTGCAGGTGCTCGAAGGCGAAGACGCCGTGAAGCGCAACCGCGACATCATGGGCGCGACCAACCCCGCCGAAGCCGCCGACGGCACGATCCGCAAGGAGCACGCGCTGTCGATCGGCGAGAACACTGTCCACGGATCGGACAGCGACGAGAATGCGGCGATCGAGATCGCGTTCTTCTTCAACAACGACGAAATCGTCGGCTGATCATCCGATCGCTCGTCTGCGAAAGGGCCGTCCATTGGGCGGCCCTTTTCGTTTGCCATGCGATCAGGCCTGCGCGGCAAAACGCTCCAATTGCTGTGAATGCGCGTGATGATGGCCGGTTTCGCTTTCGGCCATGGTGGCGCGCATGGCATCAAGAGCCCAGTCGGAAAGATCGAGACCGAGTTCGGAGTATGTCCGCCTGATCTCGCCTTCCCAGTCGGCGTTGAGAGCCTCGAACTCGAGCCGTGCGATGGGCCCTGACCAATTGGCAAGAGCGACTTCGATCCGCTCCTCGCGCAATTCGATCTTGTGCCTCCACAGCGCCTCGATTCGGGCAAGATCGCAGCTGTCCGATTGTATCGCCATTTGATTTGCAGCCAGCGATATCGCACTGCGCAACACCGCATCATTGTCGCGCGTAGCGATCACCAGCCGCGCGTCGGGAAACTGCGACAGCAGGGTGGCGAGATCCTCCGAGAATTGCGGTACCTTGAGCACGCGTGGCTTGGCAGCGATCTCGCGGTGCGCTGCGTCGGTCCGAAGCACACGCGTGAGCTCGCGGTAGACTGGAGCTGGATCACGGGCCTCGCTGAAGGCGGAATAGCTCGGAATATGCCACTGCGATTCGTAGATTGAATGGTTTAGCGCGGCAGCGATCCAGGCGAGCTCTTCCTCAACCTCACCGCTGGCCATGGGATGGATCGATTGCAGCCACGGATTGAGCCAGCCGAGCATGGCGAGATCGATGGCGCCTTTCATCCTCCGCGCAGCGAGATTGCCAGGGACCGGATGCCAGGCGTCGCAATATCGCGTGTGCGAATGTGCCGGATCTGCCGCCAACAGCTTGTGAATGCGCGTGGTGCCGCTGCGCATATGCCCGATCACGATGATCGGCGGAGCCAACTCGGTCGCCAGCAATTCGGGTTGCCGGGTCCAGAGTTCGCCGAATTGCAGGCGCGAACGGATCACTCGCGTTAGCTGACCATGTGCCATGGCTTGGCCCAACGGATTGAGATCGGCTTCGGCGTTGATCGCTTCGCACAGGCGCTCAAGTCGCAGCCGAAAATCTAAGACGTCATCGGGCTGGCGCCCGCCGGTTTCGGCCTTTTCTGCGCGGTCGCCAAAGCTCTTAGAGGCGACGGTCCAGAGGGCGTCGGGCTGGAGCGAGGGTGCAGGAAGCCAGCCACGATCCCATGCGCGTCCCAGAAAGGCATTGGCGCGATCGGCTGTCGGCGCGCGGGCCAGCAGATGATCGCGCTGAGGCGCCATCAGAACATATCCACCGCGTCGAGCAGCTTGGTCAGCCGCGCCGGTGCCACCGATCGCCAGCTGCGCTGCAACCACTCTTCGACATGGCTCCAATCGACCCCTGGGCGGTTGAGGATCAACCCGACCCACCCGCTGGCGCCGTAATAGGCTGGCTTGAAATAGACCTCGGGCTGCGCTTCGACGAGACCCAGCAGTTCGTCCATCCCGCTGGTCTTCACCAACACCGCGATGTGTTCTTCGCCGTGATGCTGGTTGTTGAAATGCGCGAAGAACTTGCCGGACTTCTCGGTGCCGACGCGAAAGCCGGGCGAACCATGGCTGTCGCGCGCATGGGTCTCGGGCAGGGCAAGCGCCAGCTCGCGCACGCGATCGTAGAGGTAGTCGGCATCGTAGCCACGCGAGACGTAGTCGGCGACGGCACGCGGATAAAGCTGATGCTCGGCCAGCTTGACCCGCGCTTGCAGCGATTCGGCGGTGTCACCCGCTTTGATCGCGACCTTCGCCTGCGCCAGCACCTCTCCCGAGTCGAGGTCGGGCGTCACCAGATGCACGCTCGCTCCCCCATGGCTATCGCCGGCCTCGATTGCGCGGGCATGCGGGTCGAGCCCTTTGTATTTGGGCAGCAGCGAAGGGTGGATGTTGAGGATTCGGCCCTCCCAGCGCTCGACAAAGGTGTCGGACAGGATTCGCATATAGCCGGCGAGCACGATGTATTCTGCACCCGCCTTCTGCACCGCCGCTTCCATCGCCGCGTCGTGGTCCTCGCGGCTGTGGTCCTTATGCGAGTGAACGAAGGTCGCAACTCCTTCCAGTGCAGCCAGTTCGAGGCCACCGGCATCGGCATCATTGCTGGCAATCAGGGCGATTTCGAACGGCGAGTCTTCGAGGCGGCTGGCATAGAGCAGCGCAGCCATATTGGTGCCGGTGCCCGAAATGAAGACGGCGATTTTGACTTTCTCAGCCATTGGGAACATCCGTTCGTGTCGAGCGAAGTAGATGAAGGCTCTGCAGGGTTTTGTCGTAAAGGCGAGCATGTTATCCAGTG
>CAZJZO010000075.1:0-17945 GCA_964550495.1 uncultured Porphyrobacter sp. | reverse complement strand
TTTCTGCTTGCCAAGCCACGCTAGGGCCGTAAGCGGAGCGCGCAAACCTATTTGAACTGGAGAATACCAAGTGGGCTACCGGGTGGCGATTGTCGGAGCGACCGGCAATGTCGGACGCGAAATGATGCAGGTGCTGGCCGAGCGCGAGTTTCCCTGCGACGAAGTGGCTGCGGTTGCGAGTGGGCGATCGCAGGGCACCGAAGTCGAATTCGGCGACACCGGCAAGATGCTCAAGTGTCAGAACATCGAGTATTTCGATTGGGCCGGTTGGGACATCGCGCTGTTCGCGGCAGGCAGCGGCCCGGCCAGGGAATATGCGCCCAAGGCGGCCGCAGCGGGCTGTGTCGTTATCGACAATTCTTCGCTCTACAGGATGGAGCCCGACGTTCCCTTGATCGTGCCGGAAGTGAACCCGGATGCGATCGACGGCTATAATCAGCGCAACATCATCGCCAACCCCAACTGCTCGACCGCACAACTCGTGGTTGCGCTCAAACCGCTGCACGACGCTGCGACGATCAAGCGCGTTGTGGTCTCAACCTACCAGTCGGTCTCCGGCGCAGGCAAAGCCGGGATGGACGAGCTGTTCGAGCAAAGCCGGGCCATTTTTGTCGGCGATCCGGTCGAGCCGACCAAGTTCACCAAGCAGATCGCGTTCAACGTGATCCCGCATATCGACGTCTTCCTTGACGATGGCTCAACCAAGGAAGAATGGAAGATGATGGTCGAGACCAAGAAGATCCTCGATCCGAAGATCAAACTCAACGCCACATGCGTTCGCGTTCCGGTCTTCGTTGGTCACTCGGAAGCCGTGAATATCGAGTTCGAAAACGAGCTGTCTGCCGATCGGGCGATGGAAATCCTGCGCGAGGCCCCCGGCGTGATGCTGGTCGATAAGCGCGAGGATGGCGGCTATGTCACTCCGGTAGAAAGCGCCGGCGATGGCGCAACCTATGTCAGCCGAGTCCGCGAAGATCCGACGGTCGAAAACGGGCTGACATTGTGGTGCGTTTCCGACAATTTGCGCAAAGGTGCCGCGCTGAATGCGGTGCAGATCGCCGAATTGCTCGGGCGGAGGCACCTCAAGAAGGGATAGGATCATGCGTTGGTTGCTGCTCGGGATCGGAACACTGGCTCTCGCGTCTTGTGACAGCGGGGAAGTGCCAACCCCAACCGAGCAACAGACCTTGCGACCGCCATCGCCCGAAGTGGCGGCCGATGCAGTGGAGTTGAGCGGCGAAGGCCTCACGGCCGGCGTCGAAGCGTTCTATTTCTCGGCGGGCAAGGTCGAGGTCGAAACTGCACTCGCCGGAGTTCTCGGCGACGCAACGAGAGCCGTCTCAAACGAGGAATGCGGCGCCGGCCCAATGCAATTTACCGATTATCCCGGCGGACTGACTGTCAATTTCCAGGACGGCACACTCGTGGGATGGCTTCGCCGTGCGCCGCAAGATGGTGATTCTCCAGCAACCGGCTCGGTTTCGGTAGCGGGCGACGTGCAACTGGGCACTTCGCGTGCAGATGCCGAAGCGAGCGGGGGCCTCTCGATGATCGAAGGCAGCACCCTTGGCGAAGAGTTCGCCCTTGGTGACAGAATCGGCGGGTTCTTCGAAGCGAACAGCGTTTCGATGCTCTACGCTGGCACCCAGTGTTTCTTCCGCTAGTCTGGAGCGCGATATGACTCTTCAAGCCGATCTCTTTTTCAGCTTTCGCTCGCCCTATTCCTACCTCGCTGTGGGGCGTTATCGCGCCATGGCAGAGGAATACGATCTGGACATCACGCTACGGACAGTTTGGCCGATTGCGATCCGCGATCCCGATATTCTGTTCACCGGCAATCCCGCGGCGCCGCGCTACATCGTGATGGATTCGATGCGCGCCGCTGCGTTTCTGGGGCTGCCAATTGCCTGGCCACGCCCCGATCCAGTGGTGCAAAACCTGATGACCCGCGAGATAGCCGAAGAGCAGCCGCACATTCACCGCATCTGCAGGTTGGGTCAGGCGGCGACCCGCCGTGGCAAGGGCTTGGCTTTCGCGGCCGAGGTCGCACCCCTGATCTGGTCCGGCGAAGTCGATGGCTGGAACGAGGGCGAGCATCTCGCTGGTGCGGCGGAGCGCGCCGGACTGGACTTTGCGGAGCTCGAATCCGAGGCAGCTGAAGAAGCCGAAGCGCTCGACGCCGAAATCGCTGCCAATCAGGACGCGCTCGAAGCAGCGGGACATTGGGGCGTGCCGACACTGGTGTTCGAAGGCGAACCGTTCTTCGGTCAGGACCGTGTTGAAATGGCTCAATGGCGCATGGAGCAAAAGGGTTTGGCGAAACGGTGAATAGCAAAGGCTTCACCGGTGGATGCCAATGCGGAGCGGTTCGCTATCGTATCCTTGCCGAAACGCTGACATGTTACGCTTGCCACTGCCGTGAGTGCCAGAAGCAATCGGCGAGCGCTTTTGGTATCTCGGTGCCTGTATTTGCGGCGAGTCTGCAGGTTGAAGGCGAAACACGATCGTGGCGGCGCCCGACGGACAGCGGCTCCCACACCAACTGCCATTTTTGTCCGAATTGTGGATCGCGGCTCTATCATGCAGGAGAGAATCGCCCCGGAATGGTGACGGTAAAGGGCGGGTCGCTCGACACCGCTGGCGACCTTGAACCCATTGCGCATATCTGGACGAAGAGCCGTCAAGAATGGGTTTTGTTGCCGGACGATATCCCGCAATGGGAGACTCAACCGCGCGATCAGGAAGAATGGATGCAATTGCTGGGATGGATGCAATGATCACCGAAGTCTTTGCCAGTTTCGATGGCACCGAGCTCGCGATCCATCGCACCGGCGAAGGGCATCCGATCATCCTGCTCCACGGCCTGTTTTCGAGCGCGGATATGAACTGGATCAAATGGGGGCACGCCAATCGCTTCGCGGAGGCCGGTTTCGAAGCAATCATGCTCGATTTCCGGGTTCACGGCGAAAGTGCGGCACCGTCCGAGCCTGCAGCATATCCATCGGGCGTCCTGATGCGCGACGCGGCTGCACTGATCGATTATCTCGGGATTGACGACGGCAGCTACGATCTGGTCGGTTTCTCACTCGGTGCGCGAACGGCGCTTCACGCAGTGGGGAGCGGTGTCCTAGTGCCGCGCAAGCTGGTGGTGGCAGGCATGGGAGTCTCGGGCTTGTCCGACTGGCGCAAACGCTCGGCATTCTTCAAGCGAGTGATCGACGAATTCGACACGATCACCCGTGACGACCCCGCCTATTATTCACGGCAGTTCCTCAAATCCCAGGGAGTCGATCGGGTCGCCGCCCGTTTGCTGCTCGATGCGATGGGCGATCTCGATCTCGCGGCGCTCGACAATGTGACGATGCCGACGCTGGTGGTGTGCGGAGAAAAGGATCAGGACAACGGATCGGCGAGCGACCTCGCGGACTTGCTTCCCGATGCAACTTATCGCGAAGTGCCGGGAGCGCATCTCGACAGCGCGACCAAGCCTGAACTCGGGCAAACGATTGTCGAATTCCTGGTGCAGCCATGAATATATCCAAGCGCACATTTCTGACCTGGTTTCTAGGTGGCCTTGCTGCATTCGCCGCGGTGATTGTGCTGCACATACCGCTAGTCACCGATGGTGTGCCCGGCGGAATTGCCGATCATCAAAGCGCACCGGATGCCGCAACTGTCGATCGTATCCATGCGGCTTGGCAATCTGCAGGCGTCTACACACAAGCCCATTGGGCGATCATTGGCGATCTCATCTTCATCGGCATCTACGGCGTGGGCTGTGTGCTTGGCGGACTATACTTCAAGGCGAAGCCGAAGCGGATTCTCAAGTTGCTGGGCTGGATCGCGTTGCTTTCGGGCACTGTGTTCCTGTTCACCGACTATGGCGAAACGATCGCGCAGTTTATCCAACTGACGCAAGAGCGCGGATCGGACGGACTCGCTTCCTTCGCTTCGACCCTCCGTCCGATCAAGATGGTAACCTGGACCAGTGCCCTTTTGGCGATCGTTGCCGCGCTCGTCATCGAGCGGTTTTCGACCAGCGACGCTTGATTAAGCATCGCTGCAGGTCCAATCCCTCAAGCACCGTTTATTGTCGCAAAACAAAAATCTGAATTGAGGATCGTGTCCATGAAGTTCGCCACCACTGCGCTGTCTGCGCTCGCAATTGCGCTCGTTTCCGCTCCTGCACCTGCGTTTGCAGATGATCATGCAATTGAAGAGGGCGAATCGCTCACCCCTGAGGACGCAAAGGCCTGGGTTGCGATGGTCGAAGCGGATTACAATGCGTTCTCGAAGGAGGCTGGGCACGTCTACTGGCTCAACCAGACCAATCTCAATCACGACAGCAATACCCTCGCAGCGAAGTACGGCGCTGAAGGCACCTTGAAGTCTGTCGCGTACGCCAACGAAGCGGCAAAGTACGCTCGCATCGAGGGGCTTGATCCTGAGACCGCACGTAAGCTCGACATCCTCCGCAACGGGATCGTCATGCCTGCTCCGTCGCGCGAGGGGGCGGCCACGCAGCTTTCCGAGATAGCGACTCAACTCGGTGCAGCCTACGGCCAGGGGCGCGGGACGCTCAACGGCGAGGAGATCAACGGCTCCGACATCGAAGCCGAAATGGGCAATATCGAGCGCTCACCCGAAGAGCTCGCCGAAATGTGGACCAGCTGGCACAACAATGTCGGCGCGCCAATGCGCGAGGATTACGCCACGATGGTCGGCATCGCCAATGACGGCGCGAAGGAGCTGGGTTTCAACGATCTCGGCGCGATGTGGCGCTCCAACTACGACATGGACCCGGATGCCTTCGCTGCCGAGACCGAGCGAATGTGGCAGGAAGTGAAGCCGCTCTACGTCGCGCTGCACACCTATGTCCGCCGCAAGCTCAACGAGAAGCATGGCGACGCTGTCCAGCCAGCCACCGGCCCCATCCGCGCAGACCTGCTCGGAAATATGTGGGCGCAGGAATGGGGCAATATCTACCCGCTGGTCGCACCCGAAGGGGCTGGTGATATCGGTTACGACCTGACCGAACTGATCGCCGAGAAAGAACTCGACGCCATCGCGATGACCAAGATTGGCGAGCAGTTCTTTTCCTCACTCGGGTTCGATCCGCTGCCAGAGACGTTCTGGGAACGTAGCCAGTTCGTAAAGCCGCGCGACCGCGAAGTCGTGTGCCATGCCAGCGCCTGGAACATCGACAATATCGACGATCTGAGGATCAAGATGTGCATCAAGCCGAACGCGGATGACTTCATCACGATCCACCATGAGCTTGGCCACAACTACTACCAGCGCGCCTACAACCAGAAGGACTACCTGCACCTCAACGGCGCGAATGATGGGTTCCATGAGGCCATCGGCGACATGATTGCACTGTCGATCACGCCGCAATATCTGGTGCAGATCGACATGCTGGATGAAAGCCAGGTGCCGAGCGCCGACAAGGATATCGGCCTGCTGCTCCGTCAGGCGATGGACAAGGTTGCATTCCTGCCCTTCGGCCTGCTGGTCGATCGCTATCGTTGGAGCCTGTTTGATGGGTCGACCGATATGGCCGATGCGAACAAGGCGTGGACCGACCTGCGGACCGAGTACCAAGGCATCGTTCCACCGGTGGAGCGCAGCGAGGAGAATTTCGACGCGGGTGCGAAGTACCACATTCCGGGCAACGTCCCGTACACCCGTTACTTCCTTGCGCGGATCCTGCAGTTCCAGTTCTTCAAGGCCGCTTGCGACACCGCTGGTTGGGAAGGGCCGCTGCATCGCTGCTCGTTTTATGGCAACGAAGAAGTTGGCAAGAACCTCAACGCGATGCTCGAAATGGGCGCGTCGAAGCCTTGGCCCGATGCGCTTGAAGCCTTCACCGGCGAACGGCAGATGAGCGGCAAAGCAATGGTTGAGTATTTTGCGCCGCTGATGGATTGGCTTGAACAGCAGAACCAGGGCCAGGAGGCAGGCTGGTGAGGCTGGGAACGACGCTCCTCGTAATGTCGCCGCTGCTCGCGGCTTGTGCAGCGGCACAAGAACCCGAAGCGGCAGAACCGGTCGCGTCCTCAGAGGTGTCTGGCACTCTGTTCGTCGCCAACAAGCGCGGCAACACCTTGTCGAAGGTGGATCTGGTGACCGGCGAAGAAGTCTTGCGACGCGATAGCTGCACGAACCCGCACGAACTCGCCACGTCGCCGGATGGCAAGCATGTGGCGCTGGCCTGCTATGGCGGGACGACGGTCGATATCTTCGATGTCGACACGTTGGAGAGAGTGCGCAGCATCGACATGGGTGCGAATGCGCGCCCCCACGGGATCGTCTGGCACCAAAGCGGAGCGATCTACGTCACCGCAGAAGGCCAGCAGGCGATCTACAAGCATCCTAATCCAATTCCCGTCGATCCCCGGATGATGCTCAAGTTCGTAACCGGGAAACAGGGTAGCCACATGGTCGCCGTTGCACCCGACGAGAGCGCAGCATGGACAACCGATCTTGGATCCAAGACGGTCACCCGGATAGACTTGAAGAACAGCGAAACCATATCGGTCACGGTCGGCGAGGAACCCGAAGGGATTTCGCTCGCTCCCGATGGCTCAGCGCTTTGGGTGTCGGCGCGGGGGTCGAACCAGGCGTTCGAACTCGATCCCGTCACGATGGAGGTGCGCAACACACTCGATACCGGGGCATTTCCGCTGCGTCTGGCGATCAGGCCGCAGGGCGATGTCGCGGTGACCTCCGACCTGATGGATGGCGGATTGACGGTGATCGATCTCGCGAGTGCAAAGGTGGTCCGTTCGATTGCGGTCTCGAGCCCCGAAGAGGCGCAGCAGCGTTTCCAGGTAACCATCCTGTGGTCAGACGATGGCGAGCGAATCTACGTCGCCGAGACCGCCAGCAACACGGTTGCCGAAGTCGACTATGCCAGCGGTACAGTGCTGCGCCGCCTTCCGACAGGCGAGGGTGGCGACGGGTTGGCGATCATCCAATGAATACTGAGACGACTAGGCTGGTCCAGCCTGCATTTCAGATGAGTCGCAAGATCGAGACAGCGGGGAAGGGGTGATGCGAGTACTTGCGGGAATTTTGGCTGGAGCTCTGGTTGTTCTTTCTTCCCCCGCTTTGGCCCAACAAGAGCCCGCTCGCGAAGTGAACATCACGGCTGGTTCAACGCCGGGCTGGATCCCAAGCGAAGAACTTGAGGAGGAAGCCAAGGCGACCTTCGCGCGATACTATCAGCTTCTTGAAGACCGAGACTTTGGCGCAGCCCATGCAATGATGGGCCCGGGGTTGCAAAAACTGCTTCCATTGCCTGAATTCGCCGAACAGGAGCTGACCGCCAATCAAGATTGGGGACGCACGATCGCTCGCAAGGTCACCAAGATCACGTGGACCAAGGACGCCCCGAGCACTCCAAATCCGGGGATCTATGTCGCACTCGACATGACGGCGCGATTTGCGAATGTCGATCGGCACTGCGGCTATATGATCCTCTATCAAGCGCCGGATGCGGACGATTTCGTTATCGTGCGCACTGAAAACACCATTCTCGACAATCGCGCTGCGTCATCGATCGCCGAGGAAAACTCGCAGCTCCAGATGGAATTGGTTTGGCGGATTGTAGCACGAAGCTGTCCCAATTACGTCGCGCCCGAACTGCCCGGTTCGCTCGCAGACGGTATCGAGTATGCAAGCGTTGGCGAAGCGAGAGCGGCGCTAGAGCGAAAGGATGGAACGCAAGTCAGACAAGAGAATGGCTGGACGATCATCGCGGATCGAACAAATCTCGCTGTTTGGTCCTTTGCGCCGGTCGGCGATCCGTCTTATCCGAGCGCATTGAAGCGTTGGGTTGTACCCGTTGGACCTGACAGCTCGGAAATGTCGATGGGCTTGCTGTGCGAAGTCGAGAAGCCGATTTGCGATAGCCTGTTCGAGGAAATGGCACTCATAAACGGCTTCATACCGATTTCGATGGAGCAATAATTTTCCTCCAACGGCGTGACGTCCCTTGAACTGGGCGCTAGGCGATCGAAAGTTACACCAAATTTGCACTGCATAGGTGGGGCAGTGAGATACGAGGACGAAAGAATGAAGATTATCGGGGGTTTGCTGGGATTGATCGGAGCGGCGAGTCTGTTGGCCACTCCGGCGCAGGCGCAAAGCCAGCAGCAGGTTGTCACCCAGTTCAACGATTCCACCATTTCGCGGCTGCTGCTCGACGTCGGGACCAGCTGGAACATCGAAGCCGGGCCGAACGGAGAAAAGGTCTATCGCGCCAGCGCAGAAGGCGGGGTGAACTTCACCCTGTCCCCGCGAGCTTGCGCTCCCGAAACTGGCTGCGTCGGATTGCTCCTGATCGCGGTGTTTACCCGCAATGATCAGCGAACGCTGGGCGAACTCGACACGCTGCTCAACCGCTACAACGACCTCAATCCCAACGGCAAAGCCTACCGGGTCGAGGACGGGACTGTCGTACTGCAAGGCTATATCAATGCGGTCTACGGCGTAAGCTATGCCAATGCGCAGGCGCAAATTCTCGTTTTCGGGCAGGAACTCGGCAAGCTGCGCAATGAATTGACCGCGTTCAGCGAGGGTGGGCGCTAGCGCCGCTCATGCGTTGCGGGCCATCAACCCGCCATCGACCGGGATGACCGCGCCCGTGATGTAGCTGGCTGCAGGCAATACCAGCGACAGAGTGATATGGGCGACCTCTTCCGGCTCGCCATACCGTTTCAACGCGGTTCGGCGCTTTGCGAAGATGGTCTTGTGCTCATCGGGAACTGCATCGGTCATTGCTGTGCGGATCGGTCCCGGACAGATGCAGTTCACCGTGATCGCCTCCGGTCCGAGGTCCACAGCCAAACCGCGCGTAAGCCCGGTTACGCCGGTCTTGGCCGCGACGTAGGGTGTGTCGCCCGGGGTCGCTCCCAATCCTTCGGTAGAAGCGATGTTGACTATCCGCGCCGCGTCGCTCTTTCGCAGCCATGGCAGGGTGGCCCGGACCATGCGTTGCTGCCCGGTCAGCATGACACCGATCGCTTGCTGCCAGGTCTCGTCATAGGCGGAAGCGTCGAGGGCGCAGAAACTCGACACTCCTGCATTGTTGACGAGGATGTCGACCCCGCCGAAATCCCCTGCAATCCGTTCCACAGTTTCCTGGATTGACGCGGCATCGCCGACATCGAGGCGGTAGGCACTAGCGTCGCCGCCGCAATCTTCCGCGACTTTCTGGCTGGAACTCAGATCGATATCGGTGACAGCGACCCTAGCTCCTTGCGCGGCAAACAACCGGGCAGTGGCGCGTCCCATGCCGCTGGCGGCGCCGGTTACGATTGCAACGCGTCCAGCGATCGATCTGGGGTCGGCCTCTGCCATGTTTACCTGAATGGCGGCTCGTTGAACGCACGCAGTTTGCGCGAATGCAGCCGGTCGCCCTCGTTGCGCAACATCGAGCACGCCTCCAAGCCGATCTGGAGATGCGCGGCGATCGCTTCTTCGTAAAACTGGTTGGCCTGGCCCGGCAGCTTGATCTCTCCGTGGAGCGGCTTGTCCGAAACGCACAGCAACGTCCCGTATGGTACCCGGAAGCGGTATCCCTGCGCGGCGATCGTTGCGCTTTCCATTTCAACGGCGATTGCGCGGCTTTGCGAGAAACGCTTGGCCGAGCTCGAGTAGTGCAGTTCCCAGTTGCGATCGTCGGTGGTGACCACGGTGCCGGTGCGCATGCGCTGCTTGATGTTCGCACCCTGGACGCCCGAGACCTCTTCGGCGGCGCTGGCGAGCGCCACCTGAACCTCGGCAATCGGCGGGATCGGAATTTCGGGCGGCAGCACCGCGTCGAGCACATGGTCGTCGCGCAGATAAGCGTGAGCGAGCACGAAATCGCCGATCTTCTGGCTCGAACGAACACCGCCGCAATGGCCGATCATCATCCAGGCATGCGGGCGCAACACCGCGAGGTGATCGCAGATCGTCTTCGCGTTGGATGGGCCGACGCCGATATTGACCAGCGTAATCCCGCGTCCGTCCTCGCGGATGAGGTGATAGGCGGGCATCTGGTGCTTGCGCCACGCTGTGTCGCTGAGCTGTTCCTGCGCGTTGTCGACGCATTCTCGGATATTCAGTCCGCCCGCACCGGTCAGTCCGACATAGCCACCGTCACAGATCTGCTGCGCGCCCCAATTGACGAACTCGTCGACATAGCGGTGATAGTTGGTGAATAGAATAAAGTCCTGAAAATCCTCGACCTTGGTGCCGGTGTAATGCGCCAGGCGGGCCAGTGAGTAATCGGTGCGCAATCCGTCAAACAGCGACAGCGGCATCGCCTGATGTTCGTCGAACTCGATTCCGTCGGCAAGTTCGTCGCCGATCAGCGCAAGGTCGGTCGAGGGGAAGTGCATGGCGATATCGGTCGGTGCGATGCCCACCATCGCCGCGCCGGCGTCGCCATCGAGCACATAGGGGAAGGGAATTTCCTGACGCGAACGTCCGACGGTGACGTCGATATCGTATTCGTTGGAAATCAGCTCAAGCTGCTCCTTGAGATAGGACGCAAACAAATCGGGTCGGGTGACAGTCGTTCTGTAAGTGCCCGGGATTTCCAGCCGGCCGAAGGCCCGGCTGCGATCCACCGGATTGCCGTTTCCCGAATAATGCAGTGTCAGTTCGGGGTAGGCGTAGCTTCCGTCTTCGCGTTTGCGCTTGGGCGGAACGGTGCCATTTTGCCCGAAGGCGATGACATCGGCACGCAGAGTTGCGACCGCGTCTTCGTAGTGGCTCTGCAATTGTTCGAGAATGTCGGCGATTGGGGTCATGCAGTTACCTTAGTTGTTGATTGCGTATGTTTCAAAGACAGCCGCCTTTTCGGAGCCTCTTACAAAAAGGGCGCGGCCATGATGGCCACGCCCTTTTGAGTTCGGTTCGGTAGAAGCCGCCGCGAATTACTCGCTGGCTTCTTCCTCGGCCGGAGCCTCTTCAGTGGCAGGCTCTTCTGCGGTTTCTTCAGCCGGCGCAGCGCCTTCTTCGAGCAGTTCGGCGGGGATTTCACCCGGCTCGAGATTCGGGTCGATGCGGTTGGCATCGGCCTGTTCTTCGATCTCGCGCTGCTCTTCTTCGAACAGCTGAGCGAGAACGTCGACGCCTTGCGTCTGCAGTTCTGCTTCATCGTCCGAGCGTGCGACGTTGGCTTTGACGGTGACATGCACCTCGGGGTGCAACGCGACGGTCACTTCGTGCATGCCAATCGTCTTGATCGGCGCGCCCATGATGACCTGCTTCTTGTTCACGTCGTGGCCCTGTTCGGTCAGGCCGGCGACCATGTCGCGGACGTTGACCGAGCCATAGAGCTGGCCGGTGTTGGAAGCAGCGCGGATCAGCACGACCTCGGCTCCGGCAACCTTCTCACCGGTTGCTTCGGCTGCGGTACGCTTCTCGGCGTTTTCCTTCTCAAGGCGTTCACGGTTGGCTTCGAACACGGCCTTGTTGGCATCGTTCGCACGCAGGGCCTTCTTCTGCGGAAGCAGGAAGTTGCGGGCGTAGCCATCCTTGACGGTGACGATGTCGCCGATCGTGCCAAGCTTTTCGATACGTTCGAGGAGAATGATATCCATGTCTCTTCTCCCTTACTTCACGATGTACGGCAGCAGGCCGATGTGACGCGCACGCTTGATCGCCTTGGCGAGTTCGCGCTGTTTCTTTGCGGAAACGGCAGTGATGCGCGATGGCACGATCTTGCCACGCTCGGACATGAAGCCCTGCAGCAGGCGCACGTCCTTGTAATCGATCTTGGGGGCGTCGTTACCCGAGAACGGGCAGGACTTGCGGCGGCGGAAAAACGGGCGGGCCATCAGTCGCGCTCCTCACGTGGTTCGCGACGCTTACGGTCGCGTTCGTTCTTGCGCATCATCACGCTCGGGCCTTCTTCATGCTCATCGACACGGATGGTCATGTAGCGGATCACGTCTTCGTTGATGCGGGTCTGGCGCTCAAGCTCGGCCACGACGGAACCGGGTCCGTCGATGTTGAGCATCACGAAGTGCGCTTTGCGGTTGCGTTCGATCTTGTAAGCGAGGGACTTGAGGCCCCAGGTTTCGGTCTTGGTGACCTTGCCTTCGTTCGCTTCGACGATTTCGGTCGCCGTGGCCGCCAGCGCGTCAACCTGGGCCTGCGAGAGATCCTGACGCGCGAGGAAGATATGCTCGTAAAGAGCCATCTCGCGTTCCTTTCATTTCATGCCGATCGCTGGCTGATCCGTCCGAATGACGGGGCCCCTCCGGCTTTCTTTTCACCGCTCCTGACGAAGCGGATGCGCGCCCATAACGGTTTTGCCGGGGAATGCAAGCACAGAGGCACCTTGTCCTCGCTCAAGACAGGAGGCAGGAGAGGAACTACGAAAGGCGAGGGGAACCAGACATATGCCATCAGGATTGGCCGCATTGCTTGATGACGTTGCAGTGATCGCGCGCGCCGCTTCGGCTTCGGTGGACGACATCGCCGCGGCTGCAAGCAAGGCGGGATCGAAGACTGCGGGTGTGGTTATCGACGATGCGGCGGTGACGCCGAGCTATGTCACGGGTCTCTCTCCAGCGCGCGAACTGCCGATCATCTGGGCGATCACCAAGGGCAGCCTGTTCAACAAGCTGATCATCCTCCTGCCGGGCGCGATCCTGCTGTCCGAATTCCTGCCGTGGTTGATCATCTGGATATTGATGCTGGGCGGCGCCTTCCTTTGCTACGAGGGCGCTGAAAAGGTTATGGAAAAGCTGGGCGGGGCGAAGCACGGCAAGACTCTCGAAGACGAGATCGAAGACCCCGTCGCATTCGAATCGCAGCGTATCGCGGGGGCGATCAGGACCGACCTGATCCTTTCAGCCGAAATCATGGCGATCACTCTAAACGAGCTGGACCTGCCGACATGGTGGGAGCGCGGACTTGCCCTGGCTCTGGTCGCCGTAGTCGTGACTGTGGTTGTCTACGGCGCGGTGGCGTTGATCGTGAAGATGGATGACGTCGGTCTGCATCTTACGACCCAGGACAGCGATACCGCTCGTGCGCTTGGTCGTTTTCTCGTCAATTCGGTTCCGAAGCTGTTGGTGTTGCTATCTGTCGTCGGGACCATCGCCATGCTGTGGGTTGGCGGAGGGATCATCGTGCACGGCACCCACGAGGTCGGGTTCCACTTGCTCTACGACATTGCGCATGGAGCGGAATATTGGGTGGCGGGCGTCACCGGCGCACTGTCCGGAATTGCAGGCTGGCTCACATACGCCGCAATTTCAGGATTGATCGGTCTTGCGCTCGGAGCGGTGATCGCATTCTTGTTGCACAACGTAATTGGGTACGAGGGCGCGCATTGATAGCTGAAAAGCCTGTCCTTTATACCTGCGCTCGCTCGCGCGGGCTGCGCGCGACATGGGCTGCCGAGGAAGCGGGTGTCGATGTCGACCTGAAGATCCTGCCGTTCCCGCCGCGCTATCTTGCGCCGGAATACAAGGAGATCAATCCGCTTGGCACGGTCCCGATGCTGGTGGACGGCGAATCCAGGCTGACCGAGAGCTGCGCAATCGCGCACTACCTGGCGACCCGTGAAGGCCACACCGACCTCGCGATCGCACCGGGCGAAAGGGATTACGCCGAATACTGCGACTTCACCTACCATGCCGACGCGACGATTACCTTCCCACAGACGGTCTATATGCGGTTCGCGATTTTCGAGAAGGAGAAGGGCTGGGCCGAAGCCGGCGAAGCCTATGCCAAGTGGTTCGAGAAACGCCTCGTGAAGGTCGAGCAGCGGCTTGAAGGGCGTGAATTTCTGTGCGCAGACCGATTCACCGTGGCCGATATCTGCGTGGGTTATGCACTTGTCCTTTCGCAGAGTGTCGGTCTCGATGATCGCGTTCCGGAGAGCCTGAAGGCGTACCGAGCGCGGCTGACAGCCCGCCAGGCGTATCAGAGGGCGTTTGAACGCGAGGAGGCCGGCCGAAAAGCTCTCGAGAATTAGGCGGCCTGGTCTTCGCTGACAGGCCTGGCCGACAATTCTCGCCTCAGCAACTTCCCGATCGGATCGCGCGGCAGCTGGTCGACGAATTCGATGTAGCGCGGACGCTTGTAGCCGGCGATCTTGTCTTTGAAACGCGCGGTGATTTCTTCGCGCGACAGCTCCGCTTCGGGTTGCAGGACGACGAACGCCTTGACCGCTTCGCCCCACTTGCTGTCGGGCACGCCGCAACACCCCGCATCGGCGACCTCGGGCATTTCGGCGAACACTGCATCGACTTCGGCAGGATAGACATTCTCGCCGCCGGTCTTGATAAGCTCCTTCGCCCGTCCGAGCAGATAGCCGAGGCCCATCTCGTCCATCGTCCCGAGATCACCGGTTCGCAGCCAACCATGGCCCAGCGCCGCTTCGGTAGCCTCCTCGTTGCGCCAATAGCCGATCATGACCGACGGGCCGCGCAGGCAGATTTCGCCTTCTTCGCCAGGCGGCAACTGGTTGCCCTCGGGATCGAGGATCGTCATTTCGACATGCGGCATCGTCCAACCGATCGAGCGCGGGTGGTCGAGCATGTCGGGATAGTCGATGAAGGTCGCGAAACCGCACACCTCCGTCTGGCCGTATCCGCCGACTACCCGCGCGTCCCATTCGGTTTCGATGAATTCGTACATTTGCGGGCGACCCATGCCTGCGCCGCCAGTGTAATTGGTGAGCGGCATCACGCCGTCGCGGATCGGTTCCATCGCCTGCCACGGGAAGCAGATCGTGGGGAAGGCGCTGGTGGTGGTGCAGCGTTCGCGATGGAGCAGATCGAGCACTGCAGCGCTGTCATCGTCGCGTCCGGCAAAAACGCTGCATCCACCGCAGGCGAGCATGGCCGCTACCTGCTGCATGCCGACGACATGAAACAGCGGGTTGATCGACAGCAGGCGCTCCTCTCGCGTGAACTGCCGTCTGACCGAGAAGCCCAATGCCGAAGACGCCACCGCGCTGCCAGCCTGCAAGCACCCTTTCGGCTTTCCCGTCGTGCCGCTGGTGTACATCATGTAGAGCGGCCGCTCGGCTGCGAGGACAGGCATCGTCTGCGCGGATTGATCGTGAGCAACGATTGCTTCGAAAGCGCCTTGCGGGTCGTGGGCCTCGTCGACTTCGATCACGTCGCCCGCTTCAGATTCGGCAAGCAGAGCCGCAAATCGCGGATTCACAAAGGTCATTGCCGGTTCGGCATTGCCGACTATCCAGCCGATTTCACCCGGCGCCAACCGCCAATTGAGCAGCACGGCGATCGCTCCGATCCGCCCGCAAGCGAGCAGGGTGGTCAAGTATGGCGCTCCATCGGTCAGAAGAATCGCGACTCTGTCACCCGGACCGATTCCTCTCGCAAGGAGCCAATGCGCCAGTCGTTCCACGCGGTCATGCAATTGCGCATATGTGAGGCGCTGCTTTCCATCGACGGAAGCATCGCGATCCGCATGTTGGGTCGCGCATGCTCTGAGCAGGGTATCGAGCGAGAAATCGCGCGGCTGCGAATTGGGGGATTTCGACATGGCTAGGCTCTCCTTGGTCGGGAGTTATCTCGCCGTTCGGCTCGTATCCATCAGCGATTTTGGTGAAGATCGTCGGGCGTTTCGCGGTCAAGTTCGAGCCCGCATTTGCCGCAGACCCTGTTTGGCCACGGGACGACGAATATGCCGCGGAAGAAGAGATTCTTGCCACATTTCGGACAATTCAGCCTGAGCATCGGTGCATTGGCCATGACAAGCCCGACGATGGCAATTCCGAAGGCTACCGATGAGTGTCCGTAGGCAATGTCGATCGCAAGCACGAACACGATTGCGAGGATCATGACTGCCAGCATCCACCAGCCGTGCCTCACCGATCGCTGATAAACAGTCATTCGAGCCGCTCGAATATACTCTTGGCAAACTCGGTTAGCGTGTCGTCGCGCGCGCCCATAACCACGATGCGGTCGCCGGGATTCGCGAGTGCGACGATGCGATCGCCGCAATGCTCCCGATCGGGAATGTGAATAGCGGTTCCGCCGGCGGTTTCGATCAAATCGATAATCCGTTCGGTTCCCTCGCTACGATCGACCGTACCGCCGAAATAGACCGGGTCGCACATGATCGTGACGTCGTCGGATTCAAGTTCGCGCGCGAATGTCTCGGCCAACTCGTCGCCCATCTGCCGCAGTGGGCCATAGCCATGGGGCTGGAAGAAGGCGATTACGCGGCCCGGCGTGGCCTTGAGCGTTCGCAGCGTGGCAGCGCATTTCTCGGGGTTATGACCGAAATCGTCGATCACGGTAATGCCGTTGCTGGTAGCGCCAACGACATCAAATCTGCGGGCCAGCCCTTCGAAGGAGCGCAAGGCGTAGGCTGCATTGCTGATATCGATCCCGGCGGCACTCACTGCTGCAATCGCCGCCAAAGCGTTGGAGAGGTTGTGCAGTCCCGGCATTGGCAGGATCAGCGGGAAAACCTCTTTGCTGCGATTGTCGAGCACCGCCGCGCGAATCCCGAGCGCGCTTTGGTCGATTGAGTCCGGGTCAACGGTAATGTCGGCGTCCGTGCTGGTCACACCATAGCTGATCAGTTGCGAGCCGCGCGAAGCGAGGAAACGCGCTTCGTCGTTGTCGAAATTGACAACTGCGCAGCCCGATGCAGCGAGGAAATCGCCAAACAGAACCCGGAGTTCTTCCATGCTCTTGTGATCGAGACTGACATTCAGCAGCACGCCGATTGTTGGACGATAGAGCGCGATCGTCCCGTCACTCTCGTCGACTTCGCTGACATAGATATCCGGTCGGCCAATCTTCGCACTGGCGAACGGGTTCTCGTCGCCAACGAAGTTCTTCATGACCGCACCGTTCATCACGGTGGGGTCGAATTTCGCCTCGGCGAGGATCCAGGCGATCATGCCAGTGACGGTCGATTTGCCCGAAGTCCCGCCAACGGCAACGGAATAGCCAGCCTTGTTGAACAGAGCCGAATTGAGGTCCGCACGGCTCAACCGTTCGCAGCCCAGTTCCTTCCCCCGGACGATTTCCGGCACGGTGTCTTCGACCGCGGCGGACGCGATCAATACCTGGTCGGCCGAAGTCAGACCACTGCCGTCCTGCTGGAACAGGGAAAAACCGTTGGCTTCGAGCCACGCAAATTTCTCGGGCGTGCGGCCTTGATCGCGGCTGCGATCCGATCCGGAGACCGGATGGCCCATGCCGTGCACAATCTGGGCGAGCGGGAGCATTCCCGATCCACCGATCCCGCAAAAAAAGAATGGCCGACCCGCAAGGTCCGGCCCATCGCTCCCATCCGCCATGGAAAACACGGATATTGGCTTGCGCGTTAGCTGACAAGCGACTTAGGCGTAGTGTCATGACAAATATTGCGATCTGCGCACCGGCAACTCCGATAACGCGCCAGCATGCCGAGGCACTGCAAGGACTGGTGGCCGACGAATTCCCATCGCACCGTGTGACCTTTCACGATCAGTGCTTCGATCGCGCCGGTCATTTCGCAGGCGACGACCTGCGGCGGCTCGAGGCGCTGCTCGATTGCGCCAACGATCCCGCTTTCGATGCCGTCTGGTTTGCCAAGGGTGGATATGGCTCCAACCGCATTGCCGAAGCTGCGATCGCACAGATGAATCCGGCGGCTCGGTCCAAGACCTATATCGGGTTCTCCGATTGCGGATATCTGCTTGCCGCCCTCTATCGCGCGGGGATCGGGCAAAGCGTACACGGTTCCATGCCTGTGAGTGCGCGCTCGGAGGGCGGGCGCCAGGCCGTGCGAAGAGTGCTGCAGTGGCTTGGCGGTGATGTCAGCGGGGTCGAACCGAGCCTCGACGGATCTACGCCTGCCGCAGCCTTCAATCTCATCACGCTTGCGATGATTGCAAACACACCGATCATGCCGGACCTTTCGGGCCATGTGGTGATGGTCGAGGAAGTGAGCGAGCA
>CAZJZO010000074.1:0-17964 GCA_964550495.1 uncultured Porphyrobacter sp. | reverse complement strand
CGACCCGATCGGCCCCGGCCATTATCTTTATCGACGAGATCGACTCGATCGCGCCAAAGCGCACACAGGTTCCCGGTGAGGCCGAGAAGCGGCTGGTTGCGCAGATGCTGACGCTGATGGATGGGCTCGAGGCGCGCACCAACCTGGTGGTGATTGCCGCCACCAATCGTCCCGATGCGATTGACGAGGCGCTGCGAAGGCCTGGCCGGTTCGACCGCGAGATCGTGATCGGGGTTCCTGACGAAGGCGGACGCCGCGAAATACTCGCGATCCATATGCGCGGCATGCCTCTGGAAGAAGCGGTCGATATCCACGAGCTGGCGCGCGTGACGCACGGCTTTGTCGGTGCTGATATTGCTGCACTCGCGCGCGAAGCCGCGATCGATGCGGTGCGACGCATCATGCCGCGGCTGGACCTTGATGAGCGGACCATTCCGACCGAAGTGCTCGAAGATCTGTGTGTCACCCGCGAGGACTTTCTGTCGGCGCTCAAGCGCATCCAGCCGTCGGCCATGCGCGAAGTCATGGTGCAGATGCCGAATGTCTCTTGGGGCGACATCGGCGGTGTCGATGATGCGATCGAGAAGCTCAAGGAAGGAATCGAGCTGCCGCTCAAGAACCCCGATGCTTTCAGGCGTCTCGGCATACGTCCGGCCAAGGGCTTCCTGCTCTACGGCCCGCCCGGAACCGGCAAGACCTTGCTGGCAAAGGCGACCGCAAAGGAGGCAGAGGCCAACTTCATTTCGATGAAGAGCTCAGATCTGCTGTCTAAGTGGTACGGCGAAAGCGAGCAGCAGATTGCGCGTTTGTTCCAGCGTGCTCGTGCAGTGGCACCGTGCGTCGTTTTCATCGACGAAATTGACAGCCTCGTTCCGGCGCGCGGATCGGGGCAAGGTGAGCCGCAAGTGACGGGGCGGGTGGTGAACACAATTCTTGCCGAGATGGACGGGCTCGAAGAACTGCAATCGGTCGTCGTGGTCGGCGCGACCAATCGCCCGACCCTGGTCGATCCTGCGTTGCTGCGACCGGGGCGTTTCGATGAATTGGTCTATGTAGGAACGCCCGATGGCCCGGGCCGCGAGCATATTCTGAAGATCCACACCTCGGGGATGCCGCTGGCCAAGGATGTGGACCTCGCCGCGATTGCCAAGAACACCGAGCGTTTCACCGGAGCCGACCTCGAAGACGTCGTGCGCCGCGCGGGTCTGGGCGCGTTGCGGCGGCTGGGCGGCGATGTGTCGGAGGTTGCCGCGATAGACTTTGAAGAAGCGCTCAAGGATTCGCGGGCAACCGTCACGAGCAAGATGGAAGCCGAGTACCGCAGGATGCGCGGCGAGCTGAAGAAGCGAGCGGCCGAAGTCAATCCGATCGGTTTCTTTGAGCCCGCCACATTGGAACCGACCAACGCAAAGAAGCACGATTGAATTCGGTTTCGTCCGGGGTGCCACGCCCCAAAGAGCGATGGCACCCCGATAGCAACGACTTCTGCCAGCGGTGTTACTCGTTAGCGGAAGGCTCCGAGCCTTCGTCTTTTACCGCAATCTCGTTGGGGACATTGAACGGCGCGGCGCTGGCGAGCGCATGACTGATCGCGATCCGCCTTACAGGCAGTTTTCCCTTGTTCGGACCGAAATTGTAGCTCTGCGCATTGTGGCACAGGAAGCAGTTCTGGCTATCGCCCTGCCCGGGCGATTGCATGAATGTTTCTGCAGTACTGTTCGCCAGAGCGATGCCGCCGACCGCTTCTTCGTTCAGATTGTTGCTGTACGAACCTGTGCCGGTTTCCTGTTCTTCCTTGTTGTAGACATAGGTGTTGGGATCGAGCCAGACCGTTCCGATCAGCAGGTAGTCGGCGTAGTTGAAGCTGGTCCCTTGTGAGGAAAGATAGTCCTGCGATGCGGAATTGACGGCCTTCACATTTTCCGGACCGTTGGTCTGGTTGTCGCCTCCGGTTTCGTTCATTTGCACGACCTGAGTGATTGGTGAGAAGGTCTGCGACGTTTCGTCGAAGGACAACAGCGCCGGATCGGACGCCGTGTTTGGCTGGTTTGGCACCAGTATATGTTCCTGATTAAGCGGCGTTCCAGCCGCGTAGAACGTGTAGTTTTCATCCACGTTGTTGTCGCTGAATTCGAAAGTCCCATCGGGAAAGCGCGGCGCATTGAGGTTGTGTTCAAACGTGCCCCAAAGAAATTCTGGGTGGTTCTCGACATAGCCCACCACGTGCAGTCCGACGAGGGCGACGGTCACTTCCTGCGGGGCGACATCGTAATTGACCACGGCATTGCAGCCGCCATCGTCGCATACGGATTTGAGGACCGGCACGAGCGCCTGCGTCGTGTAGGCTCCGGCCGGCGCAGTCTCGCCTTCGGCGAGACGGTACCATGTCGCTTTGAATACAGCCGCACCGACATCGAAGTAATTGTCGCCACCGGCGTTGTCGGCATAGCCGCCATTGGCGATCATGTTGTCCTTGGCGGTGTTGAAGTAGCTGTCGTTCATGTGGATCGAGGCATAGACGGGGTATCCGTTCGGCCCGACCAGCATGCTGCCATCGGCTTCTACGAAAGCTCCCGCGTACTCGGTTGAGCCGACATGCGCTTTGCTCTGGCGAGGCGTAAGATTGAGCAGGTTGTTGCCCGGGCCTGCCTGGTCGGTGTCGCTCAAGGTAGCGTCGAGATCATAGATCGTCTTGAGCGTCATGAATCGCAACTGGCCGTCGATCGGAGCCGTGGCCCAGACAAAGGCTTCCCAGGACCATTGGTGGAACAGACAATCATCCGCCGTTGCCGAGAATTGCGTTGGCAATTGCGCGTTGGCATCGAGATAGGCACCGAGCCCTTCCGACCAGCCCAATCCTTCAGGACAGCCCAGGCTTGCCGATGTATTATCGGCCTCAGAATTGCCATTTGCGCAAGCCGACACCAGCATCGTCAAACTTGCCAAGAAAGCGGCGCACGACGCCTTCCAGTTCATTGCGGATTTCATGAATTCTCTCCCCACCCCTGTAGAATTTCCTACATTGGCGAAGAACGTAATTTATTTGTTAAGCTTATACAATCCACACAGAGAATAGAGTGCACGGATTATTTCCATTACTGCACATTGCTCTGTAAATATTGGCGGAAATTCGGCGAGTGCTGGGCTAATGCGCCGCGTCCCAACTGGCTCCGGTGCCAATATCGACGCCTAACGGCACATCGAGCGCGACCGCGGGCAGTGCAGCTTCAGCCATGACACGCTCGATGATCGGTGAAGCGGCAGCGACATCCCCTTCTGGCAGCTCGAACACCAATTCATCGTGCACTTGCAGCAGCATCCGCACGTCGTTCAGCCCCGCATCGCGCAACGCCGGAAGCATGCGCGCCATGGCTCGCTTGATGATGTCCGCACTGGTCCCCTGGATAGGCGCGTTGATCGCCGCTCGTTCGGAACCCTGCCGCTCGGCCTGGTTCTTGGACTTGATGCGCGGGAACCATGTCTTGCGGCCAAACAGGGTCTCAGAATAGCCCCGCTCTCGCACGGTTTCGAGCGTCTCCATGATGTACCGCTGGATGCCTGGGAAACGCTGGAAATAGGTGTCGATCATATCCTGCGCTTCGTCAGGCTCGACTTCGAGGCGCCCTGCAAGTCCCCAGCGCGAAATGCCATAGAGGATCGCGAAGTTGATCGTCTTGGCCCGGGCGCGGGTGTCACGGGTGACTTCGCCGAACATCTCGGTTGCCGTACGGGCGTGGATGTCCTCTCCATTGGCAAAGGCTTCTTTCAAGGTATCGACTTCAGCCATATGCGCCGCGAGCCGCAATTCGATCTGCGAATAGTCCGCGGCGAGCAGGACATTGCCGTCTTCCGGAACGAATGCTTCGCGGATCTGCCGCCCGATCGCCGTCCGGATCGGGATGTTCTGCAAGTTCGGATCGGTCGAGGACAGCCGCCCGGTTTGTGCGCCGACCAGCGAGTAGCTGGTGTGGACGCGACCGGTGTTCGGATTGATCTGCGCTTGCAAAGCGTCGGTGTAGGTCGATTTGAGCTTCGACAGATGCCGCCATTCGAGCACCTTTTTGGTGATAACGGCCGCATCGGGGTCGCTGCTCAGTTTCTCAAGCGTCGACTGGTCGGTCGAATACTGTCCGCTCTTGCCCTTCTTTCCGCCCTTGAAACCCATCTTGTCGAACAGGATGTCACCCAGCTGCTTCGGCGACCCTACGGCGAATTCCTGTCCTGCGATCTCGTGGATCTCGCCTTCCAGGCGGTTCGTCTCGTTGGCGAATTCTTCCGACAGTTTCGCCAGTCGAGCGCGATCGACCTTGATCCCTTCGCGCTCCATGCCGGCGACCACGTCGATCAGCGGGCGGTCGACGCGTTCGTAGACCGTGGTTCCGCCTTCCTCGGACAGGCGCGGCTTGAGATGCTTGTAGAGCCTCCACGTCACATCGGCATCCTCGGCAGCATATTCGGTCGCCCGGTCGAGCGGGACTTCGCCGAAGGGGATAGCCTTCTTGCCGGTACCGCATACGTCCTTGAAGGCGAGAGGGGTGTGACCAAGGTGCCGTTCGGACAACTCGTCCATCCCGTGTCCGCCGCCCATGCCTTCCCCGCGTCCTGCGTCGAGATCGAAGCTGATCACCATCGTGTCTTCGATAGGTGAGACCATCGTGCCGTAGCGTGCGAGCACATTGAGGTCGTACTTGCCATTCTGAAAGACCTTCAGAACGGCGTCGCTTTCGAGCATCGGCTTCAGCGCGGCGAGGGCCTGATCGCGTTCGATCTGCTCGGGTTTCTCGGCGAGCAGATCGGTGCCGCCATGCGCCAGCGGGATGTAGCAGGCATCGTTGGGGCCTAGCGCAAGGCTCACGCCGACCAACTCGGCCTGCATCGCGTCGAGTGACGATGTCTCGGTGTCGACGGCGACCAGGCGGGCTGCGACAGAACGTGCGATCCATTGCTCGAGCCGCTCGATCGTCTGCACCGTTTCGTAGGCGCTGCGATCAAGCTTTGGCATCTCGGCGACCGGCTGGCGATTGCCCTCGGCAGTTCCAGCATCGCCTGCCTTGTCGGCCTTGGCCGGATGCAGATTGTTTGCACGCTCCGGGCTGCCCGCTCCCGCACCGAGCCGTTTCAACAGCGACGTGAAGCCGTGCCTTTCAAGGAAGGCGGCGAGCGGTTCCGGTGGGACGCCATCGAGTTTGAAATCCTCAATCGGCTCGGGAAGTTCGCAATCCTCCTTTAGCGTCACCAGAACCCGGCTGAGCTCGGCATCTTCACGCCCTTCGAGCAAGCGCTCCTTGAGTTTCGATTTCTTCATCTCAGGCGCGTAGTCGAGCGCCGCCGTCAACGAACCATGCTCGGCAATCAGCTTGCTCGCGGTCTTCGGTCCGACACCGTAAATGCCGGGAATGTTGTCGACACTATCGCCCATCAGCGCGAGGACATCGCCGACCAGATCGGGTTCAACCCCGAACTTCTCTTCGACCTCCGGGATGTAGATGCGCGCGCTCTTCATCGTGTCGAGCATGTCGATCTTCGCCCCATCGACTTCACCGACGAGCTGCATCAGATCCTTGTCCGACGATACGATGGTCACATTCCAGCCCTCGCGCTGCGCCGCGCGAGCATAGGACGCAATCAGATCGTCGGCTTCGAGACCCTGCTCTTCAATGCAAGGCAGGCTGAAGGCTCGCGTCGCGTCGCGGATAAGCGGGAACTGCGGACGCAGATCCTCGGGCGGCTCCGGGCGGTTGGCCTTGTATTCGGGATAGATGTCGTTGCGGAAGCTCTTCGAATCCTTGTCGAGAATGACAGCCAGATGGGTCGGGCCGTCGGCTTCATCGAGATCGGTTGCGAGCTTCCACAGCATCGTGGTGTAGCCATAGACCGCGCCAACCGGAGTGCCTTCCGGATCAGTCAGCGGCGGCAACCGGTGATAGGCGCGAAAGATGTAGGAGGAACCATCAACGAGATAGAGATGCTGCTGCTCGGACATGGAGGCGTGCTAGCACCGCGGAGAAGAAGGCGTAAGCCAATTTGACCCATAAGGGTGCGACTGCGCACAACTTGTAAAATCAGATCAATTGAGGCGGAAAAAAGGCGAAAATGAGGCAAAAAGGCCATATTCCGCTTGCAATGCCATATTCTGGCCACTATTAGAAAGGGCAGAGTCGGGGGTCAGAAGCTCGGCTTTGGCGCGGTCTTGGGATAGGTCGCGCGACATACACTCGCTTAATAAGGAATTGATATTATGCGTAAGATCGTTCTTGCCGCTGCTGTTGCAACTTCGGCTCTGGGCCTCGCTGCTTGCGGCGAAACCGCTGACAAGGCCGGCGAAACCGTTGACGCCATGGCTGCTGACGCAACTTCGGTTGTCGAAGAAGGCGCTGAAGCTGCTGGCGACGCTGCCGACGCAACCGCTGACGCTGCTGGCGACGCCGCTGAAGCTACCGCTGACGCTGCTGGCGACGCTGCTGAAGCTGTCACCGACGCTGCTGAAGAAGCTGCCGACGCTGCTGTAGACGCTGTTGACGGCGAGTAATTCGCCCAGCGCTCTTCTTTCGGGAAGAGCAGCGCTGAAACAGAAAAGGCGGTGCCTCACGGCGCCGCCTTTTTCTTTGTGACCTAGCCGCCGGTGCGCGGTGCGTTGGTCCACACTCGGCGATTGCGGGCCTTGGCCGAAAAGCCGTCATACAAGGCACGAGCGATTGCCGCGATCCGCGCTTCACGATTGCGTCGCGTGCCTTGCCCGGTCACATAAATCGCAACGGCGATCGCGCGCCCGTCCGGCGATTCAATAATCCCGACGTCGCTGGAGGTGTTGTTGAGCGATCCGGTCTTGTGGCTCACGCGCGCAGTAGAAGGCATGTTGGCGACAATCCGACGTTTGCCCGTCACCGTCCGGCTCATCGCCCCGAGCAAGACTCGGCGGCTTTGATCCGACAGGAAGTCGCCACGATACAGCCCCTGGAGAAGTCTGACCATGGCTTGCGGTGTCGCCGCATCGCGCGGATCGATCCATGCCGCAGGATCATACTCGCCATCATCGCGGACGAGCGTTGCAATATCCCGGTCGATGCTGAAATCGTTGATTCCCTGGCGCCGCATCCAGGCATTGACCTTTTCCGGGCCACCGACGGCTTCAAGCAGTGTGTCCGTCGCCGGGTTGCTGGACCTGGTGATCATGATTTCAATCAGATCGATCGCCTGCATGTATTTGCCTTTGCGCTTGGGCGCGGCGGGCGATGAGAACTTGGCAGAGCGGACGGGGATCAGAAGCGGAAATTCGCTGGTCAGCGAATACCGGCCTTGTTCCACCATCTCGAGATAGGTTGCGGCTACGGCAATCTTGCTTGTCGACGCCATGGGAAACAGCTGGTTGCCCAACACCATGATTTGCTCGCCGGTCGAAAGATCCATCGCCGCAACACCGATGCGGCCATTCTCGCCGTTGGCCAGTTCGGCGATGCGCTGCTCGAACCCGTTGGCGTAAACCGCCTCGTAAGTCTGCGGGTTGCGGAGCTCGGTTCCAAGCGCGGAGTCGAAGCTCGCTTCAAGGTCCGAACTCTGCGCCGAGGCAGGACTGGCAATGAGAGCGATGCCCGTCAGGGCGGCGAATATGGAAGACCAGCGGGAAGATGACATCTGTAGACAATACTCCGTCAGGGTTACTGGCGACTTAATGATGCGAGTCTAGAGTCTGGCGATTCGTCGCGGCAAGCGCTCGATTCGCCGCTTGCGATGAATGGTGTGCGGCAAGCGACCGGATTCGCTCGCAGGTCGCATTTCGGTTGTGACACACTAAGCCTCGAAGCGCATTCGGGTTCCTGAGACGCAGGGATGAGACTGTGTATCATTTTTCGTCAACCCTCATCGAAATGGGTCTTGACTGCGCTGTCAGGCGCTGCACTGTAGCTGGCAATCGACGACTACTAGGATCTCCCATGACAACCATGACCACTACCCTGCGCGGTTCGCGTGCCCTTGTCACAGCTATGCTGCTCGGCGGATCGAGCATCGCGTTTGCGCAATCTGCGCCGCAAATCGTTCAGCCCGGCGCACCGGGTCAGAACAGCAAGGTGCTTTCGGCGGAGGAGGCCACTCAGCTCGCCAAGGCAAAGTACACCGATGCCGACGTCACCTTCATGCAGGGCATGATCGTTCATCACCAGCAAGCGGTCGAAATGTCAGAACTGGTTGGCGAGCGCACCAACAATGAGAGCGTCGTGGCAATCGCCGGTCGAATTCTCACCAGTCAGGCTGACGAGATCAAGTTCATGAATGAATGGCTTTCGTCGCGCGGCGAAAAGACGGTGATGGTTGGCCATTCCGGCCACGGTTCGGGAGATCACTCACAGCATGCGATGGTCGATCACTCGACCATGTCGGGCATGGCCACGCCGGATCAGATGGCCGCATTGGCCGCTGCCAAGGGCACCGAGTTCGACCGACTCTTCCTGACGCTCATGATCGCGCATCATGAAGGCGCGATCGACATGGTTGAAGCGTTGCTTGACCAGCCGGGAAGCGCAGCGGACCCGATCCTGTTCCGGTTCGTCGGAGACATCGAAAGCGATCAGAACGCCGAGATCGACAAGATGGACGGGCTTCTGGCTGGATTGTCGGCCGACCCCCGCGCGGCGCTGGCCGCAGGATTCGACAATGCTGGCGAAGCGATTCTGAACCTGCGCAAAGTCGTAAGTTTACCAAAGCCTGCGGGCTTCTTTGATCCGGAAAATCCGGCCGATTTGCGAGCCGCCGTTCCGCCTCGCGAAGAGGGCGACGAAGGCAGCGAAAGCCAGACCGAAGGGGCCAGCGACGAAGCCGCCGCGGTTCTCGCCCGGGCGAAGGCGCTGGCCGATGAAGCAGCTGCGCTGGCATCCGCCCTTGCCAAAGCTGACGCCGACGGCTCCTCCCCGCGTGGAGAGGAAGAAAGCCTGACGCAATTTGCCGAGCGCTCTCCCTTGCTCGACTTCGCGCTGACCGACATGGCCTTCTTCGACGACATTCTGGTCACTGGGAGCTATCACGGTTTCAATATCTACAAGCTCGGCGATGACGGCGTGCCGTCCTTGATGAGTTCGGTTGTCTGCCCAGGAGGGCAGGGTGACGTTTCGGTGGTTGGAGACATCCTGATCATGAGCGTCGAGCAGACCCGTGGCCGCGTCGATTGCGGATTGCAGGGCGTCCAGGGCGATGTCAGCGAGGAACGCTTCCGCGGCCTGCGCATCTTCGACATTTCCGACCTGACAGCGGTTCGCCAGGTGGGACAGGTGCAGACCTGCCGCGGCAGCCACACGCACTCGATCGTCAGCGCCGATGCGGACAAGATCATCGTCTACAATTCCGGAACGTCGCGCGTTCGGGAGCAGGAAGAGCTTTCGCGCTGTATAGATTCCGCAGCGGATTCGCGAACGGCCTTGTTCAGCATTGACGTGATCGAGATCCCGCTGGCCGATCCGTCGAAATCGCGGATCACCAGTTCGCCGCGCGTCTTTGCCGATTCCGAGACAGGTGAGATTGCCGGACTTTGGAGAGGTGGAGACAGCGGGGAAGGCACGCAGACGGCCCGCCGGACCGATCAGTGTCACGACATCACCGTCTTCCCGTCAAAGAATCTCGCTGCTGGTGCATGTTCCGGCAACGGGATCCTGATGGACATTTCGGATCCGATGAACCCCGTGCGCATCGATGCCGTGTTCGACAAGGGGTTCGCCTATTGGCACTCGGCTACCTTCAACAATGACGGCACCAAGGTGATCTTCACCGACGAGTGGGGCGGGGGCGGACGTCCGCGCTGCCGCGCCTCCGATCCGATGACCTGGGGCGCCAATGCGATTTACGACATCGAAAACGGCAAGCTCGAATTCCGCAGTCACTACAAGATGCCCGGGCCGCAGAGCGACACCGAAAACTGTGTCGCGCACAATGGCTCGATTATCCCGGTTCCGGGGCGCGATCTGTTTGTGCAGTCCTGGTACCAGGGCGGCATCAGCGTGATGGATTTCACCGACAGCGCGAACCCCAAGGAGATCGCCTACTTTGATCGCGGCGCGATCAGCGAAGAGCAATTGGTGGTTGGCGGGTTCTGGTCGTCATACTGGTACAATGGCCGCATCTACGGCACCGAGATCACACGCGGGATCGATGTATTCGCGCTCGAGCCCAGCGAGCATCTGACCGAGGCGGAGATCGCCGCGGCAGAGAAGGCTTCTTACGAGAACACCCGCTTCAATCCGCAAACGCAGACCCAGGTCACTTGGGATTCGGCGGTGATCGAAGCGGCGGAAGAGAGTCGCAAAGGCGGCTGATTGGCACAGGTTCGGCACGAATGAGCACGCGCAAATGCGCGCTCCGAGTGCCGGGCCTCATTCGCCGACGCGCTTCGAGATGATGTGATAGGCGCGGGCGATTTGCCGATACGGATCTTGCTGGCCGGCAGTGAATTCTGCGGCCAGTGCATCCTCGAATTCCGCCTCCTCGGGTGCGAATGAGCAGTGATCGGTGAAGATACCCAGACCGCTCCAAGCATGCATCTCGCAGCCGCGACGTATCAGGAGTTCGCTGACCCATTCGCGCGAATAGTCATGATCGGGAATGGTGGTCGAACTTGCAGAGCTCTCGCCAGATAGCGCGGCCAGGGTCGCCGGCCAGTTTTGCTGCAAACCGTAACGCATCGCTTCGGCCGCGGGATTGCGATTGATGATGGAAAGCCAGCCGCCATCGTCGCAGCAAGCGACCAATTGATCGAGCACGCCCTCGATTTCCGGAAGATAGGCGAGGACGCTGTGACAACACACCAAATCATAGCGATCGCCGACATGCTGCGACAGTGTCTCACAATGGCCTTTGATCAGCTGGATGCGGCCTGAGACGTCGGCTGGCTCTTTGCCAATCCGCCCATGTGCCACCGCAAGCATATTGGGGTCCGGATCGACAATATCGACCTGATGCCCCAAGCGGGCAAGGAGCACGGCCTGTTCACCATATCCCCCACCCGCATCGAGTACCCTGATCGGCTCATCACCGATCACATCCTGCAACGTCGCGGTTGCGATCCAGAAGCGGAACGGGCTGGCGTTTCGCACATAGGCATCGGCCAACAGCAGGGCGTTTTCGGTCCAGATGTTGCCGCTCAAGGGAGCGTGCACAGCCTCAGACCTTCGTTGGAGAGCGTGCCGCAACAATCCTCGACGTCGAGGTCATAGCTTTCCGGTGAAAAGACATCTTCGTCTTCATGCCAGTCCGGATGCGGGAGCTCGCTCGGTCGCACATTCTCGAGGTCGATCGGAATTGGATCGTCATCGACCAGGACCAGTCCGCCGCGGGCAATCAAATCGAGATGGATCTGACATTGGTAGCCCATCTTTTCGATAATCTGGTTGTGCTGCCCGAAGCCGAGATGGATCCCCCGACGCCGTTCGTTGACATGCGAATTGAGCGCAATCGGTCCGGCGATCTCGGTGTTGGTGCCAAAACCCAGTTCGCCGACCGAGTAGGCGCAATGGGTGCTGAAACACTGTTTCAGGAAGTCCATCATCGACGCATCGTCAGTGTGGTAGTCGGTGGCCCTGCCGTCTTCGATGTTGACTGTGATGGGAGCCCGATCCAGTCGCACGTCGCGATCGCAGATGGCGTTGATGTTGAACGCGAAATCCGCCACGTGCGTCCCCGAAATCGCGGACGGGAAGGTCGCAATCTCGCCGGCAGGAAGCACCATCGCTCCGCCCAGTTTGGCGCGCCCCCGATTGCTGATCCAGCGATATTGATCGCTGTCGATCTCGATATCGAGGTCGGTTCCTCCGGCAGTCGTCACTCTCAGGCGCCGCGCTTTGGAAAACCTGTGGAGCAGGGACGCATTGATCGCATTCAACCGGTCCGGAGATGCATGCAGCGCAGTCCGGAACAAATCGTCGCTGGTGCTGATTGCGCGGGCAAGCAGCACCTTTTCCCTATCATATCGGGACAGGGCCGATGCAATCACGCTCGTGTGCGACATGGTATCGCGCTCAAAGGTCAGCACCAGCAGCCTTGAACCGTCGGGAATGTGGTCGGGCAGGTGCTGCTGCAATCGCTCGGCAATTCCCTCATCATGGAGGGGAGCCATAAGGCATCTCTCGTAAGGGATGCTCTCGGTCTCCAGCGCCGCGCACACAAGCGCGACCGATGGGGCGCTATCCTCGGTAAAGAGGATGAGCGCCCGATCGGTCTTCTGGAGGACGAGATAGTTGTGAAGGAGAGACTTGACCCCCTTCCATACTTTGTCCTCAAGCATGGGCTTACTTGCCCTTCTTGGCCGCCGGAGCAACGTCGGCGAGGCTGGCAGTGCTGTAGCTGATGCTCCACGCTTCGTTGAGGCCCGGACGCTCCAGATTTGCGACGGCGCTGGCAGTCGAGTAGCTGATCGACCACGCCTTATCGAGAGAAGTGCCGAAATCTTCCATCTGGCCAAGGACATCGGGTACGCGGAACGTTTTCCGAGATCTCAAAACATCGGCGTCAATTTCGGCGGTGACGCGCTCCACGATCTGCCGGATTTCTTTCTGATTCATAGATATTCTCCCATCAGTAAACTGTAGGCTGCCGGCCCAATTCGTTGAGCGGATAGACTACCTTAGTTGCGACCGAAGGGGTGCTTGAGCGTCACGTCGACAGTGCGATTAATAGTCACTGTTCTCATTACACGACATCAATAATGAAGCCGGTTATAAAGAGGTTCGATATTTGAAATATTGTATCTTTACGACAAAGAATCGTGTGAAATGCGTATCAGGCACCCGGATTAGCAGCATTGCGGCTAATTATTGTGCCGAATTAGCTAAAACCCCACTGGATTGCACCAGCGGGGCGGTGTTGAGTGTGTCTCCGCAAATTGCAGTGAATGATCGAAAGCCGAGATTAGCCCGGAACTCGATCGGCACCCCAAGGAGGGTGCCAAGTCAGCCGGATTTGACCATTGCGATCCACTGGTCAATCCGCTTCTCGAGGATCGATAGGGGCACGGCCCCTCCGCCCAATACGGTATCATGGAAGCCGCGAATGTCGAACTGGTCGCCGAGTTCGGTCTCGGCTTTTGCGCGTAGCTCCTGGATGCGGATCATTCCGATCTTGTACGACGTCGCCTGCCCGGGCAGCACGAAATAGCGTCGGACCTCCGAGCGCACAGTCGTCTCCGGCATTGGCGAGTTTTCGAGGAAGTAGGTGATGGCTTCCTGTTCGCTCCAGCCCTTTGAATGGATCCCGGTATCGACGACCAGCCGGATTGCGCGCCACATCTCGTTCACTAGTCTCCCGAAATCCGAATAAGGATCCTGGTAACCGCCCATCTCCTTGGCCAGGAGTTCGGAATACAACGCCCAGCCTTCGCCATAGGCAGAGATAAAACCGCCCTGCGACCGGAACCGCGGCATGTCGGGCAATTCCTGCGCGATCGAAACCTGCATGTGATGTCCGGGATTGCCCTCGTGATAGGCGATCGCTTCAAGCACCGGGATTGGCATTGCGCGCATGTCGGACAAATGCGCGTAATAGATGCCTGGACGCGACCCATCGGGCGTGCCCGCGCGATAGTGTTGTGCCGCGCCGTCCTGCTCGCGGAACGGTTCCACTCGCCGCACTTCGAGCGGCGCCTTGGGGAGGGTGCCAAAATAGTCGGGCAGCTTTGCCGTTAGTGTGTCGATGTGATCCTTGGCACGGTCGATATAGGCTTGTGCACCAGCATCGTCGTCGGAGAAAAAGAACTGATCATCTTCGCGGGTGAATGCGAAGAAGTCGGTCAGGCTACCTTCGAATTCGACCTGTTCCTTTATCGCTTCCATCTCGGCGCGGATCCGGGCGACCTCCTCGAGGCCCTTGTTGTGGACTTCGTCGGCGGTCAGCTCGGTCGTGGTCATCATGCCGAGCCGGTAATTGTAGAAGTTCGTGCCGTTATCGAGCGTGCTGACGCCCTGAGCCTGTTCGCTGGTGTTGGCCCGGTCTTCGCTGAACCAGTCGATCACGCGTTGATAGGCGGGAGCCATTTCCTCGGTCAGAGCCGTGCGCGCCTGCTCTCGCAGTGCGTCGGCGCGTTCCTGAGTGATTGCTCCGTCCTCGACCAACTTGGAGAGATGGCCTTCGCTCGCCTGCCACAGCGCTGATGGCTCACCGTCTCCGAACGGAGCGCCGCTGATCAGCTTGCCCGACTCTTCGATCACCGCGTCGTAAGCGAAGCGCGGTGGGCGCGTACCTGCAGAAGCGTTTGACTGAGCGCGTTCGAGCAATTGGTCCATTGCCGTCCCAATTCCACCCAGCCGCGCGATGAACGCAGTCATATCGCTTTCATTCTCGACCTTGTGCTGGGTCAGCAGAAAGCTGGGCAAAGCCGTGTGCAGGCCGTTCATCTGGGTCAGGATGTACTCCTGCTCGCGGAATTCGGCGGCCGCTTCGGCCTGGTTCTTGCGGAATTGCCACATGTCCCATGACAGCTTCGCTTCGTCCGACAGTTCTTCGTAGTCGAAGTTCGCTTCCATCTCGGCGGTCGCCTGTTGCCACCATTCGAGCTGTCTCTGCTCGGCTTCGACCGTGAAGTCATCGATCTTGTCGTAATCGGTCTTCAGGCCAAGCGCGGTTTGCCGCAGCGGGCTGAATTGCAGTTCCTCATCGAACTTGGCTTCGAACCATTCGTTGACGCATTCGGTCTGTGTGCTCGCGCATTCAATGGTTGCGACAGGCGGGGCCGTGAGCGCATCGCATCCGGCGAGAGCAACGCTTGCCAGCAGGGCTGCGGCGATTTTGATCTGCAAGACGGGTTCCTTTCGATTACCGAATTTCGCACGCGACAATGCGCGAGCGTGGTCGGGATGGAAAGGTGCGAAATGGTGGTCGGCTCGACAAGCTTCCGTGGCCGGACCGTCGAAAACACTCGACCAATGCCGGGTTCGCCATCAGGCCGCGGCTATCACCTTGGCGATTTCATGGCTGGTTTGCCCGGTCAGCGTCTTGTCGATCTCACCAACCAGCCGGTTTTCCAGCTCCGAATGATAGTGCTGGCGCATTTCACCGAGCGTTTTTGGATCGGCGATAATCAGCAGGCTCTCTATCTCGCCGGAGATTGCCTTCGCATTGAGCCATCCCGCAGCCGCAGCGCCGTGTGCGAGTTCGTCAAGCTGAGTTCGCCCCAGCATCTTTCCGATCTGGTCCTGGTGTCGCACGCCGGAGCTGAAGTTGGTCGGATTCAGATCGGGCTTTTCGACCGGGTTGAGTTTCGGTTCGAAGATTGGGCCGTCGTTGCGGAACAGTGTGAAGCTCTCGCCGTCTAGGACGGCCACATGAGCCTTGTGCGGCAGTTTCATCTCAAACTCCCTGTATCTGGCGAGGCGAGATGTGAGTTTAGCACAAAAAAGGCCCCGGAGGCGCGAACCTCCGGGGCCTTTTTGTAGGATCGAAGCAGTGTTGGCTTAGAAGCCCATGCCGCCGCCCATGCCGCCCATGTCGGGCATCGCAGGGGCTGCTGCCTTGTCTTCCGGCTGGTCGACAATGGCTGCTTCGGTGGTGATCAGCAGACCAGCGACCGAAGCCGCGTCCTGCAGCGCGGTGCGAACAACCTTGGTCGGGTCGATCACGCCAGCCTTGGCGAGGTCTTCGTAGGTGTCGGTGGCAGCGTTGAAGCCGAGAGCTTCGTCATTGCCGTCCATCAGCTTGCCAGCGACAACCGCACCGTCGTGACCGGCGTTTTCGGCAATCTGGCGAACCGGTGCCTGAAGTGCACGACGAACGATGTCGACACCACGGGTTTGGTCATCATTGGCGCCTTCGAGACCGTCGAGTGCCTTGGTGCCGTACAGCAGAGCCGTGCCGCCACCGGGGACGATGCCTTCTTCAACCGCTGCGCGGGTTGCGTGCAGCGCGTCGTCGACGCGGTCCTTGCGCTCTTTCACTTCGACTTCGGTTGCACCGCCAACCTTGATAACGGCCACGCCGCCGGCGAGCTTGGCAAGGCGCTCTTGCAGCTTTTCCTTGTCATAGTCGCTGGTGGTGTTTTCCATCTGCGTACGGATTTCGCCGACGCGAGCTTGGATGTCGTCAGCCGATCCGGTGCCGTCGACGATGGTGGTGTTGTCCTTGTCGATGGTGACGCGCTTGGCTTCGCCGAGCATCGACAGTTCGACGTTCTCAAGCTTGATGCCGAGGTCTTCGCTGACCATTTCACCCGAGGTGAGGATCGCGATGTCCTGCAGCATGGCCTTGCGACGATCGCCGAAGCCCGGTGCCTTGACGGCAGCGACTTTCAGGCCGCCACGCAGCTTGTTGACCACGAGGGTTGCGAGCGCTTCGCCTTCGATGTCTTCTGCAATGATCAGCAGCGGACGACCGGTCTGAACGGCCTTCTCGAGGATCGGCAGCATCGCCTGCAGGTTCGACAGCTTCTTCTCGTGGATCAGGATGTACGGGTTCTCGAGCTCGACCGTCATCTTGTCCGGGTTGGTGATGAAGTACGGCGAGAGGTAGCCGCGGTCGAACTGCATGCCTTCAACGACGTCGAGTTCGAATTCGAGGCCCTTGGCTTCCTCGACGGTGATGACGCCTTCCTTGCCGACCTTCTCCATGGCTTCGGCAATCTTTTCGCCGACTTCCTGGTCGCCATTGGCCGAGATGATTCCGACCTGCGCGATTTCTTCGGAGCCCGATACGTCCTTCGAGCGCGAAGCTAGGTTCTCGACGATGGTGCCGACCGCGAGGTCGATGCCGCGCTTGAGATCCATCGGGTTCATGCCGGCTGCGACCGACTTCATGCCTTCGGTCACGATCGCCTGAGCGAGCACCGTTGCAGTGGTCGTGCCGTCACCAGCGGCGTCGTTCGCCTTCGATGCGACTTCGCGCAGCATCTGCGCGCCCATGTTTTCGAACTTGTCCTTGAGTTCGATTTCCTTGGCGACGGTGACGCCGTCCTTGGTGATACGCGGTGCGCCGAAGCTCTTGTCGATCACGACGTTGCGGCCTTTCGGGCCGAGCGTCACCTTGACGGCATTGGCGAGCGTGTCGACGCCCGAAAGGATGCCTTCGCGTGCGTCACGCGAGAATTTCACGTCCTTGGCAGCCATTGTTGTTTCTCCTGGAATTTGTGAGTTTTGTTAGAAAGCGAAAGGGTCCGACTGATCAGCCGACGATCCCCATGATGTCGCTTTCCTTCATGATGAGCAGGTCTTCACCGTCGATCCTGACTTCGGTGCCGCCCCATTTGCCGAACAGCACGCGGTCGCCGGCCTTCACATCCAGCGGAATGCGATCGCCGTCGTCGTCACGGGCGCCGTCACCAACGGCGACGACTTCGCCTTCGCTCGGCTTTTCCTGTGCTGAATCGGGAATGATGATGCCGCCGGCAGTTTTCTGGTCGGCTTCGATGCGACGGACCACAACGCGGTCGTGCAGCGGACGAAATGCCATAGTTCATGACCTTTCTGAATGAGTTGACGTTACGCTTGGCACTCCCCTCCTGAGAGTGCCAACGCGGCGCATGTGGTTGCGCCAAGCAGATGAGTCAAGAGAAGATCAGGAAGAAAATTTGGGGCCGGGCCCAGGTCGCGTCGTCAGGCCCAGCCGTTCACGCAACATCCAGCGCCAGGTCAGCAAAACGGCTGCGAATGCGAGGCCCGTTGCAAGCCCGATCCAGACCCCTGTCCCTTCGAGCGATGTGAAGAAACCAAGACCGATCGCAAGACCGATTCCGGGCACCCAATAGCTGAAAATCGCGATCCACATCGGTACACGCGTATCCTGCAATCCGCGCAAGGCGCCCGCGGCAACGGCCTGAACTCCATCGACCAGCTGGAACGCCGCGGCCAGCAACAGATATTGGAGCGCAAAGCCGACCAGAGCGGCGTTCCTGGCAGCATCGACGTCGACATAGATCGACAGCAAGGTGAGCGGCGCGAAGACCATTGCCAGCGCGGTGAGTGACATGAAGCCGGCTCCAATGGCGATCGCCACCCATCCGGCGCG
>CAZJZO010000073.1:0-18229 GCA_964550495.1 uncultured Porphyrobacter sp. | reverse complement strand
GCGTCAAGGACGGCGGGGCCCCACCATTTTGTCTCCCCTTCGCTTGCGCTGCGGTACGACAAAATCGTTGCCCCCACCGCCGCTTCGCGGTCGCCCGTGCGGGCGATCCCTGACCCGCCGGCACCGCGCCCATCCCCCTTCTTCCTGTCGTCTCACCGACAGACATCAGGAGGAAATCATGACTACACTTGGCAATCTTGAATCGAACTCGAACAGTTACTTTGAAGCACTCGCCACTGCCGAACGGCGGGCCTTGCACAGCTTCTTCGACCAACATGTCGTCGAGGATGACGACCTTGGATACTTCGCCTTGGACGAAGGTGACTACAACGCCTTGCCAGCACACCTGGCGAGCCGGGTGGTGCATACGGTGCATGGCGGCATGCTCGACGAGTTCTGAGCATCAAACAGGGCGGGAGCCGGTGACGGTTCCTGCCCTTTTTTCGTGTTCGCTGGTGGAAGACCTGGGCGTGATGTGGAGCGGGGCTGGTGACGCGCTCGGTCCCGCACCACCTGCGGCGGTGCTCCTGCGGGCGCGGTGTACTTGTTCCGGGCCCCGCACGCGCTTGCGCACCGCGACCGGGTCGGACCAGCGTGCGCGGTAGGACCGACAGGTCCCGTTCCTCCCGCTTCACACATAGTCCTTGGCCGGTCCCTTTTGCGCAGGCACGGTCTCTTGTTGAGGTTGGAGTATCAAGAAGACCGCTCCCAGGCATTGGCCAATGCAAAGGGTTGCTCACGCTCGTGCGGCAAGGTTTGGGAATGACCATTGAGAAGGAACGACCAGGATCGCTGGTCGCCACCCGCGCAATTGGAGACTGAGGCACACCGTACGCAGCGGGTGCTGCATGAATGGAAGAAAAGTACGGTAAAACAAATAGTTGTATTTCAGCCGCAATCGAGCAGTCTGTTAGTAACCAAGGCTCAGTCATAGCCCCTCGCAGGCCGTCTTTCAGGCTGAAACTGACTGGCCACATCGCTCGTCGCAAGTCGCTTGCCATCGGTATCACGTGGGACTCAGAACTTCCCGGCTTCGGACTTCGCAAACGGAAGTCGGGACACCTTACTTGGATAGTCAAGCATAGCCCGCGAGGTGTGCAGCGCATGGTGACACTTGGTTGCGCGGGTATGGCGGCAGGTGCGCTGGGCGCGCCCGCCGCGCGCGCTGCCGCGCGCAGTTTGCTCATCAAGGCAACGCTTGCCGACCTTCCGACCGCGCCCAAGAAGAGGCGAGTGCCGCTGTTCGCTGACTATGTCGAAGAGTTCTGGCAAGATTACTCGCCGCATTGGAAGCCAGCGACGCAGCGATCCTCGCGTTCGCGCATCGATCAGTTGCTCGTGCCGAGGTTTGGTGACCTGCCGGTCGACATGATTGAGCGCGGAGACATCAATCGCTGGCGAGATAGCATGGCGGAGCGGGGAGGGACCTTCAATCGAGCTATCCCCATAATGTCGGTGATGATGCAGTATGCCGAAAAGCTCGGCTACCGGGCAAAGAACACCAACCCGTGTCGCGGCGTCTCCCGCTTCAAACGTGATCTACCCGAGCGCTACCTTTCCGCCGAGGAGTATCGCAGGCTGGGGCGCGTCCTGGTCGAACACGATGGGGTCAATCCTTTCGTCATCCCCGCGCTGCGCATGCTCATCTACACCGGCGCACGGGTATCCGAGATCGCGACCTTGCGCTGGCGTTATGTCCAGCCACCACGGCTGCAATTGCCTGACAGCAAGACCGGCCCGAAGACGATCTATCTGAATCCTCAAGCCATCGCAGTCCTTGATGGACTGGAACGTCGCGGCGACGAGTTGCTGGTCTTTCCTGCCATGCGTCGCGAGGCTCCGATCAATCTCGGTCAGTACTGGGATCGCATCAGGCGCAAGGCTGCGCTGCCCGACGTGCGGCTCCACGATCTGCGCCACAGCTTTGCCTCGGTTGCCATCGCTCAGCACATTCCACTGGCGACAATCGGCAAGTTGCTTGGCCATGCGCTTCCGGAAACAACTGCACGGTATGCGCACTTGGCAGACGAAGTGATTGCGGAAAGCGCCGATCGCATCTGCTCCAATCTCGCCAGTGCCATGGGGATCGCTGCATGACCCAGTACGACCTAAAGCAGATCATTGCAGAGGAGCTTGCACGGGTCATACCGGGCGAGGCAGGCAAGCGCCGTTCGAGATTCGACTATGTGCTCCCCGGTTTTGGAGAGCGAATCCATCCATCGGGCCGCAAGAGTTACGTTCTGCAGCGCACGATGGGCGGCAAGCAACGGCTCATCACTATTGGCGATGCGGCAATCCTAACCGAGCGCATCGCCAAGGATGTCGCCCGGCGACTTATCCTGCGCATCGAGCTTGGCGAGAACCCTGCCGAGAAGAAGCTGCGTGGGCGCAAGACGCCGACCTACTGGGCATTTCTCCAATCATACTGGGAGATTGCCGCGCCGACCTGGAAGCCGTCCACCCGCGAAATCCAAAACATCTACCGGCGGACCCATCTCGATCATGCTTTTCCGGGCAAGTTCATTAACGAGATCAGCCATGCCGATGCGGTTCGGTGGCATGCCGAGCTCACGCGATCAGCAGGTCCCGGTGCAGCCAATCGCGCCATGGAAATCCTCAAAGCCATGTTCGGCAAGGCCGAAGCGTGGGGCTATTTGCCAGAGCATTCCAATCCGTTTCGTGGTGTGAAGCGCAACAGGGGGCGCAAGATCGAGCGTTTCCTGAGCCATGAAGAGATGGCCCGGCTTGGTCGCGCGTTGGCGGACAACCGTGCTGAAAACCCCGTCGAAGTCGCGGTGATCTCGCTTCTCGCGCTCACAGGCTGTCGTCGCGGCGAGATCCTGAACCTCACTTGGGGCGAGGTTCAGGGCCGCAAATTGAAACTCATAGACTCAAAGACCGGCCCGCGCATTGTCTGGCTTGGCCAAGAGGCGAGGGTGGTCCTCGACGGATTGCCGCGCGGAAAGAAGGAACAGCGCGTTTTCACCTTCGATGTTCTGCCGAGATCAGCCCTGGATTGGTTTTGGCGGAGATTGCGATGTGAAGCCGGGCTGGACGATGTCAGGTTGCATGACCTTAGGCACAACTACGCCAGCCTGGCGGCGCGTTCTTCGGAAACTCTGCCGATGATCGGCAATCTCTTGGGGCACCGACACGTCTCGACAACTGCTCGCTATGCTCACTTGGACGACGGCGTTTTGCTCAAGGCTGCTACTTTGGTCGGCGAATGCATTGAGGGAAACTTCTGCTAGGTTTCGCGAGGGTGCCGGGATTAGTCGCTTTAGGCCAAAAAAGGGACCGAACTTTCGCGAATGCGCTTAGAGCAGATTGGGCAGCTTCGCGCTAACATAGCCGTCGTTCAAAGTTCGGGAATGGCTCATTGAAAGCAGCCATCCATTCAGGTTGACGCGGCGGGCGGAAGTTGGGCCATTGGCGGAAGCGCCGTTGCTAGGAACTGCATTTCTAAGTGCGGCGTGAGTAGCGTTGCCTACGGTGAGAAAATCTTCTCCGCTATTTCGGCCAGTAAGCTGGTGCGCTTATCGACATCCTCTTTCGTCCAGGTCTTATTTTTCGCGACCTGTCGGTTGATGCGAAGGTTGGACTCCTCGAATGCCTTACGCTTGTCGGCGAAGCTTTTGTTCGCGGCCGCATTATTCTCGCCCGGACCGAGGATGGTCAGATTGCCGAGCGCATGCTTGACCGGTTCCAGCTTTGCGATGCGGTCCTTGGCATCGAGCTTCTGCGGATAAATATGCTCCAGGGTCGTGTGGGCAATATCCAGCACTCGCGATTTGTCCTTGCAGACCGGGGTGCCTTTCGCGCCCGCCTCATACCACTGAAAATAATCCTCAATCGCAATGAGAAGATATCGGATATGGCCGTTGCCACCACGGGGGGAATACGTGAGTTCGCTTATTGCAGCCGCGAAGCGCTTGCCGGAAGCGTATTTTTCGATCAGCCCTTTCAGTGCTGCTCGCAAGGTTCCGACTTTGTACGCACCGGGTTCTTTTCGTATTAGTACCGCGTGCTCGTGATACAGCTTTGTTGCAGGGCTGATATGGGCGTTTCCAATGGTCTTGTACCGGAACACGAACCGCTCCAGCGACGCCACCGCTTCCGCGAACCGTTTTGGTTCGAGTAATTGCAATGCCATAAGCAACGGCATGGCATTCGTATGCTTCAGGTGCCCGACTAGGAGGCTCAGGCGTTCCACGTCCCATTGCGTAACACCGGCAGCCTGGTCAATATAGGGCCACTCGCCGTTATTGAGCTGGTTCAGGAGCGCAAAGTCTTCGTCGAGCCGTTTCACCTCGGCCGAAACCTGTGTGGCATGGGCCTGCGTTATGGGCTTGGACAACGATGCTTCTGCGAAACGGACATCCATGAAGCTGTCCGTCACATCGGATTGCTTCGGCCTGTTCCCCTCATACGACCCGAAGTACCAGAGTAAGTAGTCATCAATCGAAGAGGGAGGATATGCAAGTGTGCTGTCCCAGCGCTCGGCAAGTTCGTTCTGCGTAGCTTCAACCGGCTTGTGATCGAGCAGTTCGAGAGTCCTGGCTCTCAAAAGGTCGCCGTTGGTCAGGCTCACCCCCCGGTCATTGAGCACCTGAAATATGCGGTAGGCTTCCGAGCGGTTGTCCGACCACATGAAGATAACCGTGCAGTCCTCCGCGAGCACATGGTCGATCAGGTGCTGTAGCCTCGTTGCCTTGCCCGAGGCCATTGCTTCAGCTTCGAGTTCAGATGCCAAAAACGCCTTCAGCCTCTGCCAGGCATATTTGATCCGCTCGTGCGAGGGGCGTTCTGTGGCCGGATCGTTTCCCGCCAGAACAGCCTGGAAAAAAGCGTTGTCAGCCTTCGACAGCGTAAGCTTGGGAACCACTTTATATTCGAGACCAACGGCATAGCGGTGCGTCAGGTATAAGGACTCGATTTTCGCAATGGTCTGTTTGAGGTAGTCGAGTGCTTTGCCGTCCTCATTAGAAGGTTCCTCTTTGGTCTCGATATCAGCCAATATCGCCTTCATCGCAAACACGACAGCGGCCGCAAGCATGACGAAAGACGAAATCCGCTGCTGCCCGTCGATCACCTCATAACTTGGGCGGCTTGAGCCGGGAACGTTCAGCCGGGCGCTCACAATCCCGCCGAAGAAGTGATTCCTCTTCCCGTCCTTAAGCCTTGCCTCCAAGCATTTGCCGAGGTCTTCTACAAAGTCCTCAATCGCATCCGCGTCCCATGCATACTCGCGCTGGTACTTTGGCACTTCGAACGTCTGGTTCTGTTCGAAGAGCACGCTAATTCGTTGATGCGCCGTTTCGATCGTCATGAATTTGCCGGTCTGCTCGCTGCCCTATTCATCGCCGCATCCACCCTGCGCTTGTAGGCACGCAGGAATGTTTCCAGGGAACGCGGGCGGTCCTCAAACCAGTCGATAAGCTGCTCATACCCTCCATGCGCATACTTATTGAACTCGCGCACGCCTTCGTCACTCAGGAAATTGGGGGCATCAGGCGTGACTAGGTGGGCAATGGCCGAATGAACTTCGGGGCGCTCTTCCATCGAAACGCCCAGAACCTCTAACTCAGACTTCAGGAACAGGCCGACAAGCAGTTTTCCGCGGGAACTGTAGCGGTCTGGAAAGTAGGCGACCAGCTCGGCCGTCTCATCGACGGGAACGGCTTCCTTGCGCTTTGTTGTGATGCCCGCGATGAAGCAGAAATAGAACGCATCGAAATCCGTCTTGAACACCCTCTGGTCGCGGAGATCCTTGAACCACTGACGCGCATCCAAACGTAGTCTGAAAGGTTGCATCAAGCGGCCTCCTCTTCTTCGAGCTGAAATGCATTGAAGAAGTCTTCGCCCGTAACATTCAGACCGTCGCCCGTCTCCAGCACGGTCCCTTTTTCATGGGCCTCGCGCTCCAGCTCCTGCGAGCCTTTCCGGAACATCGTTATGAACTGAATTTCGGTGTGGCTGGCTCTTTTCAGAGGCGTGATGAAGCGGGCGCGTTCAGAGGAAATCGTGAAGGCGATGAATTGCCCTGTCAGATTCGGGATCAGCTCCCCGATCTTCGGGCGAACGGCGAGATCGATTGGTCCGGCCGGGCTGTCAACGACGAAGGGAAGCTGGTGATCCGAGCGGTGGAAAAGGGTCGCAAGAAAGGCATAGGCGATGGACAGGGTTTCACCGACGCTTCCGCCTTCCTGGCCTTCAAGGATCAAATTCTGTTCGATGCGCTCGATTGAGATGCTGTTATGTGGCAGCAATTCGGAAATGCGCGCGTTGGCCTGCTCGCATAACTCCGTGGTTATGCCTGTGTGCGCTTTCTTGTGCGCGCTGTTGATGATGGCCGTAAGCGTGTCGCGTTTGGCCTTCTCGGTCAGCGTGTGGGTTATCTCCGCGAGTTTGCGCTCCGCATCATCAATCCGTTTTTCGAGAATTTCGATCCCGCATGTCCGTTCATCATTCTGGGTTTGATCCTTGCTGTCGAACTTCTCCAGCTCGGCATCAACACCCTCGATCTGGTTGCGCAAGCTCTCGATATCATCACGCGCGCTCTTGACGGCCGGATCGGCTTGTTCGGCTTCCAGCCGCAGAGAGTCGCGGTCATTTCGTGCATCCCGCTCTTCCTCTACAGCCGCCCCCAGGCTTGCCATCTTTGTGTTCAGGTCTTTCTCGGCTTCATCCGCCGGATCGCCGACCGCATCCTTGATCGCGGTCTTCATCGAGTTCAGGAGGGCGACATCTTCCGTGCCCAGGTAACGGGCCGCACGTGTGCGGATCGTTGCGGCGATATCCGCATCGATCGGCCTGCCGCAGACGCACTCTTTGGCATCGGCGAGGTCTTCGAAAAACTCCCTTGCCGCGCTCTCGGGTAGCTTAACCTTGTCGAGCCCATCCTTGAGCGCCAGCATGGAGGTCGCAAATGACGATGAAAGGGCGTGCGGATCACGCATCCGGTCAAGAACATCCAGTGCCTCTTCGCGGACCTTCCCCTTCAAGCGCTCGACCTTCGTCTCGGCGTCGTTCAAAGTCTGAAAGCGCGCATCCTCCTTCTTGATCTCCTGCTGATAGGCATCCTCCTTCTTCTGGAGCTGTGCCGTCAGGTCCGTCCGCTTTTCCTGCAATCCTTGCTGTTCGCGTTTGCATTTAGCGAGATGGCTTCTGAGACTGGCAAGACGGTTTTGCCTCCGCGCAAGACCGCGCTCTTCAGTGGCGCTGACATTCTGCGTTTTTCTGTCCCAGTATTCGCCGACCTTCCTGGCCATCGCATCGAATGCATTCATCTGGAATAGGTTTTCAACGACGACCTGCGCGTCTGTGTATTCCCTGTCGAGCAGATGCTGTGCCAACTCCCCGTCAAAGACGTAAAAGTTGACGAAGTTCTCGTTCATGAAGCGCCGAAAATCGGAAGGAGGATTAAAGCCTTCGCGGCGTCCCGGCCCGTGCGTCGTCTTGTAGGACACACGGGCGTTTTCAAAATCGAACTCCATGAGGATGGTTGCACGCCGGTCATTCAGCAGCAGCCGGACTTCAAAATAGCCCTCGGGTGATGAGCCGTTTTTCTTCCGGTATTCCGATATCGTCTGTCTGTCCCAGCCGGGATCGGCAGCAGCGCCGGACAAGGCCGCCCGCAGCAACGCCAATGTCGTGGTCTTCCCGGTGCCGTTGGGCATTTGAATGAGCGAGACGGGGAAAGGCTGGCCGTGCGGATCGATACAACTGATCTCGTGGTCGGGACATCTCAGACCCTGTGCCTTCCAACCGAGAATGCGCATGACGGCCGCCATCAGTCCGCATCCTCCCCGTCGGCATTCTCGACGACCGTTCCCTCGAAAAGCACTTCAAGGTGCCGGGCGGCGGTGGCCTGATCGTTGATGTCTTCATTGCCCGAGGTTACGGCCTCGAACCATGCGATAAGGCGGCGGGCCAGCGTATCGGGCTGTCCCGCTTCTTTTACGGCCTCGTTGATGGCCTGCGTGATCCGTGCATCAATCGTCACTTGCTGTTTCCCCCGCGCGCACTTTTGAGAGGTTTGTCAGCCACTCGGCGCGTTCTTCATCTGCATTTTGTTCGCCGTCCTCATCCGAGTGCCGGATGAAATCGACGATGTTGGCGGTTTTTCCCGGATTGTCAGGGTCCGTCCGCAAACAGCGGCCCATTCTCTGGATGGTTTCGAGCCGGGCGCGGGCCGATGAGAAGAGGATCACCGAATTGAGCGAGCGGATGTCGATTCCCTCGGACACACGGTGGCAGGTGATCAAACACTCAAGCTCGCCGCGTGCAAACCGTTTCAGCGTCTCCGACTCCTCTCCGGAAAAATAAGTATGAAAGTCTGAGCGGTACTTGTGAATAATTTCCAGGACTTCATCCCCATATTCCTGGGTTTCGACAAATACGATACACCGCTCAAGCAGGTGCTGATTTTCACGTATGAACGTATCGAATATCGGCAGCTTGGCTCTGGAAGTCTTGTAGACGCGCGCTATCTCTATCCAAACTTCCTCATCGCTCATCGGATTGCCTGCGGCCGCCCGCGCGGCCTGGCGCTTGTAAACATCGCGCACGCGCTGGCGGTCTTCGGCCGTCAGGTCGTAAGGAAGCGGGAAGTAGTCAAAGGGAGCGAGAATTTCGCGGCGGATCGCATCGTCCAGTTCGAACCGCATAAGCTCCGGCCCGATATGCTCCTGGAGAAATTCGTTCCCGTCATCGTCATATTCACGCTCAGGCGTTGCACTCAAACCCAGCCGGTATCGGATGTTATCGGACAAGCCGCTAAGCCGGTTCCGGTTGGCCGGGCTGCCAAGCCCGTGAACCTCATCATGGATCAGGAGGGTTCGCTGCCCGATCCGAGCGGGCAGTTGCCGCAATGCTGAGGCCAGGGGCTGTCGTGATACGAGGAGGATAGCGTTTTTCGGCTCAAGCAAAAAGTCCTCGACTTCACGCGAGGATTTGTAGTGCCGGAAGACTTTCGCGCCGATATCTTTGCGCACACCGAGCAATTCCGCATACCATTGATCCAGCAGGTCATTGCCGTCGGTGCTGACGATCACGGTGTCGATGCTGTCGCGTTCGTACAAGCTGCGCAGGATTTTGAGCGAAGTGCGCGTCTTGCCTGTGCCCGTGGCCATGTTGAGAATGCCGCGTTCGGCGGCAAGAAACTCTTCGAGTGCATCGTCCTGGTGACGCCACTTATTGGGTTTGGCTTTTTCTTCCTGCCTGCGTTGCCGATGCCCGGCTTCCCACTCACCGCAAATCCTGATGAGCTGCTGGCGGGCCGCATCCGGGAAGCTGTACACTTCTACGCCCTTGTCGGTGCGCTCCCACAGTTCCTCGAAGTGGGCCTTCTTCCGTGCCGCGCGCGCTGCGCTTGACCAGGAGGGATAAACGTCTACGCATTCCCGGTTATTCTCGAACGCATTACGGCTCTCGTTCGAGGAGCCGGTGAAGGCCACATAGTCTTCGTCGTCAAAGAAGACACCGATCTTCTCGTGGTAGATTCCGGTGCCCGTTTTTGGCACCGCTATCTGTATCTCCAGCCGTCCGAGTTCCAGCAGCCTCACGAGGCGCGCTGTCCCGTCTCCAATTCCGTCAGCGAAATCGGTTTCAATGATCCGTTCGAGGCGGTGCGCGCAGATATCCTGTTTCGGCACGCCGTTCTGGATCGCTTCGAGATCGCCGTGCGAAAGTTCGACTGATGTGACCAGCCGGATATAGCCGCCGTTCTTGATGAATTCGCCCAATGGCGCACCGAACGATTCCAGGGCGCTGCTGGAGAAATAACCGACTGCGCGCCAATAGGCCTGTGAGCTGGCGAGAGAAGGACGGAAAAAGTCATCGACTATGCTGTTGTAGCCGGAACGGTAATCCTCCTGATATTCAATCTCGCGTAAACTCATAGGTGATGACTGCCCCCGTTGGGTCGGTTGCCCCCCCGACTCATGCGATCCCAATCGTCATACTACCTTGCGCAACATTTTTCGTAGTGTCGGACCGGAATCTTCTAGTTGTTCCTAAAAGAGTTTGCTTTACAGTGAATTGCGGATCAACCTTTGATTTTATACTTGACCGCCTTCCTCTCGCCGCCGCGCTTCCAGTTGGGGTTTCTCCGTCATCGGAGCGCGTCCAGCCGCGCAGCAAGCAAGGGCCAGTCCACATCCGGGGTCATGTGGGACCAGGATACACGGATCGCGCCCGAGATATCGTCCTCCGGCAACCCCATCGCCGCAAGCACATGGCTTGGCGAATAGCTTTGCGATGTGCAGGCGGACCCGTTGGAGACGGCCGCCACGTCCTTGAGTGCGACCATCACCGCTTCGGAATCCACGCCGGGAACCGAGAAATTCATCACATGCGATAGTGTGTGATCAGGATCCGAGTGCATGCGGATTCCGAGAGGCTCTAGCGCCGCCAGCGCCTTGTGACGGATGTCGCGGCACCGATCCTGACGGGACGCCTGGTCTTTGAGGGCGGCTTCTGCGGCCGCGCCCAAGCCGACGATCAGGGGAACCGGGAGCGTGCCGGGCCTCAAGCCGCGCTCCTGACCGCCTCCATACATGAGAGCTTTCAACGGCGGGCGCTTGAATCCGCGGCGCCGGGCAATAAGCGCGCCTATGCCGAGCGGCCCGTAAATCTTGTGGCTGCTCACGCTGATCATATCGATTCTCTTGCTGCATAAGGAGACAAGGTCCTTGCCGTAGCCTTGCGCGGCATCGACGTGAAAGAATGCATCGTGGCCTTCCAGTGCGGCCGCGATCTCTTCCAGCGGCTGGATCGCGCCCGTCTCATTGTTCGCATGCATCACCGACACGAGAATCGTATCGGGGCGAAGCGCGTCCCGAATCGAATCTGCCGGAACGAGCCCGTTTTCGTCGGGGCGCACCAGCGTCACGGAAAACCCTCTGGCCTCCAAAACCTCAAGCGGCTCTAGCACGGCCTTGTGTTCGATGGCCGTCGAGACGATGTGACGGCGGTTCGTCTGAACACCGTGCTCCGCCAGTCCGAGGAGCGCGAGGTTGTTGCTCTCCGTCGCGCCGCTCGTGAAGACCACCTCGTCACCGGCCCCGTCAACAATCCTTGCGACCTGTTCGCGGGCATGCTGGACAGCCCGCTTGGCACGCAGCCCGTACTCATGCGTCCGGCTGCCCGCATTGCCCAGCTCGTCCGTCATCCACTGAAACACGGCCTCCCGCACCACCGGCTCTGTAGGGGGCGTGGCATTGCAGTCCAGGTAGGCCGGGCCGCCTTCTTGTTTGTATATAGATGCAAACGTATGTTTCATGTTTGACAAACTTTGGCTGATGTGATTCAGTATGTTTGTACCGTATAAACCTACGATTCGACAAAGAAAAATGAGCGACGGCTTCGAGTATCAGTTCCCCGCGATCAGGGGCATTCAGGCGCAGCGGGAATACTACGTTTCCATGTGCCCGATGCGCCTTTTGCCCAAGCTGTTTCAGTTTGACGAGGATGAACTCGCGCCCGAGCTGCGGGCGCAACGCCAGCTCAACAGGGCGCGGATTCCGGAGCTTTCGCGCTACATCACGGAAAATGTGGATAACTATGTTTTTTCGGCGATCACCGTATCCATAGACGCCGATATCGCCTTCGCGCCCTTCGCCGGAGAGGGCGAAGCCAATCGAATCGGCATACTGAAAATTCCTATGTCGGCCCGTTTCATCATCAATGACGGCCAGCATCGCCGCGCAGCTATCGATCAAGCCCTTCGCAATCACCCCGAGCTGGGCGACGAGACCATCGCTGTCGTCTTCTTCCTCGATAAAGGGCTGGAGCGCTGCCAACAGATGTTCGCGGACCTCAACCGCTATGCCATCCGCCCGTCGCCCTCGCTCAGCATTCTCTATGACTACCGCGACGAAACAGCCCAGCTTGCCAAATCCCTCATCGCCGGGTCCGACATATTCCGGGATGTGGTCGAGCTGGAGAAGACCAGCCTCGCGCCGCGCTCGCGTCGGCTGTTCACCTTGAGCGCCATTTACCACGCGACGAACGAGTTGCTGGTCGGCTTGCCGGAAACGACGCCCGAGGAGACGGCGCGGCTTGCTCTCGATTTCTGGGAGAGCGTGGCCGCCCAATTCGACGAATGGGGCCGGGTCCGCAGCGGCGACCTGACGGCCGGTGAAGTGCGTACTGACTTTATCCACACGCACGGTGTGGTGCTGCAAGCACTGGCACGGGCTGGCCGGGCGCTCATTATCAAGTATCCGAAGACCTGGAAAAAGAAGATTCCAAATCTCAAGAGCATAGACTGGCGGCGTGCCAATAGCAGAATGTGGGAAGGACGCGCCCTGGTTGGCGGTCAGCTTTCAAAAGCACATCAAAATGTCGTCCTGACTTCAAACGCCATCAAGTCCCATTTGGGCCTTGAACTAACGGGCGACGAGTTACGTGTCGAAAACGCATACAAGCGGGGGGGCAATGGCAGCAAAAAAGCCACAGCGTAATTCGGCATTCGCAGAAGCCGGGTTCAAGAAGACGATTGAAGCGCTCAAGCAGGAAATCGTCGATCTCTATATGTCGGACGAGATTCCGTGGGTGATCGGCTATAGCGGCGGGAAGGATTCCACGGCTGTCTTGCAGCTCGTCTGGCTGGCGCTCGCAGGGCTGCCTGAAGACGAGCGTTCGAAGCCGGTTTATGTCATCAGCACCGATACGCTCGTTGAAAACCCCGTCGTGGCTTTGTGGGTTTCGAAGTCGCTTGACCGGATGGGGCGTCATGCAGCCGATCAGGGTCTTCCGCTGACGGCGCACAGGCTGACGCCTGCGCCGGAGAATACGTTCTGGGTCAATCTGATCGGACGCGGCTATCCCGCGCCACGGCCGAAATTCAGGTGGTGCACCGAACGCCTGAAGATCAACCCGTCAACACAGTTCATCAGCTCTGTCGTCCAGAAGCATGGGGAGGCCATCCTCGTTCTTGGGACGCGCAAAGCCGAGAGTGCGGCCCGCGCCAAGGTGATGGAACGCTTCGAGCAAAAGCGGGTACGCGACCGCCTGAGCCCGAACGGCAGCTTGCCGAACTCTTATGTCTATTCGCCCATCGAGGACTGGTCGAATGATGATGTGTGGATGTTTCTCATGCAGGTCGGAAACCCATGGGGCTATAACAACAAAGACCTGCTGACGATGTATCAGGGCGCATCCGCGGACGGCGAATGCCCGCTTGTCGTCGATACCACCACGCCGAGCTGCGGCGACAGCCGCTTCGGGTGCTGGGTGTGCACGCTTGTCGAAAAGGACAAGTCCATGCACGCCATGATCCAGAACGACGAGGAGAAGGAGTGGATGTTGCCGCTCCTTGAGCTGCGCAACAGGCTTGACCCTCCCAAAACTCCGGATGCTGACAGACCCATACGCGACTTCCGGCGCATGAACGGAGCCGTCCAGCTCTACAATGACAGGCCGATTCCCGGCCCCTACAAGCAGGAAGCCCGCGAAATGTGGCTTGGCCAGGTGCTGGAGGCCCAGCGGCACATCCGCGAGAACGGCCCCGAAGAAGTGTGCGATATCGAACTGATCACGCTGGAAGAGCTTGAGGAAATCCGGCGCATCTGGGTCGTCGAAAAACACGAAATCGAAGACACCCTGCCGCGCGTCTTCGAGGACGCTACGGGAGACGCCTATCCGGGCGGCAGTCTGGACGACAATCTCGTCATGGGCGCCACGGAAATGGAATTGCTGCGCGAGATTTGTGACGACGACGATCTGCATTTCCAGCTGGTCCGTGAATTGCTCTCTATCGAGAAGCGGCACAAATCCATGCTGCGCAGGGCCGGATTGTTCGATGCCCTCGAATCCTCATTCTACCGGAATTTCTACGAAGACGAGGACGATGCGGTTCAAAGGGCGCGGTTGAGGCGTGATGCCCTGGGCGAAGCTAAAGAGCGCGCCACGGATGAGCTTGCCCCCGTCGAAAGCCACTCATCCCTTACTGATGAGGCCGGCAAATGATTATCGACGAGATCATACTCCACAATTTCGGGCTTTATCAGGGAACGCAGCGCGTTGAACTTACCCCGCCTGACTCCAACAAGCCCATCGTCCTCATCGGCGGGCTGAATGGCGGCGGGAAGACGACGTTTCTGGATGCCTTGCAACTGGTATTGTTCGGACCGCACGCAAAATGCTCCAACAGGGGTTCGCTCGCATATCCGGAATACCTTTCACGCTGCATCCACAGAAGACCGGGCAATGCCGAAGCCGGGATAGAGATCGCCTTTCGCCATACCGTGGAAGGAACCGAAGAGCACTACCATTTGCGCCGCTATTGGAAGACGAACGGCAACGGGTGCAAGGAAAGCTTCGAGGTCTTCAAGAACGGCCATGCGGAACCGACTCTGGCAGATAACTGGGCCACGCAGGTCGAAGAGTTCTTCCCCGCCAATATCGCACATCTTTTCCTGTTCGACGGCGAGCAGGTCGAGGCCTATGCCTCGCAAACCGATTCCTCCGCCCTGATCGGAGCGGCCATCCAGAACCTGTTGGGGCTGGATATGGTTGACCAGCTCGATAAGGACTTGCTGGTCTATGAGCGCCGCAAACGCTCGGAAGACAAGGACGCGCCCCGCGACGCCGAGATCACCTCCGCCCAGGATGCGGTGCGCGATTTACGCCGCCGTGTCGATGCCCTGAAACAAGAACGCGCATCGCTGCAAACCCACCGCATCGACAAGCAGCGCAAGGCCTTAGGGAAGGCCGAAGAGAAATACCGGAAGATCGGCGGAGCGCTCTACGACCAGAAAGATGCCATCGAGAACAAATGGTCCGGCTCCGTTCAGCACGTCAAGGACGGGGAAGCCACATTGCGGGATTTTGCCGGAGGGGCCGCTCCCTTGCTTCTCGTGCGCGTCCTGCTTGAATCGGCCGAGCTGCGCGACCAGCACGAAGAGGAATGCCGCCGTGCGCGCGAACTTGCGGGCGCGCTCAAAGACCGGGACAAGGCGGCGCTCAAACATTTGCGCGGCCGGAAGGCGCAGAAAGAAGTAGTCGATGCGCTCAAGACGTATCTTGATGCCGACCGCGCCGAGCGCGAAGCGCTCGGAAAGAAAGACACCGTTCTCGACCTGACGCCCGAAGTGCGTAGTGACCTGCATACGCTGCTGCGTGGAGATATGGACCAACTCGCGACCGAGGCCGGTAAGCGCCTCGCCGACCAAAAGCACCGCCGCACGAGCGAGGAACACACACGGGTCGAATACGAGAGCATCCCCAGCTCGGACACCGTGGAGCATATCGCCAAGGAACGTGACGAGCTTCGTTCCGAGATCGCAGAGCTGGAAGCCATGCATGCGGCGATGGGACAGGATATCGAGCGCCAGCAGCGCGAACTTGAACGCCGTGAGGCGGCACTCGCCCGGCTGCTGGAGGCCGATGCGAAAGACCGCGGCCGCCGTGATGACCGCTCACGCATCCTTCGCCACTCCGGCAAGGTCCGAAAAACCCTGGAGGCTTTCCGCCATGCCGTTATCGCCCGTCATGTACGGCGTATCGAGCAACTGGTTCTGGAAAGCTACCGGCAATTGCTGCGCAAGAGCGGCCTTGTTACGCGGCTTTCAATCGATCCCGGGGACTACGCCCTGACCCTGTATGGCCGTGACGACGAACCGTTAAGCGCCGAAAGACTGTCTGCGGGTGAGCGCCAGCTTCTTGCGATTGCGCTGCTCTGGGGGCTGGCCAAGGCTTCGGGGCGTCCGTTGCCGACGGCCATCGATACACCGCTCGGGCGGCTCGATTCCATTCACCGGATGCATCTGGTCGAACGCTATCTGCCCTTTGCCAGCCATCAGATATTGCTGCTTTCCACCGACGAAGAGATCGCGGGCGATTATCACGAGCGCCTGCGTCCATGGATCGGGCACACCTATCTACTGACCTATGATGACAAGACGGGTGTAACGCAAATCGCTGCCGGTTACTTGCCATCCAAGGAGGCCGCGTAATGGCGTTAGAACACATACGCCTCTCCCAGCAGGCAAAAGACCAGCTCATCAAGCTGAAACGGGTTACGGGCATTGAGCACTGGAACGTGCTGTGCCGTTGGGCGCTGTGCCTGTCTTTGGCCGAGCAGAGCGTGCCGCCCGCATCGAAGATCCCCGCCGACAGCAATGTCGAGATGAGCTGGAAGGTTTTTGCCGGACGCTACGCGGACCTCTACATCGCGCTTGTAAGGGAACGCTGTGTCCGCGACGGACTTGGCACGGACCCCGAGACGGTTGCGCAGCAATTCAGGCTGCATCTGCATCGGGGCATATCCTACCTCGCCGGAAACAAAGAGCTGCGCAAGATCGACGATCTCGTCGCGCTTGTCGCCTGATGCCGTGGGCGATGCCGAGGTTCATCTTCGCAACCGGGCACGAACGGCTATCGGCCGCGCGGAACCCTCACGTCCCTTAAAATGCATCCTCGCCGACGGCATTCTCCGGTCAGGCATGCATCTGTTCGACTACGGATGCGGACGCGGTGATGATCTTCGCCATCTTTCCATGCTGGGATTTGATGCAAGCGGCTGGGACCCGGTTCACCGCCCCGATCATGAGCGCCGCAGCGCTCCCATTGTGAATATCGGTTACGTCGTCAACGTCATCGAAAACCCCGCCGAACGCCAGGAGGCGCTGCGCCGCGCATGGGCGCTTGCCGAGCAAATCCTGGTCGTCAGTGCACGGCTAACACTTGAAGCGAAGGCCTTACGCGAAAGCACGGACTACGAAGACGGTCTCCTAACCAGCCGTGGCACGTTCCAGAAGTTCTTCGAACAGCAGGAACTTCGTCAATGGATTGACAGGACGCTTGAGGCGAATGCCGTTCCTGCGGCCCCCGGCGTCTTCTACGTGTTCCGCGACGAGCAGGCCCGCACGCAGTTCCTCGCCTCACGCTACCGCCGCCGTCTTGCAGCTCCGCGCCTCACAAAATCCGCAGAGCTGTTCGCCAGACAAGAAACGATGCTCGCACCTCTCATGGAGTTCGTGGGCGAGCGCGGGCGCTTGCCCCAGGATGACGAGTTGCCGAACGCCGCCGAACTCGCTCAGGTGTTCGGCTCGATCCGCAAAGCATTTCGCGTCGTTCTGTATGCGACCGATGAGGCTGACTGGGAGGCGGTCGGTGAAGAGCGCGGGCGGGACCTGTCGATCTATCTGGCGCTCTCGCAGTTTGAAGGACGTCCGCCTTTCGGAAAACTGCCGCTCGCGCTGCAACGGGATGTGAAGGCCTTTTTCGGCACATACAAACAAGCCTGCGCCGAGGCGGACACCTTGCTGTATTCCGTTGGTCAGCCGGGCCTAGTCGGTCAGGCCTGCCAAGATTCCTGTGTAGGGAAGCTCACCCCCACGGCACTCTACGTTCACGAGACAGCGCTTCCGAAGCTTTCTTCCGTGCTGCGCGTCTATGAAGGCTGCGCCCGTTCATATCTTGGTCGTGTGGAAGGGGCCAACATCGTCAAGCTTCATCGCGGCGAGCCTAAAATTTCATATCTCAGCTATCCTGAATTCGAGAGCAATCCCCACCCGCCGCTTACCGAATCCCTGAACGTGCATCTGCAAACCTTCCGCGTGAAAACTCGGAAATTCCGGGAGAGCCGCAATCGGCCAATCCTTCACCGTAAAGAGCTGTTTGTTGCTTCTGATCATCCTTCTTATGGGAAGTTTGCGCGTCTGACACGGATCGAGGAAAGCAAGGGACTTTTCGAAGATACCAGCCGCATCGGGCTTGAGGAAGGCTGGAATGAGATACTCTCCCAAAAAGGTTACTCGCTCAAGGGGCATCGATTGCTGTCGCGGCAGAAGTAGGCACGGGAAGCATATTGCTGCCTCGGTGATTTCGCTCGCATTTCACAAACTTATCGACTGCAGATAGTTTTCATGCAACGGATTGCGGGAGGGTGCCTTTATACACTTGCGTGGACCTATATCTGACCCGAACGCCGCAACCGCAGCCAAGATCTTGTAGCCAATCCTTTGAAGTTTCTCGTGCCCGTCGCCTGATGGGTGCTGAAGTTCAGACATAAAGCTCCCGCGTTGAGCGTGTAGAACGAGGAAGACCAGGAAGCAGCCCGCAACTTCATGGATCTCCTAGCAGCATCGGAAAGCGACGGCGAAAGCTGATTGCAGCGGGATCATGTGGCCCTTCAGACCCGCACCCGATACCCATCCGGCTTTGTTCGCGAACAGTCCTGAACCAGGTCAGCTGAGGAGCCGCAACCCGTTCCTTTGAC
>CAZJZO010000072.1:0-18339 GCA_964550495.1 uncultured Porphyrobacter sp. | reverse complement strand
GCGTCTCTCCGCCGACATTGTCGAAATAGAGGTCGATCTCATCGGGACAGGCTTTGGCCAGCGCATCACCTACATTGCAATTCTTGTAGTCAATCGCGTGATCGAGGCCGAGCTCACCTTGCAAGTAGGCGCATTTCTCTGGCCCACCGGCAATACCGATCACGCGAGCCCCAGCCGCCTTTGCTACCTGCGCAGCGATCGAACCGACCGCGCCGGACGCGGCCGAGACGACCACTGTTTCGCCCTCCTTTGGCTGACCCAGATCGCTCATCCCAAAGAATCCAGTGTACCCCGTCATGCCAAAGCCGCTGAGAAATTTCTGAGGCGGGGCAAGCGATGCGTCGATCTTGCGCAGATGCTCACCACGGTACACTCCATACGTCTGCACACCAGTGAAGCCTGTGACCCAGTCTCCAGTCGAAAAGTGGCCTGATTTGCTTTCAATCACCTTGCCGACGCCAAAGGCGCGCATGACGCCGCCCGGTTTAACAGGAGGCATGTAGCTGCGTTTGTCCGTGATCCATCCGCTCATGCCGGGATCGATCGAGATAGTGTCGAGAGCAACTGCAACTTCACCATCCGCCAGCTCGCGCAAGGGATCATGCGTCAGGAGCCAGACATCACGGGCTGGCCCCGCCCCCGGATAGTCGTGCATTCGGATCTGCGTCGCTTCCATACCGCCCTCTTGTGACACCCTCCGTGCCACTTTGCATCACACTGGTACCATTGGCAATTGATTTTCGACAGTGATAGTGTCATTTCTTTGAGCGGAGTTGGGAGAGCGGGTTTGACCAAGAAAATCGTAATTGGGTTAGGCGCCCTCATTGTCGCCGCGTTCATCGCAGCGATTGGCTTTCAGAAGCCGATCGGGGGTTGGCTGTTTCAGCGCGCCGTCGACCAAAATGCGGGTCGGGACATTATCGCGAGCCTTGATGACGGGCTGCACGTGGGTCTTTGTGGCACCGGCTCGCCGATGCCCAGCCTTGAGCGCGCTGGCCCTTGCAACGTCATCATCGCGGGAGATCAGATCTTCCTTGTCGATATTGGCGAAGGGGGCAACCGAGTCCTCAATCTCATGGGCATCAACCCTGCACAGCTTGATGGATTGCTACTCACCCATTTCCATTCGGATCATATCGACGGTCTGGGGCCTTTGATGCTCTTTCATTGGACCCGCGGAGCGACGACCACACCGCTGCCTGTTCACGGCCCAACCGGTGTCGAAGCGATCATCGATGGTTTCAACGCTGCCTACGCGACCGACGACACCTATCGTATCGCGCATCACGGGGAGGAGGTGGTTCCCCCCTCAGGCGGTGGCGCGGTTGCTATCCCGTTTGAAATGACCGGCTTGCGACAAGTTGTCCTTCAGAAGGATGGGCTAACCATCACGGCATTCCAGGTTGATCACGCGCCCATCGATCCGGCGATCGGTTACCGTTTCGACTATAAAGGGCGTGCGATCTGTATCAGCGGTGACACCTCGAAATCTGCCAATCTTGAATCCACTTGTGAGGACGTAGACATCCTTGTCCATGATGCCTTGCAACCGGCCCTGGTTGAGGAAATGCGCATGGCCTTGGAAGAACGCGGCAATCCGTTGGCTGCCAAGATCATGTACGACATCCAAGATTATCATGCGTCACCTGAAGAAGCGGCGGAAAGCGCACGAACTGCCAATGCAAAGATGCTTGTCCTATCGCACCTCGTCCCACCGTTGCCTGCTGAATACCTCTATCCAGCATTCCTTGGCGATGCAGAAAGCCGCTTTGACGGGCCAATCGTTGTTGGCGAAGATGGCATGCTGTTCTCGCTCCCGGCGGGTGAGGAAGAAATCACTCAGTCCAGTCTACTATGAGAGCCGGTATGACCTACACAATTCATGGCGCGCTCGGTTCGCCCTATTCGATGAAGATGCGAGCGCTCTTGCGGTACCGGCGCATCACCCATGTCTGGTCTCACTGGGGCCATGTCCAGCAATTGGCAGCGGAGAACGGCCTCCCGCCGGTCATTCCCGTTATCGAGTATCCTGACGGCAGCGTTCGCAATGATTCCACACCGGTGCTGTATGATCTGGAGGCGCGCCACAAAGGACGTAGCGTTGTTCCGCCCGATCCTGCGAAAGCCTTCATCGCGCATCTGCTCGAAGACTTCGCCGACGAGTGGCTGACGAAGGCGATGTTTGGATATCGCTGGCTGGAGGAAGTCGATCAGCTTCAAATGAGCCGGTGGCTATCTTTTGATGCGATGAAAGGCGGCGGACTTGAAACTAGCCAGCGCATGGCCGAACAATTCAGGGATCGCCAAGTCGGGCGCATGGCCATCGTCGGCTGTGCGCGAGAGAACTTTCCCCTGATCGAAGACTCAACCCGCCGTGTATTGCGAGCTCTCGAAGACCATGTGGTGAACGAGCAATGGCTGTTTGGCTCCCGTCCTTCGCTCGCGGAATTTGGGATATACGGGCAGTTTTCGCAGCTCGGCGTAGACCCGACCCCGCAAGCAATGATGCGCGCCGATTTTCCCTATACCTTCCGTTGGTTGCTGCATGTTGACGATGCCTCAGGAATTGAGGGCGAATGGGACGCGCCCGATACGCCGCTAAAGCCGGTGGTCCAGCAAATACTGGCCGAAGCCGGACGCGTCTATGTGCCGTTCCTGCTCGCCAATGCCGAAGCAAGCGAAGCAAGCGAGACAACCTTCCGCATCGAAGTTGACGGCATGCCTTACGAGCAAGGCACCTTCAAATATCAGCTCAAATGCTTGCGCGATCTACGGTCGCGCTATGCCGCCCTGACTGCTGAAGCCCGAGAGCTGCTTGATCCCATACTCAGTGAATCCAATTGTCTGGAGTTCCTCCAATGAACCACATCCTTGGTCGGCTGTTCCCTGCCCAGTTCGACAACGTCTATCGCGGCAACAGGATTGCGCTTTGGCTCTTCTATCCGCTCACTGCGATGACCTTGTGGCGCAGCCAGCATCATATCTTTGCCCCCGACGGCGGGGCGCAGAGCATCGCGACCATCCCGCTAGACACCTACACGCAAGGTGGCGCGCAGGGCATAATCACAGTCTTTGCTTTGTGGGGCCTGGCTCAGCTCGCGATGGGTCTGGTGATGCTACTTGCCGCCATCCGCTACAAATCGATGATCCCATTGCTTTGGCTGTTCATCTTCCTGGAATATGGCGGACGCCGGCTGGTCGGGATCTACAAGCCGCTTGAGACCGTCGGTACGGCACCAGGAGCGGTCGCGGGATACGTGCTTCCGATCGTTGCACTAGTGATGCTGGTCTTCGCCCTATGGCCGGAGAAGACGACCGATTAGGTGCCCGATTGGCTGACAAGCACCATCGCTGTGTTGGCCACCTCAGCCCCGGCATTCTGGTTCTGCCCCGTAACGAACCGCTTCTCACCATCAATGACGGTGTGGTTGGCGAACATGTCCCGAAACGCGGTCTGCGATTCAAACCGTGCGCCCGCTTTGCGGAGCTCGGTTTCCGGATGATAGGGCGTGATTTCGATGCCCAGCTCTTTAACCTGCTTGTCCGTGACCCCAGTCATTCGGCGGCCAGCGATCAGTAAATTGCCTTCATTGTCGAGCGCGCGGACAAAACCCAATGGACCATGGCACACGCCTGCAAGGATTGGTCTATGGTCAGCGTAATAGGCTTCGCTCACCAAGCTTGACAGAGCGTCTGATTCAGGAAAATCATAGGCAGGCCCCCAGCCACCAGCGAGAAAGATGACGTCGTATTCCGATACGTCGACCGCACCTATCGGAATTGAGTTCTTAACCTTGGCCTGGAACTCTGCATCCTGAAGGAAACGCTCGTCTGCTTGCGTTTTTATCATGTAGAGAAAGCTCTGCGGGTCGATTGGGACTTCGCCGCCATTAATGCTCGCGATATCGACCTGCATCCCTGCGGCGAGAAACTCATAATAGGGTTCTGTCATTTCGGAGCCGAACACGCCTATTGGATCGCCCGAGGTTTCACCCGGAGCATTGAGCGTTGCGTGGCTGGTCGTGATGATCAGCGCCCGCTTTCCGCTTAGATCGACTTGTTCGCCCTTATACTCGGGATGCAGGCCAGCGGCGTTGAGGATTGAAGGCAGGGAAATTGCGACAACTGAAACAATCGCTAGCAGTCCCGCGACTACGCCAATGAAATTTTTCATGGGTTTGCTCCGAAAATCAGGATTTCAGAAATTCAAGGCAGCCGGTCTCACTCAGGACCGGATCAAGGGCTGTTCTCGAGGCGTCTGAAAGCGCTGCATAGCGCTGCTTGAGGGCAGGCAGGCAGCCTATATGCCGCGGCGCTGCCGCACGTTCGAAACAATGGCCATCAATGTAGAACGCCATTCTCTTGTCACCCTTTTCTAATGCTCGATCGTTCGCAAGCAGCAGTGGAAGGTGGTATTTGGCGCTTTGATCAAGGATCTTGCGGACGGATGAAGACATGAGCTTGTCAGTGTCCGAACTGAGCGGCTCCCAATCACCGTCGATCCCGCTGAGATCGTCGATCATACCAACCCACCGCATGGTGAAAGGCGCCGTGTCGCGCATTAGTGATGATGAGGTGAAGTCCTGAACCAATTGCGAAAGAATGCCAAAGATCGCTATTTCAGCGCGCGATGGTCTTGAACCGAAAAAGAACAATTCGTCCTTTACCGCGTCCTCCATTATCGCCAGAAGATCAGTTAGACTGTCCGTAAGAACCGTATCGTTTTCAGGGCTGCCGCAGGTAAGTTTGACAAGCTTGGTTTGACGCTCAGCCCAGAAGGCACTCATTTGAGTGAATTGGTCGCCTGTCCCTTGTCCGTGCAATGCTTCGTAGTTGATCCACTCGCTATTGAAGGTTTGATCCGCTTGCGTGTGCCAGCGCAAAAGGAAGAACGGCCACAAAAGCCACTCATCGGCGAAATCCTCAATCAAAAAGGCAAGAAAGGCGTCTGCCTCATTCTCGGGCTCCGTCCGACGGGTTGGAATGGACTGTTCCAGCTTGTTGATGATCGGCGTGGAGTCATTTTCAAAACTGCCGTCCGGATATTCAATCACCGGGACCATATAGGTCTCAACCTTGGTTTGAGCGATCTCGTTGGCCTTGATCGAGTTGCACCATTGAAATGGGATCCGACGGTAGCGCAGATAGGCTCGCAGTTTCATGGAGAACGGCGACATCAACATGCCGTGAAGCTTGTGCATTTTATGCCTCGCCCAATGCGCCAGGCTTTGCCCGAATGTTCAGCTGGCCCGCGAGGCCAGCCGACCGATGCACGGCGATCTTCTGATATTCGGGCGACATCATCATGGAGCGGAAGGCATCGAGTGAGGGATATTCGACGAGTGCAACCATATCCCAATTGTCTTCGACCTCGCCGAGAAGCAGCCCCGTAACTTCACCCGCGAAGCCCGGTGTTCCGCCAACATCAGCAATGCATTTTCCGACCGCTGCGCCATAGATCGCATAGGCCTCAGCGCCAGTGAGGTCGGCCTCGCGACCATCTGCATATTCGGCCCGCTCTTTAAACTTGAGCAGATTTACCATCACGAATGGGCCGTCTTCTCCAGAGCCGAAGAATTCGGTCATCTGCTCTGGTGACGGTATCGTCTGGTTCACGACCTTCATGCGTCGCCCCTCCCTTATAGCACTATTAGTGCCAATACATTGAGGGGACTTACCTGTCTAGTTTGCGGAGACCTTCAGAATTCAATCAGACATCCATGCGCGCAATAACGTCTCCAACCATCTGCTTCACGGCTTCAACCGTTTCGCTAGCAGACAGATGCTCATCTTCCCTAAGCATGCGCCAACTATCAAAGCTCATCGCGACTAGGATCGACCGACCCAGAGGCTTGTCTGTGTGCAACTGGCTAGGCAGAATCGAGTTCAGCCGGGCTTTCTCTGTGTCATAGAGTCGCTGAAAGTTCTCTTTGAGAAATTGTGAACGCCGGCGAGCTGCCGTCGTCGAAATACGATAGGGGGCTATCGCTTCGCTCACTTCGCAGCGACGCTCGATCAATTCCATAAGGCGCTCGCGCCAATCATCAGAGCTGTACGGCGCTTCAATGATCGGCCGGTATGCCTTGACCAGGATCGCATCAACCTCGCGAAGGATCGCGTCTTTGTCCTCAAAGTGGCGAAACAAAGAGCGCAAGCCCACGCCCGCTTTCTTGGCGACATTGGCGGTGCTAGGGTTCATATCCCCGCTCTCGATCAGGTCCATCATCGCTTGAATGATTTTTGACCGGCTCGCCTGGCTACGGGCGCGGCGACCATCGCTCGAAGGTGCTTCGGCTCTCAGCGCTTCAGCGATTGCAGTATTAGCCTGGCTCATGCCTTCCCCTATCTGTTCGGGCTACTCAGTGGCATTCATTGTGCCACAATTCCAGCGCTCTTGCCGCGCCTGCGTATCTCAGCAGCGATGAGCCACAAGCGATCCTGGCCCCAAACGCACAGATCTTCATACGCCTCGCCGCCCCGCAAGCGATAGCTTGGCACACCCCAAAGTCCCAACTCTTCGTTCATCTCGATTTGGTGCCGCGCTGTCTCGTCCTTCCAACGCTCGCTTCCAAGATGCCGTTTGGCATCTCCCCAATCGAGACCTGCTTGTTCAACCGCCTGCTTGAGCCCGGACCTGCGGTGGAGCGCAATACCTTTGCGGAATGCCAGATCCAGAGCCGCCGATAGCAGAAGCGTATCGCGCCCTTGCTCGCGCGCCCACGGCAGCAGCGAGTAGATTTGCCGCGTAGGTTTCCCAATTGGCGTCATGACTGGCCCAAATCCGACACCGAGATGCTCTGCCTCTCGCTTGGTATCGAACATGATATACATACCCTTTTCGCGCGTTGCGGGCACGCCGCGCATAATCATGGGCAAGACAGGTTTGTGATTGAGCGTAATGCCGCATTCGCGCGCCATCGCAATCGTCTTGTCATAGATGATAGATGTGTAGGGCGAATTGAGCGAGGGAAAGAAATCAACCGTCAGCATGCTCGCATCGACACCGCTCACGTCGATGTCTGGTCTGGGGCAGATGTATGGGAGCGACGGGTCATGACACACGCCAAGGTCGCGCAGCCGTTGTTCAAGATAGAACAATCGATCGACGCCCCAATACCATTCCCCGGCATAGTAGAACATCGCGCCGGAATAGTGCCCCAACTCCGCCAATCGCGCGCATCCGAGGTCGAGCGTTTCAGGACTGACTTCACTGGTGGTTGGAGCAAGATCAGACGGACGCACAAGCCCATAATGTGGCGCAATCAATTCCGCATCGCGGCGCGCCCACGCGTCCAACTTCTCCAACTCAGGCTGGTTCTTCCCGCCGCTCGCGCGAATTTCATGCCGGACCAGCTCAAGGTCGTAACGTTCGCAGAATGTGTCCAGGATTTGGGCGGCAAGCTGTGAATAGGGATCATCACTCTGGTGAAAGTATTCGACAACGTGCGGTTGCCCTCCTCTTACTCGCTTTCTTTCCGCTTTTTCTCTGGCTTTGGAGCGCTTGTCCGGGTCGATCACGCGGTCAAACACCCGACGCATGACGTGGCGCAGCAAAGCAGGCGGATCAGTCATCATCCGCCCATTGGGGTTTATGTCGGGCTCAGGCTGTAGCGGCATTTGCTCTCCGCGCTTGGACCCTGCCAATTACGGCAACACCCGCAATTGCGATCAGTGCCAAGAACATCCCAACCATCAACCGCACTTGCACAAGAGTGATGGTCGGGCGGGTAATGAACACTTCGGTGTGAGCGAGTGAGGCGTTTTTTAAAGCGTTGCCCTCAACCATCTTCTCATCAGCAATCATATCAAGGAGATCCCGCAAAGAGCGGTAACGCACCACAGCCACCCTATCGACGTTTTCACCGTATTTGCCGAGCATCAACCCGGCGCGCTCGCTGAGAAAGACGGGGTGCCCACCACGTTCAAGCAGCAACGGCATAACGATTGCGGCATACTTCGCCTCGGCCTCTTGCGCCTCTGGCCCTGTAGCGCGCGTTTCGAGATTGACGGCGTAGAACTCTTTGCCGTCATCATTGGGCAGCATGTCGCGCAAGTTGCGGGTCATGCTGCCTTCAGGAGTATTCTCCAATCGGACGCCGTGGAGCCGTTCGATCTCAGCCAGCATCTCCAATCCCTCTTCCTCGGAAATTGGATCGCCATTGCCACCGTACCAGATCCAGAAACTGGCGTAGATCAATCCCAGGCTGGCAAGCCAAATCCATTTCGCACGGTTCATAGGTTCCCCTTTCGATCAGCCAGTTAGTTGGGCCAGAAGACTAACTCGTCGCCTTCTTCATACTGGTCAGCGAGCGTCTTATCGATCATTGCGGGCATCAATGTCGTAGAAGGATAGAGCAATTTTCTATCCCTATGGTGCTCGTTCAGAAGGCCCAAGAGGCGCGCGGCCATCTCAGGCTCCTGCTCGACCAGATTGACCTGCTCGGTCGGATCATTGGCCAGATTGAACAACCAGCTCCTGTCCTGCGACTGGTCAATCTGGAATTTCCAATCGCCTGCACGAACGGCCCAATAACCCCCACTTTGCCAGTAGATTGCATCATCGGCTCGCTCGAGCGGCCCATTTCCAGAAGCGATGGGTAGAAGGTCAACGCCATCGATCTCGCGATCAGGCAATTCTGCTCCGGTAATCGAGGCGATAGTGCGGAAGATATCGATGTGAGTGACGGGTTGGTCGACGCTTCGGCCAGCAGGCAAACCGGCGGGCCAACGCATCATGAATGGAACTCGCACTCCGCCTTCAAACAGCGTAAGTTTCCAGCCGCGATAGGGCGCATTGACCTCAGGCAGACCGATATATCCAGCCCCGCCATTGTCGCTTGAGAAGATAACAACCGTGTTCTCCGCCACTCCCTCTTCCTCGAGCTTATCGAGGATTTGGCCGACGCTGCGATCAAGCGCACGGATCATTGCAGCGTAGACCCGCAGCCTATGTGGCTTGATGTCGCCAACGGCCTCGTAGTCCTCGCGCGTCGCTTGCAAAGGCGTGTGCGGTGCCCAGTGGCCAAGGTAAAGGAAGAAAGGCCGGTTCTTGTTGGCCTCAATCGCGCGCAAAGATTCTTCGGTCCACCAATCGGTCAAATACCCGCCAGGAGCAAATGGCTCGGAGCGATTAAATGTACCCGCGAAGCGTTGCGACGCCCAGAGGAACCGATCGATAGGATCGAAGTCGACCTTTGCATTCACGACACCCGGATCATTTTCAGGCAGATAGAGTCCTTCACTCATAGTGAGGGTCTCATCGAAGCCCTGTCCAAGCGAATCAATCTCTGGGCTCACGCCCATATGCCATTTGCCAATATGGATGCTGTGATAGCCAGCGGCTGCCAGCATTTCGGCAAGAGTTATCTCTTCGGCTGGCAGCCCTTGGTCTTCGTATTCGGGACGCTGTGAGTCCGCGTCGGGGTCATATTTGCCGGACGGAAGATCGGGCCTGATATCGCCCGCGACTGAATTGACGACCCGCCCCATTCCAGCTGGCGTGGGCGTGAATTCGTAGCCGGTGCTGGTCGCATAGCGCCCGGTCATCAGCATGGCCCGCGAAGGCGCACAGGTGGCATTACCTGCATACCCGTTGGTGAAGTTCACACCTTCAGCGGCGAGGCGATCAATATTCGGCGTGGGTACAAGGCCGCCTGCAACCCCGCCACCGAAAGTCGAGATGTCATTGATGCCTAGATCATCGGCGAGGATCAGAATGACGTTTGGTGGGCGTTCTCCAATCGGCTGGGCAGGCTCGGCAGGACCCTGCTCCCAATCGATTTCAGGAGTCTCTGCCGCAATCGCAGGCAAGTCACGGTTCTTAACGCCCCACAGGATGAGGTCGGTCCTGAACGTGTAGGCGAGCGCTCCGAGTGCCACCGCGAGTACCAGCACGCCGCCCACGATCTTTTGCCATCTCTTCATCGATTGACCTCAGCTTTCGAAAACGAAGAAGGGGCAGCCCTATGCGGCCGCCCCTCCCATTTTGACCGGAGTGGAGAGAAGGTCAAAATTCACCCCTGAGGGTAACTCCGTACATGCGCGGCTCTTGCGAGATGAAAGCCGATCGCGAGCCGCTGCGAAGCGCTGTGTTAAATGTCACGCCGCGCGCGGTCTCATCAGTGAGATTGGTAACCCAAGCTTCGATACCCCAGCCGCTGTCCACCTGACGCAGGCCGACCCGCAGATTGACTGTTGTAATCCCGTCTTGGACATCGAATGGCAGAAGCGGTGTCGAACCAAGCGCCGCAGCCGTGGTGGGCACCGCGCGGCCCTGAGTGGATGTCCGACTGTCGCTCACCGTACGGACCTGGCCGTTGAGGAACAGGTCAATATCGTCGCTCAATCCAACTTCGTAGTTGGCACCAACAATCGCGACGATGTCTGGCGCGTTTGTGAGGCTGAAACCACACAGGTTCTGAGTCGCAAGTGCATCTGTCGCAGCAGCGCAATCCTCAGGATAGCGAGCATCTGTGTAGGCGAGCGATGCGTTGAACGTGAGTCCATCAGTCGGCCGGATAGTCGTTTCCAGCTCGAAGCCCGAACTGATCGCCTTGGGTACGTTGAAGCTCTGGAATTGCGTGCCGGTGAACTCCAGGATCTGGAAGTTGCTGAAGTCCTGATAGAAGAACGCAAGGTTGGCTGTGACGGCCCCATCAAGGAACCGGCCTTTCATGCCAACTTCATAGGCATCGACCACTTCGGATTCGAAGGTTGGGTTTGATGAGCCAACCCCTGCGGTCGCGTCCAGATTGATACCGCCCGACTTAAAGCCATGCGTGAAGCTGGCATAGAGATTCACATTGTCGAACTCGTAGCCGAGCTTTGCGGTATAGATCAGCTCATCATCCTCAAAGCGCGCGTTGAATGCCTGCGGGAGCGGCAAGAATGCCGATTGCGGCAAGTCTGCCGGCGCTGTGAGCGGAAAGCATCCAAGACCAATGACCGGCCCCACAAGCGCAGGCGGAAGCGCGCCAGCTGCCGCGCGCCCCGCAAGCGAGGCACAGACCGGATTGGTGACAGAGGGCTGAGCAAAGAACCCGTCCTTGCTCTCATCCGAGTATCGAAGTCCAAGAGTCAGATCGAGCCGCTCCGTGACAGAAATCACATTGTGCGTGAAGACTGAGAAGCTCTGAGCCGACTGGCCAAAAGCATTGTTGGCCACGGTCACGGCAGGATCGAAACCGCCGGACAGGGCCCGCAGCGGGTTTGCACCAAACATGCCGCCCGTTGGTCCAAACAACGTCGCCCCAACGAGCGCATCGTAATCCACGCCGAGAGACAAGGTCGGCGTACTCAAGATATCTTCGTCGGAGTAGAACGCACCAACCAGCCAATCGAGCCGGCCATCAAAGGCCTCGCCTTGTAAGCGCAGCTCATGCGTCATTGTTTCGATTGCAGTGGTGTTGTTATCCACCTCGAAGACATCAATCGCGGAGAAATCGGAGTCGAACGATTCATTCGCCTCATACTCACGGTAGGAGCCGACATAGATGAGATCGGCATCGCTTCCGATTGGCACCTCGACTTCACCAGTGATACCCCAGTTTTCGACGTCAGCAACCGGCGCGCGACTCAAGGAGACCAGTCGATTGTCGAGCGCCTCTCGCGCAGTCGATTGGTCAAACGGACTATCCGCGACGACCGGAGAGGCCATCCCGCCGCGCGGCCCTAGCCCCACAAGATTGAACAATCCTGCGCCCTCAATCGGCGAACGCAGCAATTCAATCGCACCGCAGCAAGAACTTTGGTCCTTGGAATAGTCCGCTATGATGCGTCCTTCGATGCCGCCGTCAGTCGCGAAGCCAATCTGACCCCGCACCAAGTAACGATCGACATCATTGGTGGTGTCGAACTGGTTGCCCGCGGCATCAAGAACGCCAATGAAACCGTCGCGCTTGCGGTAAGCGCCAGTCACGCGAAGCGCGAGCGAATCCTCAACCACCGGCACATTGACCGCGCCCTGGAAGCTAAGCTGATCAAAGTTTCCGTAGGTCGCGTTGACGAAGCCTCCGAACTCACTGAGATCCGGGCGACGATTTGTGATGTTCAGCGCCCCTGCTGATGTGTTGCGGCCAAACAGCGTGCCCTGTGGACCGCGCAGCACCTCGACACGTTCAACATCGACAAATTCAGCCAGCGCCACACTCGGGCGCGATTGATACGCTCCATCGATGAATACGCCGACTGCGCTTTCAAACCCGATATTGTTGGAAGTGGTGCCAATACCGCGAATACGGAGCACCACACCGTTTGATGCAGCTTGAGCACGCGAGAAATTGAAGCTCGGGGCAACGCTACCAAGATCGGTGACGTCATCGATTGCCTGAGCTTCCAACTGTTGCGAACTCACCGCGGTCACAGCGATAGGAATATCCTGCACGTCCTGCGCCCTGCGTGTTGCGGTAACGATGATAACTCCATCGTCAGGTTGCAGCGCTTGCTCGTCTGCGTCAGCCCCATCCTGTGCAAGCGCTGGAGCTGCCACTAGCCCCCAACCCATCGCCGCCATCAACGCAAATTTCGATCCGCCACGACCAAGCGCACCTAGCTGAATCCGTGCCACAAAACCTCTCCCACATATAAGCATCTATCGTGCCATATTCTTTTGGCATATATAGTGTCGATATGGGAGTCAATCCGCGACGGCGCGTGTAATGCGCCAGGCCTCAGATCGCCGAACAGATGCAGGATACAAGAAGGTGTACACTGAGATGAATACGATCATATTGGGTTTGCCGTTCACTCAGCTCCGCCGCGATCGCAGTCACATTTCGGTTTGACCTGACTGACATTATGGCACTATTTATGCTATCAAAATTACGCCAAAGCGGCTGCACAAATGGTGACGCAGCGAATAGCGCAGCGGGAGAGCAGCATTGGTCAACAAGATACTCAAAGGCTTGGTACTGCTGCCAGCGGTGCTCTTCATCTTTACAGGCGTTCGGTGGCTGGTGGCGCCAAGCCAGGTGGCCGCCACTCTCGGGCTAGGCCTGAGTGATGGCCTTGGCCGCTCTTCGCTGATCGGAGATATGTCGGGCTTCTTCCTTACCCTTGGGAGCTGCATGCTTATCGCGCTGATAACGGAAAGGCGCGCGTGGTATTATCCGCCCATGATGCTGCTCGGCGTTGCCGCCCTGGGCCGCATCATTGCCTGGCTCGTCCATGATGCTGCCTTGGCTGGTCCGCAGATCATGTTTGAACTGGTCGTTGGGTGTATCTTGCTGGCCGCCTCGCGCCGCCTGCCTCAGGAGCAGTGAGCCAATGATCCGCTCTGCCTTTCGCCTTTTATTTGGCGCCGGTGTGCTGTGCCTTGGCATTGCAGCTGCCGGGACACTTGGAGGATCATTTCGGGCGGATGCTGTGGAAGCACCTTCACAGCAGCTCTCAGCCAACGCGTCGCGTCCCAACATTGTTTTCATTCTCGCCGACGATCTGGGCTACTCCGATCTGGCCCCTTACGGCAGCGAGATCAGCACACCCCATCTGAGTGCGCTGGCGGATCAGGGTATAATCTTCACCAACTACCACACTGGGCCCAATTGCGCGCCCTCCAGAGCGATGCTCCTTACAGGCGTCGATAGTCATCTGGCAGGTGTCCCGAACATTCCCGAAATGATTGCCCCTGAACAGCGTGCTCAGCCCAATTATCAAGGTGTCCTCGGCGATGATGTGGTCACCGTGGCGACCTTGCTCGAGGACGCCGGCTACAAGACCTACATGGCAGGGAAGTGGCACTTGGGTATGGAGCCGGAGAAGCTCCCCAGCCGCCGCGGTTTTCAGCGAACCGTCGCCATGATGGATTCAGGCGCGGACAATTGGGAACAGCGCCCCTATCTGCCCATCTACGACCAAGCCAACTGGTTCGCAGATGGGGAGCGATACACGCTTCCCGACGATTTCTATTCCTCGCGTTTTCTAGTCGATAGCATGATCGAATTCATCGATAGCGGGTCGCAGGATGGTGAGCCGTTCTTCGCTTATCTGCCCTTTATGGCCGTGCACACGCCCGTGCAGGCTCCGCAAGAATTCATCGACCGCTACATGGGCGTCTACGACACTGGCTGGGACGATCTACGCGAGCAACGTCTGGAGCGAGCAGTAACCCTCGGGATCGTGCCAGCGGACACGCCGATGGTGCGCATGGAAACGACCGACGACTGGGACGCCCTGAGCGAAGAGGACAGGCGCTACCAAGCAAAACGCATGGCGGTTTATGCAGGTATGATCGAGGCGATGGATTTCCACATCGGCCGCCTGATCGACCATCTCAAGCAGACCGGACAATACGAAAATACAATCTTCATTGTCACTTCGGACAATGGCAGCGAGGCAAGCGGGCCGGCTGACCCTCGGGGGTTCCCGCAAAGGCTGGGTCCGGCAAATCTCGGCTATAATCTGGATTATGGAACGTTGGGGCTGAAAGGCAGTTTCAACACAATTGGCCCCAGCTTTGCCAGCGCCTCTGCAAGCCCATTGGCCTATTACAAATTCTACGCCGGTGAAGGTGGAATGCGTGTTCCTCTAATCATTGGAGGGGCACCTATCGATCGTGAGCGGCGACTGACCAAAGCATTCGCCTGGGCGACTGATATCACCCCAACCATCCTATCGCTGACCGGCGTATCCCAGCCAGCGGAGCGCTATGCCGGGCGACCGGTTCAACCGATTACCGGGCGTGATTTGACGCCAGTGATTTCCGGGATTTCTGATCGAGCCTACGGACCTGATGACTGGGTTGGCTATGAATTGACCGACCACGGCGTGCTTTTCCAGGGCGACTACAAACTGGTCGTGAACCAGCCGCCGGTCGGAGATGGCCAGTGGCGCTTATTCAATATCGTAACAGACCCTGGGGAGACCATGGACTTGGCCGCATCAGAGCCGCAGCGCTTTCAGCGAATGCTGGCCAACTATGAAGAATATCGCCGCGACAACAAGGTTGTGCCCGTGCCCGAGGGCTACAGCCAGATGCGACAAATAGTCCTCAACGCGCTGTTACAGAGCCGGGAGAATTTTATCGCCTTCTTGCTGACACTCTTTGCCCTCGTGCCATTCTATGTCGCCTACAAGATGGGTCGAGCGAATAGAGCGTTGCCGGTCGACTAGTACCTAATGCGGCTGGAAGTAAGCCGCAGCAGCGTTTTCGCAGTTGGGCTATCCCACAGGTGACAAGAGCGGCTCTCCGTGCAGGAAAGCCTCAATATTCTCCTGAGCCAGCTGCGCTTGCTTGAAGAGCGTTTCAAATGTGGAACCGCCCTGATGCGGTGTCAGGAGGACATTGGGGACACCTTCCCAAAGATCGGGGCTGGTCGGTTCGGGATCGAATACGTCTAACCCAGCACCGCCCAGTTTTTCTGACTTCAATGCATCGATCAACGCGGCCTCGTCGACAACGCTACCGCGCGACACATTGACCAACGCCCCTTGCGCACCCAGCGCCTCAAGGATTGCTCCGTCGATCATCTTGTGGGTTGAGGCATCGGGTCGGCAGCAGACGATCAGGCCCTGCGATTGCTCCGCCAGCTCCAAGAGCGAGGGAACATATGTGTAGGTAATCTCGGGCTTTGCTCGAGGTCCCCACCATTTGATGTCAAAGCCAAATGGCTCAAGCCGCGTTGCGGCTTCCTGACCAATCGAACCCATGCCGACAATTCCGATTGTTTTGCCACGCAGCGAATGCCTTAGCGGAGGCGCATTGTCTGTCCATTGACCGGACAAGATATACTCTTGGCTGGAGGGCATACGGAGCAACAGCGATACCATCATTGCTACAGCCAAGTCCGCTACATCGCCAGAATTGAGCCCCGGTGCATTGGTCACAGGGATCCCGCGCGCAGCACAGGCCTCGAGGTCGATATTGCTGAAACCGGCAGAGATCGATGCCACCATTTTGAGGTTGGGCAGCTGTTCAAGCATCGCTTTATCGAGCTTCTCGATGCTCGCGGAAAGCAACACTTCAACCTCGCTCCCGCGCTTCGCTATGGTTGCCTCAACGCTTTTACCGTGGGCAATGAAGTCCCAATGCTCAGGCTTGTTCGGAAACAGGCCCTGCATACCGGGATGCATCGTCAGTATCTTGACGGTCTGGGTCATTGGTTTGTGCCTAGATGCTCAGATCAATCAGGTTGTAATCCTTGATGCTCGCCTTGGCCGAGGGCGTCCAGGCAAAGTCATCTTCTGCTTCTGCAAACGGCGCATAGGCGTAGGGCTGTTCATGCGGATACTTCTGTTGCCTTGCAGCGATTGCATATCCGATCACTTTGGACCGCTCGCGGATCACTTCGGCACTGTAGGTTTCAACCGGGCAGTGGATGCCTGCGCCCTCGATATCGAGCACAGATGATCGCTTGTGGAACCCAAAGTTGATCGTAAGGCGCGGCTCAAACCCGCTATTGGCAAACGAGCCATGGACCAGCTGGCGGTTGCAGATGACCACATCACCGGCTTCGCACACGATCGGAACGGCGTCCTTCAGGCGCTCGCTGCCGCTTTCTGCGACCATCGTGGGGATGTCCATCTTGCCCAGCTTATGCGTGCCAGGGACCACCCAGACACCGTTGACCGGCGAGCTGCCATAGGCTTGCGCCATGAAGTTGAAGCCGTGGATGTCCTCGTCAAAATCAGGATTATCCCAATGGGTATCGCCATCCTGATGCCATGAGACCGCCGCCCCATAACCGGGATCTTTGATGAACAGCACTTCGGTAAAGGGCGCGAAGTCCTCGCCGTTAATGCAGGCAGCAACCTGCAGCAATTCGGGGTGGCCGTATGTGCGCATTGCTGCATCAGAGAATTGCAGAGAACCAAGCAGAATGAACGGCGTGGCCTCCGGCGCACCCTCGCCAGCGTCAAGCTCCTTCAACTTCACCTGATGGCGGCCATTGGCGATCTCAGTTCCGCCGAGCGGATCACTAAGCGGCTTACCCCAAGTAAGACCTGGTCCTTTGCAGTCATGTCCAAGCGCTGGGCGACCACGCTTATCGACTTCGGATCCGGGATGGGTCGGAAAACGGCCTCGCAGATCCTCAAGATCTTCTTCGATATCGGCAAGCTCGACAGAGCCGATAACGCCTTCGAAAATGTAGAAGCCATATTTCGAATAGGCATCGCGGATCGATTGATCGAGCGAGCCATCCTCATTGAATTTGATCGGTCCGCGGTTGGGCAGAGCCAAAGCTGCGTCCAGACCTTCGTTCATATAACTACGGACCGCATCCGCTTCCGCACCATAGCGCGCGGCGCAAGCTTCAATAGACTTTGAGAAATCGAACTTTGCGCTATCTGTCTTTGCCATGTCAGTCTCCGCCGGCAATTCCACAATTTAAACTATGTTAAAACTTTTAACGTCGTTTAATTCTTGAGTCAAGCGGCCGTGCGCCTTATGGTGCTTGCATGGTTCAAGCCGCTCCAACTGCTGCGAAACTCACCCGCGAAGACAAGAAGTCTCAGCGGGCAGAGCGAATCCTCGATCACGCCCGAGCGATGATTGCTGAAGAAGGCTTTGACGCGCTCAAGATTCGGGAACTCGCTGCACGCGCAGAGCTAACCGTGCCCACGATCTACAATCTGATCGGAGGCAAAAGCGAGATCCTGGCCCGCATCATCGAAGCCTTGGTCAAACGGCTGCATGAAGTCCAAAATCAGTCTGACTTTGACGACATAGAGGCCGGCTTTGAGCAGCAGATCACGCGGCTCGCTGATCTGTTCGCGCAAGACGAGGATTTTTACCGCGCCGCCTTTGTCGCTGGCGACCGGAGCGGATTGTTTGAACAGCGATCAAACCACGGCATCTTTGCAAGATCGCTGCAACAGCCGGTTGAGGCTTGCAAAGCGGCACAAGCCGAAGGCCTGCTGAAAGGCCAAATCTCAGCAGAGCAGCTTGGGCGGCAGGTCTATGACAGCTACCGGCTCGCGCGGCAGGATTGGGCCAATGGCTATTTTGATCTCGACGGGTTTCGTGACCAGGCACTGACCGGCGTTTTCGTATGCTTGGCCGCCGACGCTTCAACTGAATTTCGGCAGCGTCTGTTGAAGCGAGTTTCAAGTCTGGCTGGCTGATAGTGTTAGGTGCTCTTTGGCGGATGCGGCTATCGCCTGTTTCCACGGAAGTCGGAAATACCCCCATCGATACCCCCAAGCGGCTTCGGCTTCAGGCGTACACATACGGACGCAAACGGGTCCAAGCGGATTGGCGTGGTAGCTCATCTGTGATTGCAATCAGAGATTTGGGTCAAGACTCCGGACCCATGCGGACGCAAGCGCACAAGAGTGGGACTCGAACCTGGTAGCGGAGGAGGGAAATATAGAGAGCATATAACGTGCTGATTTACCTAATAA